>JACFOH010000055.1 GCA_019454405.1 Promineifilum sp.
GGCGATACGACAAACGGTTCTACGACGAGATGCGCGGGCGAGCGACGCCAGCCGGCGGAGAAGCGAGACCATATACAGTAGATGACGCCAACCGCGACCTGTTTTGAGACCGGATCAGGCCCGGCCGCTCTTGCCCTGCGCTCGCAATACGGCCGCCGTTCGATCGCTTACCTGCAGCTTGGTGCAGATGTTGGAGACATGGTTGCGGACGGTCTTGAGATTGATGCCCAGTCGCTCGGCGATAGCTTCGTTCGACAACTCCTGGGCCATCAGGTTCAGGATCTCCGACTCGCGCTCGCTTAATTGCGGGAAAGCATCGGCATGCACGTCGGCCTGGACGCGGCTGAAGTGGCTGATGACGTGCTGGGCCACGGCCGCCCCGAAAACAACTTCGCCGTGATAGACGTTCTGGATGGATCGGACGATGTCGGCCTTGCGAGCGCCTTTCAGGATGTAACCCAATGCCCCGGCCTGCAGAGCATGGAATACAGTGGCCGTGTCATCGGACATCGTGAGGACGAGGATGCGCATATGCGGGGCGGCGGTGACGATGCGGCGTGTCGCCTCAAGGCCATTCAGTCGTGGCATCTGCAAGTCCATGAGAATGACGTCTGGCTGTAATTCAGCCGCCTGGGTTATCGCTTGTTGGCCGTCGATCGCCTCGCCGATGACGTGCAGAATCGGCTCAGTCGCCAACATGGTGCGCAACCCCTGGCGAAAGGCATTGTGATCGTCACAGATGAGGACGCGTATCGGTTCCATCAGCTTGTCTCCCCGAACTCAAGTGGAAATTGGGCAGTGACGCGGGTGCCCTTCGGCTGGTTCTGCTGGACGCTGAGCGTTCCCCCAATTTCCTCGGCTCGCTCGCGCATGGTGGACAGCCCCATACCGGGCCTCGATTCCTGCGGCAGGCCGGCGCCGTCATCTGCTACCTCGAGGCGCAGGCCGTCATTCTCAAACCATAGAGCTAAGGCCGCTGATTGTGCTCCTGCGTGGCGCCGAATGTTGGTTAGCGCTTCCTGAGCAATGCGATAGACGGCCACCTCGACGGCCGCGGGCAGAGGTGGGCGCTGCTCCGGCAGACGAATCGTAACACTCAAGTCCGGCGTCGCAAGCCCCTCAGCCAGCACGCCCAGCGCTCCGAACAGTCCCAGCTCATCCAGCGCCGGCGGCCGTAGCCCGTGGACGATGCGTCGCACTTCGGCGACCGTGGCCTGCGCCTGGTCGGTCAGCTCCGCCAGCAGCCGGTCGGCGGCGACCGGATCGTCGCGCAGTAAATCGCGCGCAGTCTCGGCCTGCATAGTCATCGTCGCCAGCGCCGGGCCGAGGCCGTCGTGGAGATCGCGGCGTAATAGCCGGCGCCCTTCTTCGCCGGCGGTGACGATGCGGCGACGTGATTCCTGCAGTTCGGCTGACAGGCGTGTGGCGTAGAGCGTCAGGCTGATTTGTCGCGTGAGGTCGCCTAAGAGCCGCCCGTCAATAGGTAGCAGAGCTCCGGCGACGACGCGAGGTGCGAGGCGTAGCTCGCCCAAGGATTGCTCTTGATAGGAAAGGGATAGAGAGACAAGAGGGGTGATCGGGCGGGGGCCGGTTTCAGCTAACGAACCATCATCGCTTGCCAGGGCTACATAGGGCAAGTTGAGCGTCTCGGCCAGCGAGTGGATGATGGCTGGTGGCAATGTTTCGGCCGTTAGTTCGGTATCCATCCTGGCCAATACGCGGCTGATGGTGACATATGGATCGTCGTCACTGCTCTCCGCCAGGAGGGCGATGCGTGGCCTGAGCCAATGTTGCATGGGCCACATAGACAAGAGTGCCAACAGCATGAAAGCCCAATCGATCAAACCGTTCCAATGGTATGGATTCCGTTCCGGAGCGAGCGTAAAGTAACCATTGAGCAACCACCAGCCGGCAACCAGTAGCTGGTAGACGGTCGCCCACCAGAAGGCAAGCAGAATCGCCAGAGTCAATGTTGGTAACAGGCGATTTAGATGCAGTCGCGACCGCGAAACAGTGTTGATCATCGATACCTTGCGAATCAATTATATATGTTATGAAGGGGCGTAGCGCGATTTGCCGGATCGCGCTACGGAGTGACTATTGGCTCGATTTATGATCGGTCAGCCTGCCATCGGCTTTGACCCCAGAGCAGGGCGAAGATTATGAATGCGGACAGCACGACGCCGGCGGTGGCGACTAACCGGAGAGAATTACTGGGCGCTTCCGTGATGCCGGGCAAGGCAGATAGCCCGTTAATCGCGCTGAGGATGATACTCAGCCATAGCCCCCACTTCTGCCCTTTCCATGCGCCATAGGAGGCGATAAGCCCGGCCATACCCACCAGCGCGCTCAATAAGACAATGGGCTGCGGCACGCCCTGGAAGGCGTTTTCCGTCTCCGGATCCATCAAGAAAGGGATCGAAGTGATAATGCTGAATAACGAAAGCAGAGCGAACAGAATGACTCCTGCTTTATAAAGCGATGTTTTGTTCATCTCATCCCTCAAGTTCTGCTTGAACGAACCTGGCAGACCGTAACGTTTAATAAATGCCGCCATCCGATTATATTTCTATGCCAGGGTTACAATGAGTCGGATTGGCGGCATCCTGATAGGGGCCCCGGCTTTCGGCTCGAACGGAAGCCGGAGCGCCGAAACCAGCGAGAAGGTTAATTAGTCGTTGACCGTAAACATGTGTTGCATGCCGTGCAGCAGATGTGGCATCGGCTCGCCGCCATCGGCTACCGCGGCGAGGTCCGGCAGCGGGCAGATCACTTCGTACTGGCCCGGTTGCAAGTTTACCTCAACCCAGACTCTTTCCCCGGGCGACATGGGCAGTATCCCATCCAATACGGGGATAGAGGGTTCGGGCTCTTCGAAGGCGGACAGCACCTGTTCCGGCGTCATATCGGGATTGTACGGTATCACCATAGCCATATGCCATTGGTCGCCGGAGTTGGCGAACTCCCACAGCCCTTTGCCTTGGGCGACGTCGGGCATGGTGTAGGCGAAGTCGACCATGTCGATATGCATCACCGTCTCCGGCTCCGTTTTGCCGGTAAGCTCATGCGCCATGAAGTAGGCCAGGCCGCGATCCGGATGGTTATCGTCCGACAGGGCGAAATCTCCTGTGCGCAGGTCGGCGTAGAAAGAGAGGGTTGCTCCCGGGGCGAGATCTTCAACGCCGTAAATAGCGCTGGCCACATTGAAAAGCTGGTTGAAGGTGGAGAAATCACCGGGGTTGGTGTTAACTGTATCGACCATGTCGCTCAGTTCCTGCCGGGTGTGTCCCTCCTTGATGCGTATTAGAGAGGGCGCGGCGGGTTCACTGCCGGCATTCGCGATATTAAATTGGACGATTCCGCCGGGAATGACCTCCGCCACTTTGAAACCATCGTCGTTCATCTCGATCGGGACAACCGGGATTTCCGCCTTCTCGGCGGGGGCGCTCGTCGGCGGAGCGGCTTCCGTTGCCGGAGGGGCCTGAGTCGCCGGAGCCATGGCCTGTTCTTTCGCGCCGGAACCGGAGCAGGCGGCCGCCAGCAGGAGGACCGCAATGGCAGCCAGTGCCGGTAGAGGCCAGGTGCCGTACTTTATACTGATTCGATGTTTCATGGTAAATCCTCACGTGAATTTTTTCGGGTGAACAGGATCATTCACCTGAGGAGTAATATAAGGGCCGGTTATCCCAGGCGATCGGGAAATGATTGGGAAAGAGCGGGAACTGCCCGGAGCCTTGCGTTGGGGTCATCCGGCTATTGCCCAATCCCCGGCGCTATGCTACTATCTCAGCATTATCCTTCATTCATCGATCATTT
>JACFOH010000056.1 GCA_019454405.1 Promineifilum sp.
ATTCATTCCTGACCGATCCAGGGTTCACGGCCTGTCGAGGCTACACCCGGATCGATGCGCATTATGAGATGTTGACCGACAATCTTCTCGATCTGACTCATGCCGCTTATCTTCACCCGGCGCTGATTGCGTCCGATTCCACCGACCGAACCAGAGTTTCCATCGAGCAAGAGGGGGACGAACTAATCTATCGAATGTGCGTGGACGATGAACCCGTCAATTCCACCCTATTTAAACTTTTCTGGGATCGAGAAGAAGAAACGGCTTTCTTTTGGAACAATCTGCACTGGATGGCTCCATCCCATATCATTCATAACGTGGGCATGACACCGAAAGGCGTGAGGAGCGAAGACGCTCCGGCCGCCCCGACGGCGCATCTTATCACTCCCGCCACGGATAGTGCGACCCATTATTTTTGGGCGTCCGCCCGAAACCGTCGGGTCGAGGACGATGATATTACGCACCAAATGCATGCTATGATTGCTCATGCTTTTGATAATGAAGATGGGCCGATGATTAAGCAGGCATTCGGGAATATGGGCGGGCAGGAATTTTGGGCCCTGCGTCCCGTCATCCTTGCCGGCGATGCGGCAGGTGTTCGCGCACGGCGCATACTGCAAAAGCTGATACGCGCTGAATTCCGTGCTACAGATGCGGAGGATATAGAGGAGAGCGATTTCGGGAACCCGCGGCCTCTCTCTGTGGGGGCTGTCTAATCCATCTCCTCTCGGCGCAGCAGGTTTGTGGATAAAGGATTTCCAGATCAATGCTCAAGAGGCTGAGCCAGCTCGCCATACCGAGATATCAGAACAGTAAACATCAGAAAGGCTAATTGCGGCCTGCGCCGCGAGCCGGAAGGAGAAGCAGCAGTGTATAGCCTGACCAATGCGCGCCTGTTCGACGGCACCAGGATGCTCCCGCGCACGCACAGTGTCACGATTGATGGAAATAGCATCATCGCAATTGACGCAGCGGTAGGTGGGGAGACAATTGATCTGGGCGGCATGACCCTGATGCCTGGGATGATCTCGTGTCATTTTCACGCTGATTTCCTTCTCTTCAAGCTTGAAAAATATTTTGCGGGCGAACAGGTGGGCAAGGAAATGCCACCTGGCGTGCTGATGGCGATGGGCGTGCGGCAGTGTGGCGTTTTGCTCGAAAGCGGTTTCACTGGTTATATCGGGGCTTCCGCCAGCAATAATATCGATGCGAGCCTCAAGATCGCGATTGCAGAGGGTGTTATTCCGGGCCCTCGTATCCGGGCTTGTAGTCGTGCCGTCGGCACAACCGCTGACTTCAATGACAGCAAGAAATGGTGGCAGGTATTCACTCAGCCAGGCCTCGATATTCGCGCTGACGGTCCCGAAGAAATCCGGAAGGTTGTCCGCGAGGAAATTCGCTGCGGCGCGGAAACGATCAAGATTTTCCCAGGTGGCGGTCATGGCATTCCGAGCCAGTTGCGTAACATGTCGCGTGAAGAGATGGAGATGGTGGTCAGAACCGCGCATGAACGCGGCGCGAAGGTCAGAGCTCATATCGGTCACAAGGATCTTATTCTTGAATGTATCGAAATGGGCCTCGACATCATTGATCATGGCGATGGAGTCGATGAGGAATGCATCGACGCAATGGCTAAGGCCGGCACCTACTGGGTGCCGAGCCAAGTGTACTCCAAGGTAGCACTTGAACTGGGATGGGCGCATCCAGGGGACGATCATTTGTACCAGAAAGTTCGCAGGATGCTGCCGATTGCACAAAAGGCTGGCGTCAAAATTTTGATCGGTGACGATTATGGTGGTGTCACGCGCGACTTTCTGCCGGATGATCCGCTCGATCACCAGATTGGCAACTATGGCCGAGAATTTGCCTTCTACGGCGAGATCGAGGGGCTGGATCCCTCAGACATCTTGAGCTGGGGCACCAAGAACGCCGGCGAGGCGTTGCTCGGCGAGGATAACGGCAAGGTCGGGGTGGTTGAGACGGGAGCCTTTGCAGACTTGATAGTTGTCGACGGCGATCCGCTCGCTGATATGTCGATCCTCGCCAAGCCGCAGGAACACCTCAAGGCGGTAATCCGTGACGGAATGATGGTGATCGACCGGATGCCCTCACAGGAGAAGCGCCCGTCCAACTTCAGCCGGCGTCGGCAGGCGTTTTTTGCTTAGCGCCTGACAGGAATGAGTGTAGGCGCCGGGTGGATAGTATACACGTCGGGCACCGGTATCGGCTAAAGGCTGCATCGATTGACTACGGCGTTACCGTCGCGTTTTGAAGGCGGATCGGCAATTATGGTCCGACGCGAACGATGAAACTTCCTGAGTGTCTTCAGCGTACGCCCTGTCTGACATTGCGATGCGAAATCACTCCCTTCTGGGATAAGTATCTTGTTCGGTAACTGGAGAGTTCAGATGCGATTGGTCACTTTCCGCGGTATTGAAGGCGGTGATAGAGTTGGAGCCCTGATTGGTGACGGCGAAGTACTTGATCTGACAACGGCCAATGACGGTGATCCTTTGTTCGCCAATATGCTTGCTTTCATCGAGGGGGGAGAGGCGGTCCTGGAACGCGCTCAAGCCCAGATTGAAGCCCTACCGGCGCATGCGTTGCTGGCTCGTTCTACGGTCAGGCTCCGGCCACCCATACCACTGCCGCCTAGGATGCGTGGTACATCGCTTGACGCTAAGCACCTCAGCCAAGGGCGAGATGGCATGGTCAGACTACTTGCTGATGGGGAGGATAGGGAAGAGGCTGTGGCCAAGGCTGAAAAGATCTTTGGACCGATACCGAAACCGGGGTGGTTCGAAACGCCGATATATTATTCTCTTGACCAATATTGTATCTCAGGACCTGATGATCATGTGACTTGGCCATCCTATTCTCAATGGATAGACTATGAGCTGGAAATCGCGGCTATCATAGGCCGTCGCGGCCGGGATATCGCCGTCGAAGATGCCGGACAGTATATTTTTGGGTACACCATATTGAATGATCTCAGTGCCCGTGATGCACAACACGTCGCGATGGCAACCGGTCTCTCGATCACAGCGAAAGGCAAGGATTTCGAAGGTAGCAACGCGATGGGGCCGTGCATCGTGACGAGCGATGAGATCGAGCACGGCGATATGCAAGCTGTTCTTCGTGTGAATGGGGAAGAATGGGGGCGTGGGACGCCTGCGGGGCGTCATTGGACGTTTGAGGACGCAATATCCTACATGAGCCAGGCCGCTTACTTGATTCCGGGAGAAATTCTATCGTCGTCGACGGTGGCCGGGTGTTGCGGCATGGAACAGGCCCGAAAGGGTGCTCGAGGCGACTGCGTGGAACTTGAGGTCACGGGCATAGGCATTCTGACCACCTATATCGATTAGCCCGTGTCAATGGGCGAATGGCAGTGGTCATGGATAGAAGTTGGGATGGCGACGGCGGATGCCCGCTTCGTACTCGATGCCTAGCGGCATGACTACAGCCACGTCAGGCCGCACTCGAAACTGGGCGGGAAGACCCCCGCCGAGATCATCGCCCAACCAGTCTGGAGGCATGCCTCCAGACTGGTTGCGATCACCTCAACCAACCATCATGAAGGAGCCGGACTCTACCTCTGAATGGTAACAATCAGGGGAGCACGTAGGGGCAAGGTCAAAAGCTCGATGCTTTAATCAGTC
>JACFOH010000057.1:0-401 GCA_019454405.1 Promineifilum sp.
TGAAACAATCTATGGCAATCGGCGCAGAGGACGATCAGGTCGGCGTCGCGTTCGTGGCCCAGCCGCTCATAAGTCCGGTGGTGAATTTCCAGCGGCCCCGGCGAGTTGCATACCTGACAATGAGACTCGGCCAGTTCCAGCGCCCGCTCGCGCCGGTGCCGCCACCAGTCCGTTTTGAGATACTCGCCATAGGTCAGCGTCGTTCGCGCCCCGGCCCGGCGGCAATCGTCGCAAACGCGCAACCGGCCGGCCAGCATCATCCGCGCGGCCTCAGCGTTGCGAGACGTGAACGGCTTGCCGCAGATGTCGCAATCGCGCTGGACAGGAACGTGGCGGCCGATCAGGTGGCGGAGTGTCGCGGTCATGGCGTGGCCTCAGCTACCGGCTCCGTCCGGCCGTCG
>JACFOH010000057.1:411-1748 GCA_019454405.1 Promineifilum sp.
AGCAGGTCGCCCAGCGTACAGCCGAGGAAGTCGCACAGGCCGATCAGCACCGATTCATCGAAGCGGGTCTGCTTGCCATCGGCCATTCTATACGATGTATATAAATTGATGCCGACAATATCGGCGACCTCGGCGTGGGTGTAGTCGTAACCATCTCTGGCCCGTTTCTCTCTGAGTAACTGAGCATAATTGTTTTTGATTCTTTTCATCCTGAAAACCTCCCAAAATTGATGTAACCAAATTGTATATTGCCTATTGACAAATGTCAATCCCTGTGTTATACTATTGTTATAAGTTTGATAAACAAACGGAGGCAACGAAATGACAAACACAATCCCTTATTTTGATTACACCATAGATGACCGCAAGCGGTGCGTATTTATCCGCGAGTATGACGGGGGATATTCTGTCTATATGGACCGCGGTCACGATGGACGTTGCGACGAGTGGACGTACCGGTTTAGCACCAATGAGGAGGCCGTCCGTAAGGCAAAATATTTGGCCGGCAAATATGGCGGCCGCGCAATACGTCGTCGCTAACAAGCCGAAACCGGCTCCGGCCGGTCTTAGGGTGATGCCCTAACTGATGAGGCTAAACAAACGAACGGAGGCAATGAGATGACTAATAAAACGGGAGTGCGGTTGGAAGTGAAAGCGAAGCTGGCTAACACAGCGGGAGGCTTTGCGACAGCGTTTGTTGTGGCGCGTTTTTTTGATGCTACCGGCGGGGAAATTGCCGGAACCTCCTTCAGGGGCAACGGTGATTTACTGGAATGGCGCAAGCGTCGTGTAGAAGCGGCCTTTGGCCCTATCGTTGAGGAGGTTTGGATTGCCGCGTAAATGACAAGCCGAAACCGGCTCCGGCCGGTCTTAGGGTAAGGCCCTAACTGATGAGGCTAAACGAACAAACGAACGGAGGATAATGATGACACGAACGAAACCAATAAACGCGCTATTCATAACCTGGCCCTACGGTCGGGATCGTGAACCTGAATACACCGTGTGCTGGGGCGATCTTGGCGGCGGTGAAACTCAGGAGGCGGTAACGCGGACGCGCTTTTTAGAACTGTTAGAGAGGGCCGGAGTGCCGACCCACACCGAGAACAATTATCGTAGCTACACCTACACACAGGGGGCCTGACATGGATGGATACTACGGACTGGATGATTATCTGGACAGCTGGGATCGCCGCATGAACGACCTGACCGAAGAGGAACAAAATCGGATATGGGGCGATCAGATGTACGGGCGCAACGGCCACTGGCCGCCCACGCCGCGTAAGGCAGAACCGGCGACGTGTCCAACGTGCGGCACGCGCAACGAACGGCCTGAGCCG
>JACFOH010000057.1:1758-3642 GCA_019454405.1 Promineifilum sp.
TTATTGCTATGTATGTGAATATCAGTGGTAACAGACACGGAGGAAACGATGACAACTAACGCATTAGCAGTTTACGAGCAGATGGGCAGCCTGAAACTGGCGGCCGAGGCATTGCACGCCAGTGGCTACTTCTCCGACGTGAAGGGCGTCGCTCAGGCAATGGTCAAGGTCATGGCCGGGGCGGAGATTGGATTGCCGCCGTTCGCTTCCATGACAGGTATTCACATCGTGCAAGGCAAGCCGGTCATTGGCGCGAACCTCATCGCCACGCTGGTCAAGAACGATGCGCGGTACGACTATCGCATCGTCAAGGGCGACGCGACGGCTTGCGTGCTGGACTGGTACGAAAATGGCGCGAGAGTGGGGCAATCAGAATTCACAATGGCCGAGGCGCAAGCGGCCGGGCTGACTAACAAGCCCGTCTGGAAACAATACCCCAGCGACATGCTATTCGCTCGTGCTCTGACACGTGGGGCGCGGCGTTTTGCCCCCGGTATCTTTGGTGGCAGTCCTATCTACACGCCAGAAGAAATCGGCACCGACGTGGGGCATGATGACGCAATCATCGACGGCGTATTCACTGCCCAACCGCAGTCGCAACCGACCCCGGCGCAGTCTACCCAAAACGGCAACGGCAACGGTCACATGGCCCCCGTGCCCAAAGACGAGGCCATGATCCACGACGTAGAGGCACGGGAATTCATCCCCGCCGTGGCCGTGCTGCTGCAAACCGACGAAGAAACCGTCAAGGCGTGGTTCAGGGCCAACGGTGTGACGAGCGTACCCAAGACCTCGGCGGATCGTGTTCGGGCATACAAAAACATACGCGACGCGCTCAAAGACGCGCCAGCCGACGGCTTCTTCGACGAAGGGCAGCCCGAACTGGTAGTCGTGCCCGCTGAGGCAGTCAACGGCGCCTACAACGATTAACCCAACCGGGGCCGCGTCAATCCCGGCGCGGCCCCACTAACGAACGGAGAGCATGACCAATGTACTACACCTTCACTATCTACAAACAAATGGCTTCACACGGATTCGAAACCGTGCTGGACTTCTATCGGGGCGACCAGCACGTCGCCACGTTCCTGCCGGACGGGCTGTATTATCGATACCTTGCGGCCAGCTTAATAGGCCCGTTCGCTGTGGGCGAGGCCAACGTTATGGGCGCGATGGAGTTTTACAACATGTCGCCCTACGCCATTAATCACGCGGCAAAATATGACGAGGCAACAGCCCGTCGATTGCTCCAGGTTGCGGCCGATAAATACGGTTGCGAGGTATTCTTCCATCAGGAGGCATGACATGAAACGAGTGGTAAATGAGTGTCCATACTGCGGCCACCCGGTGGTCGCAAGGAAAACGAAAGGCGATCTGTATTGCACAGACTGCATGGTAAGTTGGGCGTCTATCGAGGCCCTCCGCAAGGACACGCGAGAGGCTAATACGCAAGCCGACGTTATTTACCGGCAATCGCCGGAGGAGGTAAAACCGAGATGGAACTGATACCCGTGTTGACATGTTGGGGAGTGGCGTTTGCGGTCTGCGCCGTCGGCCTGTTACTGACGGCCAAAGGAGGCAAGCAATGATGAATCCGTTTGTGGCACTTGGATTGGCGATTGTGATTGTCGTCGTGCTGATCTTCGGCGGGCTGATCATCCTGGGCCTGATAGGCCGCGCCGTCGCTAGAGATGAGGATGAGTACTCGCAAGACGGCGAGTGGCTGGGACGGTGAATCATGACACCAGTTGGCACAATCGTAGTCATCGTTCTTGTCCTGTTCGTCCTGTCGCTCCTCGCGGCCCTGTTCCTGATGCTGGGCAAGGTGGGGCGTAAATAACCTACACCGGCCACCCCGGCGCGTCCGTCAAAAACGCGCCGGGGGCA
>JACFOH010000058.1 GCA_019454405.1 Promineifilum sp.
GCATCAACCGGTTTGTGAAAATAGCAATATAGTTGTCGAAGCCGACAAAACGCGAGCCGAGCGTCGCGAAACTGCCGCCCAGATCGCCCAGGTTAAGCCAGCCGGTCGGCGGCCCATCACGATTGAACAGACTGATCCAGAACGTTCGCAGGACGGGCAACGCAAGGAACCAGAGCAGCATGACGATCGCCGGGCCGACGAAGACGAACGGCTGCAAGCGTCCGCGCCATTCGTCCCCCATTCGCTCGACGATCCAGTTGAAGATCCAGTAGAGCGCGGCGACGCCGCCGACTCCCCAAACAATAGCGACAAAGACAATCACCCATTTTGGCGCGCTACCGGCCCGCAGGAAAATGAAACCTGCATACATCACCACAAAGGCGACGACCAAGATAGCTACGGGCATTACCACACGCAGCAGGAGCGTCAGAAGCTGGGTTATAAAACCCGGCTTGTCCTGGGTCATTTTAGACTCCATACACCATTCCTCCTTTTATAATGTTCACACGGGCAGGGCCTCGCCGAGCACTGCTAAATGGGTCGATGAAGACCGCCGGCTCATGACGAGTCAACGGTCTTCTCCATTATATATCGTTATCGCGGCCAGGACGCGTCGATCTAGTTTATCGCGCTTGACGATACGGAGCTATATCCAGGTCGGCTCCGCGTACCGGCCGAAGACCTCGCGGAAGACATCGGTGATCTCGCCCAGGGTGGCGTAGGCGCGGACGGCATCGATGATATACGGCATGGTGTTCGCATTTCCGGCCGCGGCCGAGCGCAAGGCCGACAAAGTGGCGGCGACTTGTTCGTTGTCGCGCTCTCGCCGTAGCCGGCTCAGACGCGCGATCTGGCGTTCGTAGCCTTGCGGATCCATCTCAAGAATCGGGATACGCAATTGTTCATCAGGGTCGGCGTAGACATTGACGCCGACGACGCCGCGTTCGTTGAGATCGATCTCGCGCTGATAACGATAGGCCGCGGCCGAGATCTCCGACTGGTAAAAACCCTGCTCGATGGCTGGCAATACGCCGCCCAGATCTTCTACCTGTCGCCAATAATCGTAGACCTCGCGTTCGATCTTGTTCGTCTCGTGCTCGACAAAGAAGGAGCCGGCCAGAGGATCAACCGTGTTGACCACACCGCTTTCCTCGGCGATGATCTGCTGCGTGCGGAGGGCCACAGTGACCGCCTCTTCGCTGGGCAGGGCCAGGGCCTCATCCATGCTGTTGGTGTGCAGGCTCTGCGTGCCGCCCAGGACGGCGGCCATGGCCTGAAGCGCGACGCGTACGACGTTGATCTCCGGTTGCTGGGCCGTCAGGCTGGCGCCGGCCGTTTGCGTGTGGAAGCGGCATAGCCACGAGCGGGGATTCTTCGCCCCAAAGGTATGACGCATCTCGCGCGCCCAGATGCGGCGCGCGGCCCGGAACTTGGCGATCTCCTCAAAGAAATCGTTATGGCAGTTGAAGAAAAAGCTGAGGCGCGGCGCGAAATCATCGATGTCCATCCCGCGAGCGACTGCCCAGCGAACATACTCGATGCCGTCGCCAAGCGTGAAAGCCAGTTCCTGGGCGGCCGTCGACCCCGCCTCGCGGATATGGTAGCCGCTGATCGATATCGTGTTCCAGAGGGGCATATGGCGCGCGCCATATTCGATGGTGTCGATGACCAGCCGCATGGAGGGTTCGGGCGGGAAGATATATTCCTTCTGGGCGATATACTCCTTCAGGATATCGTTCTGCAACGTCCCGCCCAGTTTGGCTTGCGGCACGCCCTGCTTCTCGGCCGCGACGATGTACATGGCCCAAATGATGGCCGCGGGGCTGTTGATCGTCATGCTGGTCGTCACCTGGTCGAGCGGGATGCCGTCGAAGAGGATCTCCATATCGCGCAAACTGCTGATCGCGACGCCGCATTTGCCAAATTCGCCGAGCGCCTGGGGCGCGTCGGTGTCGTAGCCCATCAGTGTCGGCAGGTCAAAGGCCACGGACAACCCCATATTGCCCTGGCTCAACAGATACTTGTAGCGAGCGTTCGTTTCCTCGGCGCTACCGAACCCGGCAAACATGCGCATCGTCCACGGCTTGCCGCGATAAAGGGTGGAATGCACGCCGCGCGTATAGGGATACTCCCCCGGGTTGCCCAGATCGTCCAGATAGTCGAGATCGGCCACGTCGAGTGGCGTGTAGAGCCGGTTGATCGGCTCGCCGGAGGTTGTTACGAAAGACGCCTTCCGCTCGGGAGCGCGAGCTAACGTCTGATGCAGGGTGGTCTCTTCCCAACGGTCGCGCGCTTCGGCCAATTCGGCCAGTTTAGCTTTATCGTACATGGGCTTTTCTCCGGTCTTCAGGCTCAACAGTCTGAACGATTGTTTCAATGAATTGTGGAACTATGCAGAGATTATACCCATCCACAATGACATGTCAGGTTCAGACCGCGAAAACCAACCTCCCCCGTTAGCCAACCGCATGGTAAACAACACCTGGCCGCCCGTTGCGACTCACGTTCCCTTAGGCTAGACTTCAACCCACATGGAGCAAATCCCCGATCCGGCGACGCCGGAATTTTTCCCCCCATCTCCTCTCGACCTGCCGCCTGATGGACCTGATCCAGGTCTGCCGGACGATGGGGAGAATCACGGCATCGTTCGTGCCGCGGCCGTATTAGCCGCAGGTAATGTCACCAGTCGCGTGCTGGGGCTGGCGCGGGAGATGGTCAAGGCCAACCTCTTCGGGACAACTCCTTTGCTGGCAGCATTCCAGGCGGCCGCCTACGTGCCCACCAGTCTGTTTGATCTCATCATCGGCGGTATGGTGAACTCTTCGCTCGTGCCGGTTTTCAGCGATTACACCGATCGCGAGCGACGCGCCGAGCTATGGCATGTGCTGAGCATCGTGCTGAGCATGGCCACGCTGGTGCTGCTGTTCATCATCGCCGTCGTCGAGCTACTGGCGCCTCAGGTAGCGTGGCTGGTGGGCGCGGTGAACTTTGCCGAGGCGGATCTGTCGGAAACCAGCATCTCGCTCATCCGCATGACCACGCCGGCGGTTCTCTTTCTGGGGTTGGCCAGCGTCCTGACCGGAGCGCTCTACGCCCTGAAACGATTCACTTTGCCGGCGTTTATCGGGGCGGCCTTCAACGGCACCATCGTGATCGTCGCTCTGCTAAATCCGGAGGATATCCGTAGCCTGGTTTGGGGTCTGCTGATTGGCTCATTGCTCCAGGTGCTGCTGCAATTGCCGGCGTTGCGCGACGCTCATCTGCGGTGGGCGCTCGACTTTCATCATCCGGCTATCCGTCGAATCATCCGGCTCTACATTCCCATCCTGGCCGGCCTGGTCGTCAACCAGCTGGCCATCATGCTCAGCTATAACCTGGCCATCCGCACCGGCGACCAAAGCCTGAACTATATGAATTATGCGACGACGCTCTACCAGTTCCCGCTGGGCCTGGTCGTCACGGCGTTGTCGATCGCCACGCTGCCGACTCTCTCGCGACAAGCGACCGGCGATCTGAATCTCTTCAAGCAAACGCTGGGCGATGGGCTACGGCTGGTATTGGCGCTCATTTTACCGGCGACGA
>JACFOH010000021.1 GCA_019454405.1 Promineifilum sp.
CGACACATTCTCTTTCGGTGGGGAAATCGTCTGGCGGCCGACGCCCGACTATATCGAACGTAGCCATCTGACCCGCTTCATGCGCCTGCACGACATCGCCAGTTACGATGAGTTGCAGGAACGCTCCACGTCCGATATCGCCTGGTTCACCGACGCCATCCTCAAATATCTCGACATCCGTTTTCGCGTGCCCTATTCGCAAGTCGTCGACCTGTCCGACGGCATCGAATGGCCACGCTGGTGCGTAGGCGGGCGGCTCAACATCGTCGATAACTGTGTCGACAAGTGGGCCGCCGATCCGCAGGCGCGCGACCGTCCGGCCGTCGTTTGGGAAGGCGAAGAGGGCGCGACACGCACGCTGACCTACGGCGATCTGGCGGTCGAAGTCAACCGCTGTGCCAACGCCTTACGCTCGCTCGGGCTGGGCAAAGGCGACGCCATGGGCCTGTTCATGCCGATGACGCCGGAGATCGTGGTTGCCCTGCTGGCCATCGTCAAGATCGGCGGCATCATCCTGCCGCTCTTCTCCGGCTACGGCGCGGGAGCGGTGGCCACGCGGCTGGCCGACGCCGGCGCCAAGGCGCTCTTCACCGCCGACGGCTTCTTCCGGCGCGGCGCGATCGTGCCCCTGAAGCCCACGGCCGACGAAGCCGCGGCCAATGTCGCCACGGTCGAGCATCTCATCGTCCTGCGACGCGCGGGCAATGAGGTCGAGATGCAGTCCGGCCGCGACCATTGGTGGCACGAACTCGTCGAGCCCCAGCCGGCCGAGGCCGAAGCGGCCGACACCGCCGCCGAAGACCGGCTGATGGTCATCTACACCAGCGGCACGACCGGGCGGCCGAAGGGGGCTGTGCACACCCATTGCGGCTTTCCGGTAAAGGCGGCCCAGGACATGGCTTTCGGCACCGACGTCCACGCCGGCGACAATATCTACTGGATCACCGATATGGGCTGGATGATGGGGCCGTGGCTGGTGTTCGGGGCCACATTGCTAGGGGCGACCTGTTTTATCTACGACGGCGCGCCCGACTACCCCGATGTCGACCGGCTGTGGTCGATGGCCGAGCGTCACCGCCTGACCCATTTGGGCGTGTCACCGACGCTCATCCGGGCGCTGTCTCCCTATGGCGACGAACCGGTTAAGCGTCATGACCTGTCGTCGGTGCGCTTCTTCGCCAGCACCGGCGAACCGTGGAACCCCGACCCGTGGCTATGGCTGTTCAATGTGGTCGGTGAGGGACGGCGGCCGATCATCAACTACTCCGGCGGCACGGAGATCAGCGGCGGCATCGTCATGGGCAACCCTGTTTTGCCGTTGAAGCCGGCGGCGTTCGCCGCACCCTGCCCCGGCATCGCCGCCGACGTGGTCGACGCCGATGGCCATTCCGTTCGCGGACAAGTCGGCGAGCTGGTCATCCGCGCCCCGTGGATCGGCATGACGCGCGGCTTCTGGCGCGATCGGCAACGATATCTTGATACCTACTGGTCGCGCTGGCCCGGCGTCTGGGTGCATGGCGACTGGGCCGCCATCGACAACGATGGCATGTGGTACATCCTCGGTCGCTCCGACGACACTATCAAGATCGCCGGCAAGCGGCTCGGTCCGGCCGAAGTCGAATCGGTGCTGGTGGGTCACCCCAGCGTGCGCGAGGCGGCGGCCATCGGCGTGCCCGACCCAGTGAAGGGTAGCGCGCTGGTTTGCTTCTGCGTGCTCGCGCCGGGAGTCTCTCCAAGTAACGCGCTGGCGGCCGAATTGCGCAGGCTGGTCGCCGATGAGCTGGGCAAGCCGCTGCAGCCCAAGGAGATCGCCTTCGTCAGCGACCTGCCCAAGACGCGCAACGCCAAGGTCATGCGTCGCGTCATTCGCAGCGCCTGGCTCGGCCAGGATCCCGGCGACACGTCGAGCCTGGTCAATCCCGGCATTATCGACGAGATACAACGGAAATAACCGGCATCTTCTATGAGCGCCTGGACTGATTCACCTAACATTGTGCAACGAGGCGTGCGACGACTGATCGCCACCGGGCCAATGACGTGGCTGCTCTCCCACACCATCCACCACATCGACGGCGCGGTCATGCGAGCGACCAACGGCCGCGCCACGGCCGGCGGCCTGCTGACCGGCCTGCCGCTTATCCAGTTGGCCACCACCGGCGCGAAGAGCGGACAACCCCGCAGCGTCACCCTCGTCGGCCTGCCCGACGGCAACCGATTACTGCTGATCGCGTCTAATTGGGGACAGGTGAAGCATCCGGCCTGGTATCACAACATCAAGGCTTACCCAGCCGTGAAAGTAACCCACGATGGCCGGACGCGCGACATGACCGGCCACGAATTAGCTGGGGACGAACGCGAGAGGGCCTGGGCGCGCGCGGTAGCTCTCTACCCGGGCTACCGGAATTACTCGGTATGGGCCAAGGGGCGGAGCATCCCCGTAATCGCGCTGGAAGAGGCATAGCCGCCCGATCAAAAAAGCGCGGGACGACAATGGTGTCGCCCCGCGCCCGTTCAGCTCATACGAATCTAGCTTTCCGCCTCATACGGCCCGGGGGTATCGGGGCCGCTCGCTGGAAATTCAGGTATAACAATGAAATCTCGCGGTATCTCGCCTGTGAGTGCGTTAAGGAACGCCGCGATATCGGTGATCTGCGCGTCGGTCAGCTGCTGGCCGAGCTGATAGACAGCCATCAAATCGATCATCTCCTCCAAAGAGGTGACGCTGCCGTCGTGAAGGTATGGGCCGGTCTTGGCTATATTACGCAGCGAAGGCACTTTGAACACGTACTTGTCGATCTCTTCGCCGGTCACATCGAATCGCCCCATGTCCGTCAGACCGGGGAACGGTTCGACCTGGCCCAGCACAGCATAGCGCGTGCCGCCTAACGCGGGGCCGAAATGACAGGTGGAGCATCCCGTGGAGACAAACAACGCCACGCCTCGCTTCTCCTGCTCGGTGAAGACTGATTCATCGCCCGCGATCAGCTTGTCAAACCGGTCGGGCGTCATCAGGTGACGCTCGAACGCGCCGATAGCCCGGCCAACGTTGTCGTAGTTGATCGGATCGGGATCGTCGGGGAAAGCGACCTCGAACAAGGGCAGGTAGCCGGGGATGGTCCTTAAAACCTTGATCACATACTCCGGGTTTGGCATGCCCATCTCGCCGGCGGCCAGGATAGGCCCCTGGGCCTGCTCTTCGACGTCGGCCGCTCGCCCATCCCAAAACTGGCTGATATGCAGGGCAGCGTTATAGACCGTCGGTGAATTACGACCGACCGGCTGGCCGTCGTGGCCAAACGAGAATTGCAGGTTATCGACGCCATAATTATCCAGTGGGTGACAGGAGTTACAGCTCATCGTCTGGCTGATCGAAATGCGATTCTCGTAGTAAAGCATCCGGCCCAGATCGATCATCTCCTGATTCATCGTATAGGCTTCAGGCACAGCCACATCCGGCAACGCGGCAAAGGCTGCCAGGACTCGGGGGGTGAAGTAATCCGGCGGGATCGCCGTCGGTACGGCCGCCTCTTCTTCCTCAATCTTGCAGGCGGTCAACCCAAGAGCGAGCGTCGCCAACAACATGAATATAATCCATCGCCTCACAACTATCTTCTCCATAACAAGTTAAGACCCGCCGCGATTGGCAGGCAAATTAACAGGAACGATATCAACCGCTACGGCCGCTCTAGCTGTTGAACAGGATATCATCGCCTTCGCGCCGCGCCTGAGCTTGCGCGGAGGCTCCCGAAGGCGAGAGGTATAGGTGAAATGAGTTTATGAAGCGGGATTTGAAGAAAACAGTGACAAAGGTCAACTGTTTCCATGACATTTGTCACGATGGGAGCCGCCGGTGATGGCTCTCGAAGGAGAGCTTCGGCTTAATAGATGAATAACTCAGGCTCAACCGAGGTCCGGCGCCACCCCATGTCGGGCCAGCGCCAACACCTCATCCACACCCAGCAAAGGCGTGCGCAGCAGCTGTCTGGCCAGGGACAAGTCAAGCTCGCAATCCAGGGGCCAGCGGCCGCTCGTATCCGGGGCCAGCGACAACGTTTCCCGCTCGGTCACGCCCCACCAATCCAACAGCCGCAGCCCAAACTCGGCTCGGGTCAACACCTGCCGCCCGGCGACGTTGAGCACGCCGCGATAGGCGCCGCCCGGGGTCGATAATGGCCCGGCCAGTTCCAGGCAGGCCCGACACAGCGCTTCCACCCATACCGGGTTACGTCGCTGGTTGGTAAAAAGCGTCACTGGTTCTCTGGCCCGCAACGCCTCGGCCATCCACGCCGTGCCGTTATCGATCTCGTCCAAGCCGTAAATGAGCGACGTGCGCACGATGACCATATTCGGCCGTCCAGCGACGAACGCCTCGGCGACAACCTTGGCCCGGCCATATTCGTTGAGCGGCATAGGCCAAGCGCTTTCGTCATAGGGAGCTTGCGTGCCGTCGAAGATAGAGTCAGTCGAAAGGTGAATCAGCCGCGCGCCGGTTTCAATCGCCGCGGCGCAAATATGGCGCGTCCCTTCGACGATAACGTCAGTCATATCGGGGCTGCGATTGGAACCGGCGGTATGGATGATAACGTCGGGGGCAAATTCGGCCACGAGGCGATGCACCGCCGAGCCATCGCGCAGATCAAGCGGCACACCTTCCGGCCGGCCCAACGGATCGCTCGAGAAGGTAGTATAGGCGATGGGGCCGGAGCGCTCGGCGGTCGCCACCTTGACCAGATGCCGCCCCAAATAGCCGCTGCCGCCGGTAATCAACAATCGAGTAGACATAATATAGCCTTAAACCCGGCGGGTCCGGCAACTCCGGCGGGCTTCCTGGATCAGCCGGAAAAGCCCTCAGCCCGAGCCAGCGCCTCGGCCGCCGCCGCCTGGGCCGCCGTCTGTTTGCTGCGGCCTTGCCCTTCGCCCCAGGCTTCGTCGCCGACCAGCACTCGCACGGTGAATGTCTTGTCGTGGTCCGGCCCCTCGCTGCCGACGACCTGATAGTGGGGCGTCATATTAAAGCGCGCCTGTGCCCATACCTGAAACTCGCTCTTGGCGTCCTTATGCAGCGCTCCGGCCTGGATCTGCTCCAGCATCGGGCCAACAAATTGCTCGATGAACGGTTGCGCGGTAACCAGACCCTGGTCAAGGTAGATCGCTCCGGTGACGGCCTCGAACGTGGCGCACAACAGGGGCGTTCGCTCGCGGCCGCCGCTCTCCTCTTCGCCATAGCCCAATCGCAGGAAGCGACCGAGATCGATTTGTCGGGCGAACCGGGCCAGCGTCTCCGCCCGCACCAGCGCCGCCCGCAGCGTCGTCAGCTCTCCCTCATCCATCTCCGGAAAACGATGATAGAGATAGCCGGCAACGACAAAATCGATCACCGAGTCACCCAGATACTCCAGTCGCTCGTTATCTTCCAGGAGCGTGCCGGGGTTTTCGTTCACATAGGAGCGATGAGTCAGCGCGCGGGACAACAGGGAATAATCCCTGAACTCCATGCCCAGTCGCTCGCCAAGCTCCAGCAAGTCGTCCATATCCGTTTTCAACGGCAAATCGCTCGCCGTCTATCCTTCGAACTGACGAATCGCTACAACGGAATTATGGCCGCCGAAGCCAAAGGCGTTGTTGAGACAAACGCGCACACGGCCCGGCCGGGCGGCGTTGGGCACATAGTCGAGGTCGCAAGCCGGATCGGGCGTGGCGTAATTGATCGTCGGTGGAAGGATCTGGTCGCGAATGGCCAGCGCGCAGAAGATCGACTCGATCGCCCCCGTCGCGCCCATGATGTGGCCGGTCATCGACTTGGTGGAACTAACCGCCAGGTTGTAGGCATGCTCACCCAGCGCGGCCTTGATCGCCGCCGTCTCGGCCGCGTCATTGAGTGGCGTCGCTGTGCCGTGAGCGCTGATATAGTCGATCTCTTCCGGTCGCAGACCGGCGTCGGCCAGCGCCTTGCGAATGGCTCGCGCCGCGCCGGAGCCGTCGTCCGGCGGCGCGGTAATGTGAAAAGCGTCAGTCGTCTGGCCATAGCCAACAATCTCGGCCAGGATAGTCGCCCCGCGCGCCTGGGCATGCTCCAGGCTCTCCAATACGAGCGCCCCCGCCCCCTCACCGATAACCAGCCCATCGCGGTTGGCATCGAACGGCTGCGGCGTGTCGGTCGAACGAGTAGATGTTGCCCCCGCCCGCTCAAAGCCGCCGATGCCCACAGACGTGATGATGCTCTCCGAACCGCCGGTCAGAATAGCATCCAGCTCGCCATAGCGAATAGAGCGAAAGGCATGGCCCAACGCGTCGTTGCCGGCGGCACAGGCAGTCGTAATAGTCGTCGACGCCCCCTGGATGCCATAATCGATAGCCAACATCCCGGCCGCGCCGTTAGGCATGATCATGGTGATGGCGAATGGGCTGATCCGCCGTGGGCCACCGCTGCGGAGAATGGCCTCCTGCTCGACGGTTGTGCGCATCCCGCCCACGCCGGTACCGAAGGTGATGCCAATGCGCTCGCGGTTGTCGTCGGTGACCAGCAAGCCGGACATAGTCATGGCCTCGTTGGCAGCGACGATCGCCAGTTGCTCATACCGGTCGCGACGACGAGCATCCTTGCGATCCATGTACTGCGCCGGATCAAACTCCTTGACCTCGCATAATCCGCCGATGGAATGAAATGTCCCCTCTGGTAACGCAGATTCATCGACCAGCGTTATGGGGCCGAAGCCCGATTTACCGCTCAGAATGGCCGACCAGGTATCGGGGACGTTATGCCCCAGGGGGGTGATCGCCCCTACGCCGGTGATGACTACGCGTCGTCGTGCTCCGTTGTCGTTACTCATAAAACGAACCCCTCTCATTAAAAGGATGTCACAGGAGATAGTCTATCCGTTATCCGCAACTGTCGGCCGGTAGTGACCTTCGATCCAGGTACTCCGCTCCGTGCCCACTTCTTTCTTCCAGACCGGCACGATCTCCTTAAGCCGGTCGATGCCATAATGCGCGGCCTCGAACACCCCCACATCGCGATGTGCCCCAGCACAGGCCACGAAGGTTGTGTGGCCGCCCACGTCGACGCGGCCGATGCGTTGCACCAGCGCCACTCCCTGCACATCCGGCCAGCGCGCCCATATCTCCCGGGCGATCTGGGCCATTTTCTCCGTGGCCATGCTCTCGTAAGCCTCGTAGTCGAGGTAGAGTGTCTCCTCCGGCAGACCGTCACGCTGCGTGCGACCGCGCACGAAGCCGGTGAAGCTGACCATCGCGCCGATCTCCGGGCTGGTCAATCGAGCGTGGATGGCTTCGATGTCGAATGGTTCGGTGATCACGGCAAAATAAGTGGGATGCGGCAACTGACCACTACCCCCGCTGACGGGCGGAAAGATCGCCACCTCATCCGTGGCCGCCACCGGTGTATCCGGCCCGGCAAAGGCCCGGTTGACGGCCACAAGGCTCGTGCGCAAGGCCGAGGCCAGCGCTGGGTAATCCGCGCCCACCGCGTCGAGCAGCGCGGCCACAGTTGTGGGATTGGACGGCAAGGTAACTGAAATACGATCGCTCTTGGCTCGATCTTTCAGGGTGGCAAACAGGCGGATAGAAATCTCCATAATCAAGTTCAATATTGTTTTAGTAGTAACCCTCAATCAGCGGAGGGGATGCGGCATGGATGCCGGCGGCGCGTCGTCCGCCGGAGCTTCCCGAAATCACTCCTCGTCGGGCACGTGCCAATCGCCGCTGCGGCCGCCGGATTTGCTTATGAGGCGTACATCGGTCAACCGCATTCCACGGTCGACCGCCTTGGCCATATCGTAAATAGTCAGCCCGGCCACGGTGACGGCTGTCAGAGCTTCCATCTCCACGCCCGTCTTGCCCGAGACGCGCACGGTGGCCTCGATATCGACACAGCCGGCGTCCGGATTAGGCGTGCAGGTGACATCAACCTTGTTCAACAGTAGCGGGTGGCAGAGCGGGATGAGTTCGCTGGTGCGCTTGGCCGCCATGATGCCGGCCACCTGAGCCACGGCCAGCACGTCGCCCTTCTTTAGAGCGCCCTCAATGATGAGGCGCACCGTCTCAGGTTCCATGACAACGCGGCCGCGCGCCACGGCCACGCGCTCGGTCACGGCCTTCTCGCCAACATCGACCATCGAAGCGCGGCCGGTTTCGTCGAGATGAGTCAGGCGCTTGGTCATGATTATGGTATTATACTCATTCCATGACCGATTTAAACGCCTACTACGATCATCTATATATATCGCCCCACTTCGACGATGTCGCATTGTCCTGTGGCGGGCAGTTGTTTCGGCATACGGCCGTCGGCGATACGGTCCTCGTGGTCACGCTGACGGCGGCCGATCCTCCCCACGGCCCACTGTCGGAGACGGTCGAATCGATCCATCAACGCTGGGCCAACAGCCTGGGTAAATCCCCCAAAAGTATGGTCGCGCAGCGGCGAGCGGAGGATCGGGAAGCGTTCGACATCCTGCGCGCCGACGTACTCCACCTGCCTTTTCTCGATTGCATCTATCGTGCGGGGCCGGGCGGGTCGCCTCTCTACCCCGGGCCAATGGATATGTTCGGGGCGCTCAATCCCGGCGACGAACATTTCGTCGGAAATTTGGTCAAGGCATTCACTGCGTTGCCCGAGGCAAGCGCTTACTACCTGCCGCTGGGTGTGGGTGGGCATATCGACCACCGTCTGGCCCGGCGAGCAGGGGAGCAGGCTTTCGACGATGTGGGCTACTACGAGGATTACCCGTACACGGAAATACCAGGGGCTTTGGCGATGGTACTTCCCCCGGCCGAGCGCGATCAATGGACGGCCGAGACGATCTGGTTAACCGAGACGGCCCTGGCAGCCAAGACGGACGCTATCGGGCAATACCGGTCGCAGCTAAGCTCCTTTTTCGTCGATCTGGACGACATGGTCGCCAAGCTGCGTGCGGAAGGCGCTCGGGTCATGCGTAACGCCGGCGACGAGGGCGAGGACGCGCCCAATTGGGCCGTAGGCGCCGAGCGGATCTGGCGCAGAGTTTGAGGATCGTCGCTCCAGGCTCTATAATAAGTCAGGCGCGAGCTGTCGCCGGTCACTCGAAGAGCGCCTTCCAGCGATCGGCTCGCCAGTGAGTCGCGCCCACGCGGACACTCAGGTTTTCTTCAGGCAACGACAATGGAATTCAGCACGAGAGAAATGTCCCCCGCCAGTCGAGAAAGCGAAAGCGCCCCCCTGGCCCACCCGCACGGCGACGGCCTGCCGACCAATACAGTACTCCAGGGACGCTATATGGTATTGGGACGGCTGGGAGCGGGCGGATTCAGCTCGGTTTACCGGGCGCGCGACTTGCGATTTCCATCCGTCACCCGCCTCTGCGCAGTGAAGGAGATGTATATCGGCACGGCCGATCCTGAGATGCGCGAACTGACCATCAAATCGTTCGAGCGCGAGGCCAGTATGTTGGCCATGCTCAACCATCCGGCCATCCCCGATATCTTCGACTATTTCACTGACGGCAATCGCAGCTACCTGGTCCTCGAATTCGTCTCCGGCCAGAACTTGCAGCAATGGATGGATGACACGGACGAGTATCTCGATGAACAAAAGGCGCTCGATTGGGCGCTTCAGGTCTGCGATGCGCTGGCTTACCTTCACAGCCAGAAGCCACAGCCCATCGTCTTTCGCGATCTCAAGCCGTCGAACATCATGCTCGATGCTCACAATCATATTCGCCTGATCGACTTCGGCATCGCTAAACTGTTCGAGGCCAACGAAGGCAAGGGCACGATGATCGGCACGGCCGGATATACGCCACCGGAGCAATACCGCGGCGAGGCCACACCGGCCGCGGATATCTATGGACTGGGGGCGACGCTCCACCACTTGCTGACGCGACAAGATCCTCGTCAGGAGACGCCCTTCACGTTTAGCGAGCGGCCGATTCGCGCTGCCAATCCGACCATTTCGCGTGCGTTTGAAGCCATCATCATGCGCTGCCTGGCCTACGACCCTAAGGATCGTTTCCCTGACGCGATGGCGTTGCGCGAGGCGTTGCTGGTCCTATCGCAGAGCGATATCGGCGAAGCCGACCGAGACCAGCGTCTGAGCCTGATGGAGACCGAACGCCCCTTCAAACAGGCGGGCGAAGAGAGCGCGCCGGCGGCATCGCTTAAGGCCGGTATCAGCCAGATTAAACCCCTGTGGGTGTTCCGCTGCGAGGACGAGATCCGCACCCGACCGGCGGTAGCCAAGGGCATCGTCTTTGCCGGGACGTACGACAACAACCTCTACGCCGTGACGGCCGATAAAGGCGAGTTCCTGTGGAAATATCCCACCGGCGGCGGGATCGGCGGCTCGCCTATCGTCCATGAAGATGCGGTGTTGTTCGGATCGTCGGATCATTCGCTCTATTCGCTTCAGCTGCGCAAAGGGCGTCTCAATTGGCGATTCAACGCTGAGGGAGCGATCTACTCCACACCGGCGGCCCGCTTCGACCACGCGTTCTTCGGCTCCGACGACGGATTTTTCTACGTCATCAACCTGATGCGCGGGAACCTCTACTGGAAGACCAACGTCTACAGCCCCGTCCGCTCGACGCCCTACGTCTCCGATGAACTGGTCTATTTCGGCACCGAAGGAGGGCAGGTCCTGGCCCTGGAATTGGCTGCGGGCAAGCCGAAGTGGCAGGCCACAGCCAAGCGCGCCGTCACTTCTTCGCCCAAGATCGCCGACGACATTCTTTATATCGGCGCTTCGGACGGCATGGTGTACGCGATGGACGCCGGCTCGGGCTGGCCCATCTGGCGGTTCCAGACCAAGGGGCCGGTCATCTCTACGCCCGTGATCTTTGAAGATGCGCTCTTCATCGGCTCGGCCGACGGCAATCTATACGCCATCGACGTCGCCCACGGCCGCCGGCTCTGGACTTACCCGACCAATGGACAAGTGGCCTCTGCCCCGACGATATGGGGCAACACCGTTTATTTCAGTTCGACCGACGGCAACGTCTACGGCGTGAGCGCCCGCCGCGGCGAGCTTCAATGGCGCTTCGATACCGGCAGCCCCATCATCGGAGCGCCGACCATCGTCAACGGCGTCCTCTATATCGGCACGACCGACCACCGACTTTACGCCCTACCTTTATAAGATCGTCATGGACCAGCAGCCCGCCGACATCTATGCCATTCTCGGCGTCAAACATGATGCCGGGCCGGATGAGATCGAGGCGGCCTTCGCGGCATGGAGCGAGCGCGCCCTCGTCGAGTCTATCGATGACAAGGTATGGGAGCGCGTCCGCTACGCCTACGAGGTACTCAGCAACCCTCCACGCCGGGAGATATACGACTCGCTCATCATCGAGACGACCGGCTCGTCGCTGGAACTCGATTTGGCCCTGAGTACTGAGGGCGTGCCGCTACTGGACACACCCTATATCCTGTATGCCTTGCTGACATTACGGCCGCGCCACGCTGTCGAAGAGCGGCGACCGCTCAACATCGGCCTCGTGATCGATCGCTCGACGTCGATGCGCGGAGAGCGATTGGAAAAGGTGGCGGCCGCCGTCGAACTGCTGCTGGACAAGCTGGGGCCGGAAGATCGGCTGTCGCTGGTCAGCTTCAGCGACCGTGCCGAAGTCGTCTTGCCCGCGGCTGCGATAGGCACGGCGGCACACAGCCCTGATCCGGCGACGGCTGCCGCCTGGCGCAACCCTCATCGGCAACTCGAGAGTATCGTCGCCTCCGGCGGCACCGAGATTTATCAGGGGTTGCGCGCCGGGCTGGCCCAGGTGGCCACTCCTTCGGCTAAAGCCTATACAAACCATCTCATCTTGCTGACCGACGGTCACACCTACGGCGATGCAGGCGACTGCCTGAACCTGGCCACCCAGGCCGCGGCCCACGGGATCGGCATCACCGCCTTTGGCCTGGGGGCGGATTGGAACGACGCCTTCCTGGACGCGCTTGTGGCTCCCTCCGGCGGGCAATCACACTATATCGAGAGGCCGGATGATATATTCTCCCACCTCGATGACCGGCTGCAAGGTCTGGGAGCCATCCACGCCCGCAATCTAACCTTAAGTCGATCGTGGCCGGGCCAATTTACCCTCCGCGGCGCGTTCAAACTGGCGCCCTTGTTCCAGCCGCTGACGGCCGATCTCGCCCCCATCCCGTTAGGCGATCTGGAAGGCCGTTCGCCGATGGCCGTGCTGCTGGAGTTTCTGGTAGCGCCACAGCCCATCGCGGCGCGATTCCGCCTGCCGTTCGAGGTCCAGTTCACAGCGACCAACGGGGCCGCCCAGGTGGCGGGCCGAAGCGCTCGACTGATCGCCGATAGTTCCTGCGGCAGCGACGATAACCGCCCCCCACAAGCGCTTATCGAGGCGGTGCGCTGGCTCAATCTCTACCGGATGCAGGAGAAGGCATGGGAAGAAGCTCAATCCGGCCGGCTGGATACGGCCGCGGCTCGCATGCGCAAGCTGACGACTCGCTATATGGAAACCGGCGACCTGCGGCTGGCGCGACAGGCACAGCTGGAAGCGCAACAACTGGCCCATTCGGGCACGATGTCGCCCGAAGGCCGCAAGATGTTGAAATATGGGACACGTTCCCTGACAGGACCAGATGAAACATGATCGTCTGCCTTGAATGCCGGTCACAGCATTATCCGGGAACGCTCTTCTGCGATATGTGCGGCGCGGCCGTCCACCCGTCAGCCCGCGCCTATCTGGAAGCGAGCCAGGCGGCCGCCGGCCATAAATCGCCCATCCGGGCCGGCAGCAAGCGACACACGGAGCCGCAACCCGCGCCGCCATATACTCCGGATCAGACTATCGCCACGCCATTCGCCCAGCCGCCGGCTCTGCGTGTCCGGGTTGTCCAGCATGAGGCGGAACTGGTGCTGCGCGGAACACAATTCAATATCGGCCGCACCGATCCTTTTTCAGATTTCGTGCCCGAGTTCGACGTAACCCGATTCGATGGCCAGGCACACGGCGTCTCGCGACAACATGCGACGATCCGCTGGCGCGAGGAAGGCTACGTACTCTGCGATAATCACAGCAGCAACGGCACCTGGCTCAACGGTGAACTCCTCGAGCCGGGACGGGAATACCCGCTATCGGCCCCGGGCAACGTCCGCTTCGGAGGTTTACTGGTACAATTCACGATCGCGGACTAAACTTGGTATCGTATCATTCGAGACACCTTATCCGCAGATGAGGCAGCATACCTAATCCGCGAATCAGGTTTCTCAGATCACAGGGCACTCAGACATAGATCACAATGCGATTGTCAGTCGTTATCCAACTAGTGGACGAAGAACCGATCGTCGGTGAGCTGGAAGGCATGCCCGATCCGTCATCGTTATTCGTTACCGTCCACGCGCCGAAACGTCGCGACGGCCGCGCCGTGGAATATCTCGACAGCGATGTGGACAAGGTTCTCTTCGCCTGGCATCGCATCAGTCATATCCAGATTCTGCCGGAAGTCGGCCTGGAGAAAGCGATTGGCTTCGTCCGCGAATAAGGTCATCATGGTCGAACAAGTCCCCGAAAACCTGGAACCATCCGCTCCGCAAATCATCTTGATCGTCGATGATGAGTTGCGCATGCGGCGTTTTATCCGTATGAATCTGGAACTGGAAGGGTATCAGGTTGTTGAAGCCGAGAACGGCATCCAGGCTCTGGATCGCGTGCGCCAGTTTACCCCCGACCTGGTCATCATGGATGTGATGATGCCGGAGATGGACGGCTTTGAGACGCTGAAGCTGTTGCGGGAGATATCGACTGTGCCAGTCATCTTGCTGACTGTTCGCAGCGACGAAGAAGATATCACCCACGGCCTTAACCTGGGAGCCGATGACTACATCACCAAGCCGTTCAGTCCGCGAGTGCTGACCAGCCGCGTGAGCGCCGTGTTGCGACGAGCGCAATGGCCCGCGCCACCGCCGCGCACCGTGCTGAAGATCGACGACCGCCTGTCGGTCGATTTCAATCGCCACCAGGTCATCGTCAATGGCGAGCGCATCGACTTGCGTCCGACCGAATATCGCCTGCTCAATCACCTCATCCAAAATGCCGGGTGGGTCGTGCCCCACGACACGCTTCTGGCCAAGGTTTGGGGCTACGAATACCGCGACGAAACTCATTATCTGCGCCTCTATATCAACTATCTCCGCAAAAAAATTGAGGAAGATCCGGCCAACCCCAAATACATCCTGACCGAGCGCGGCGTGGGTTATCGGTTCGTCGATTTCAAGAAATAATCCCCACGGATAAGGCTGCATTTCGCTCGATCTGCTAGGAACTCGCCAAAATCTGGTATATAATGAGGGGATATACCTGTAGATATCGCCTTTCTGCCGGCCCCCACTCCGGTATCTCCAAGCAATCTATCGGGTGTTGGCATTAATATGATCGAGAGCGAATTTTTAATTGCCGACGACGAGCGATTATTTGCGCTTACTCGCGATTACCTCAATACGACCGACCGCCTTCAGGTGATGAAAGCGTTCGAATTCGCTCGCCGAGAGCACGGCACCCAACGCCGAAAATCCGGCGAGCTTTTTTTTAACCACCCGCTGGAGGTCGCCACCTATCTGGCCGAGTACAGGCTGGACGCGGATGCCATCTCGGCCGCCCTCTTGCACGACATCGCCGAAGACACACGCATTTCAATCGGGCAAATCAGCGATGAGTTCGGCCCGGAAGTGGCCAAGCTGGTGGACGGCGTCACCAAGCTAAAAGAAGTGACGCGCGGCGTTGCCCAGGAAAGTCGCCGGTTATCTACGGAAGAGCTCCAGCAAGCGACATTGCAGAAGCTGCTCAAGGCCATGACCGCCGACGTGCGCACCGTCATCATCAAGCTCTTCGACCGCCTCCATAATATGCGAACGATCGCCGCCTTGCCGGTGAACAAGCAGAAGATCAAGGCGGAAGAGACGCTATCGGTCTTCGCGCCTTTGGCCTACCGGCTAGGCATGTGGATAGTGAAGAGCGAATTGGAAGGCCTCTCGCTCAAGGTGCTCAACTCCCATTCCTATGAGACGATCCACGCGGAACTGGAGCGCCTCGATCGGGCACACATGCCCCTCTTCGAACTCGTCAGCGCCGAGATCTTCGACTGTCTGGCAGCCAACGGTCTGCAGGTCAATGAGGTCAGGATGGCGCCGGAGAGCGTCTACACAGTCTACCGCGACCTTGAAGAGCAGCGCGCCGGAGTCCGCGAGATGGACCGGTTATTGCGTGTCACCGTTCTAATGAAGAACACGATCGACTGTTATACAGCTCTTGGCCACCTCCACCGTTTATGGCGAGTCGTACCCAAGCAGTTCGATGATTACATCTCCGTCAGTCGCGAAAACCTCTACCAATCCCTCCACACAACAATCGTACACTCCGAAGGCCAACAAATTAAAATCCGGTTGCGCACTGTCGACATGGATCGCATTGCGCAGATCGGCGTGCTGGCCAAATGGTTTTATGCAGGCACCCCGCTATGGTCGGAGGGGTTGGCCGAACGGGTAAGCGAATTCTTCGCCGCCATCTCGAAAAGCATCGACACCACGCCACAAGATGCGTCCCTGGCTGTGCGCAGCGCGCTGGAGGATGTTCTGGGCGCGCAGATCAACGTTTACACGAGAGACGGGGAACCACGCGAAGTAGCGCGCGGTAGCACGGCTCTCGATTTCGCCTATAGAATCCACACCGAACTGGGCAATCAATGTCACGACGCGCTGGTCAATGAGCAGCAATTCCCGCTGAACAAACCGCTGAAAGACGGAGACAAGGTAACTATCATCAAGAACCCGCGCGCGCAGCCACGCCGGGCCTGGCTGGATGAAGACCTGGGTTATATCACGACGACGTATGCGCGGACCAGTGCACGGAAATGGTTCCGTAAGCTTAGCGAACCGGAGGCGATCCATCAGGGCCGGGAAATCCTCTTGCGCGAGCTGGAGATGCTTGGACTGAATCATCTGTCTCATGAAGAAATCGCGGCGCTGTTTGGCTACGACGGTGAAACCGATCTCTATTACAACATCGGCCGGGCCGAATTGCTGCCGACCGTCCTCTCAACGCGCATCATGGCTGAACGATGGTCCGACGGCCGTTGCCTACCGATGGGCAACGTCGTCGCCGCGGCCGACGGCACGACCTTCATTATCACCAACGCCGGCAGACACCGGTTACATCTATGCGCCACGTGCAATCCTCGACCGCGCGATGCGATCGTCGGTTTCCTGCGCCAGGACAACATCCTCACCGTCCACCGCGAAGGGTGTCGCACGCTCAGCGCCGCGCGCGGCCGCCCCGAAGTCGATTCCCGGCTGCTCAAGCTGGGCTGGGGCGAGACAGACCAACGCGAGGTAAGGATCGTCCCGCTCTACGTCGATGTCTATGATCGGCCGGGTCTGCTGCACGAAATGACCCTGCTGATGGAAGAAAAAGATATCAACATTCGCAACATCTGCACCTTCCGTGAGCGGGAAGATGGCGAGCTGGGGATCGATATGGAACTTGAGGTGGTCGGCCCTCGTCAATTGGTGCGTATCCTGCACCAGATCGAGGCGTTGGTAAACGTCAAATCTGTGCGCTGTCTGCCCGAAGGAACCCCCTATCCCGAACGGACAAACAAGCAAACGTCGGTGTTCTACAGGCCAGAATAGTCCGCCAAAGTTGTCATCTCCGAGCCAGTCGCAAGCCACTTTTCCCACTTCATTTTGTGATAATTTGCTGAGAGAACAACATCCAGCATCGCGCTCCTGTCCCGACCTGTTGACAGTGACCGGCCTATTCTTATAATCAAATTGGCTTTCTTATTGGGAAGCCCGTGCATATTCTACGTTTTTCCAACTTCATTCAGAAATCATAGTCAGGCAACAAACTACCTGGTGGAAGGAGATTTTACGATGTTAAAAAAGAAGTATTTCAAGACGAAGGACGAGTATGAAGTAACCTTCGAACTCGCGAGCGATGCAGACACGGTCGCGCTGGTCTGCGAGGCCAACGACTGGGAACCGATCCATATGAAGAAAGGCAAGGGCAAGTTCACGACCAAGCTGCGCCTGCCGGCCAACGGCAGCTATCAGTACCGCTATCTGGTTAATCACACTGATTGGGTGAATGACGAGGCGGCCGATATGTACGTTCCGAACGAACACGGCACGACCAACAGCGTGGTCGAGACCTTCAGCGTCAACTAATCATCGGGGAGGCGATCGATATGTCAGAAGTGAAATACTTCCCCGACTGGCAGGAACAGGTCACCTTCGTACCTGATGGCCCCAAGCCAAATTTCGTCGAGGATAATGACAAGATCAGGGTCATCATGGCCGGCCTGGAAGCCGGGCAGAAGATCCCCCAACATCCGGAATCGATGGCCGTCTACCATTTCCTGGCAGGCAACGGCTGGATGACTGTCAACGGCGAGCGCTTCGCGGTATCCGCTGGATCGACCATCTACATGCCCGCCGGTTCCGTCCGCGGGATGGAAGCCGAGACCAAGATGGCCTTCCTGGCCGTGCGCGTCGCCCCGCAAGAGTAAGCGACAATCACGTACAGGTCCGATAGCCCGGCCTGCCCCATGGCAGGCCGTTTTTGTTTCCGGGTTCCGGCGCGGGGTAGCCTGCCATGATAATGATATAATCCCGCCATGGCCCCCCTGACAGACAAACATCACATTGCCCGACGCTTGCGCAACGTGCCCATTTTCGAGGCGCTCAATGACACCCTCATGGAGGAGGTGGCGGCCGCGGCTCTATGGCGAGAATATAGCACAGGCGAGGTGATCGTCCTGGAAGGGGAAGCCCAAACCGGCCTATACTTTCTCGATTACGGGTTCGTCAAGGTCGTCAAAGTCTCTGCCTCCGGCCGGGAACAAACGTTGCGCATCCTTGAGCCAGGCGAAACGTTCAATGAGATCGGTGTCTTCACCAGCCGGCCGAACCCGGCCACGGCTATCGCCCTGGAACCGGCCGGCGTTTGGCTCATCCGTCGCAACACCTTGACCCGCCTGCTGCTCGATCACCCAACCTTCGGTCAGAGCGTCATGGAGAAGATGGCCGAACATATGTTGTTCCTCGTCTCGCTGGTGACGGACCTCTCTCTGCGGCCGGTTACCGGTCGGCTGGCCCGGCTCCTGCTGGATAGCGCCACAGCTAATGTCGTCCAACGGCCGCGCTGGTTTACTCAAGCGGAACTGGCCGCCCGGCTTGGCACGGTCCCCGATGTCGTCCAGCGTTCACTGCGCAGCCTGGAAGCCGATGGGTTAATAGCCGTCGACCGGCAACAGATTCGCATCCTCAATCGGCCCTCTCTCGAAGAACTGGCGGCCTGATTTTCTCGCCAACCGACAAAAGTCGGCGACCCGCCCTCCTCTGTCCGGCTATTCTCCTTCTCGGATATAAATCACGAGAGAGAAAGGAGTAACAGCTATGACCGCAATCGATATACAGACCAAACGCGGGCTGCAAATCAGCCAATGGCTCGCCCTCGGAGCTGTCGCCGCCATTTCGGCTGTCCTGGCCGTCCTGGTCGTGCAATGGGTCGCCTTGGCTATCTGGCCTGACGCCGCTCTGTTCAAACCCCTCGACAGTTATGCTCGCTCAGCGTTATTCACCATCGTCCCGGCGTTCGGTGCGACGGCTGTGCTGGCCTGGCTGTCATCTCGCCGCGCTGATCCGACAAGCGCTTTTATACGGATTTCCATCGTTGCGCTTTTGCTCAGCCTCATCCCTGACTACTTGCTGCCCGTGCCTCACCGGACATTTTTGGCCAGTTCGATAGCTGCTTTCATGCACCTGGTAGCTGCGGCAGTCATTGTGTCCATCCTGGTGATCGGGTACCGGCGCTATAGCAGTCACGCCTGAATTCACATCAGTTAACCGAAGGTTATGATCGGCATGCCCGAGACGGACGGAGCTCCCATTCGCCTGATGATCAGCGGTCGCATCGGCGACGCTGAAGTCCAGCGCGGTATGCCCGTCATCGACGAATCAGGAGTGGAAATCGGCCACATCGCCGGCGTCGCAGTTGGGCGCGATAATGAGCGCGTCACGGCGCTCTTGCTCGGAAGCGTGCCGCCGAGCGGGGATTATCGCCTGATCCCAGTCGTCTATGTCAAATCAGTGGTTCTCGGCCAAGTCCACTTGCATCTGCGATCGGCTGGTTTGAACAAGCTTCCGCTCTACGAATAATCCGACCAAAACAAATTTTAACGGGAAAACAAACTCATGAATCCATATTATCTGATGTCAGCTCTATTCATCGGCGCGGCGATATTGGCATCGTCCGACACAGCCTTGACCAGCCTGAACTTATTGCCCTGGTTCAACGGTTTGCGCTGGGTGCGTATTCATCTCATCACGCTGGGCGTGATGACTCAAGTCATCTTCGGCACGCTGCCGCAATTAGTCGCCATTCATTATAAGCGACCGCGGCCGGCTTTTCGTTGGGACATCTGGCTCTCGCTCAACGCCGGCCTGATCATGCTTCTGCTCGGCATCCCCATCATCAACCAGGCGCTTATCTACACCGGCGGGACACTCGTTTTCATTGCCGTAAGCTTGTTGATCTCTCAGTTGTGGCGCATGCGCCCGGCACATCAAGCCGGAGTTAGAGTGACTGAGCGCGGCAGTTGGCGGTTCTATATCGCTGGGCTGAGCTTCTTTCTGCTAGGTATCATCATCGGCACTGGTTTGTGGTTTGGCTGGGCCACATGGCTGCAAATACAGGTTCCGCTGGAAGTCCACATTCACGCCAATAGCTGGGGTTTGATGTCGTTGGTGTTTGCGGGATTGATCATCGATACTTATGCCGTCTGGGCTGGACGTCCTCTGGCCTGGCCGCGCTCCATCACCCCCATCTTCTGGTTGATGACCTTTGGCGCGCTGGGATTGGTATTGGGACCGTGGCTTAGCTCGCGCTGGTTCACCGTGCCTGGACTCATCATGCATCAGACGGCCACATTCTGGCTGGTACTGAACGTCATCCGCCCGCTGTGGGGAGACAAGGCTGCGTTGTCGAGGCCGGGCGTCTGGCACATCATCACATCATATATGTGGATCTCCGCGCCAGTGATGGTGGCGCCGCTCATCCTGTTGGGTGTGCGCGGCATTCCCGGAGCGACCATCGAGGCCAATGCCCCACAAGCGCTCGTTTATGGCTGGATCCTGCAATTCGGCTTCGCGATGGTGCCGTTCTTCTTCCGGCGGACGTTCCTGCCCCACGAGACAGCGCGATTAGGCGGCAACTGGCTCAGTTTGATCGCAGCCAATCTGGGCGGGGTATTTTTGTGGGTCAGCATCTTCAACGAGCCAATGGGGCCGGCGCTCCATGCCATCGCCTACGTCCTGTGGACCATCGCGATCGTCCCTATCGCAATTGAGATATGGCAAATTGCCCGAGAAGGCCTGGCTCGACTGGATGCGATAACCGAGTAACTTACATCAGCCCTCAGGATTCTACGCCGCCACCATATCGTGGCGGCGTAACAATCGCCACCCGCCTGAACGTCAATGGCCTAAATCACCCCGCCGGCGCGCAAAGCATTGATCTCATCCGGATCGTAGCCCAGGTCACGCAAGATTATCTCGGTGTGCTCCCCGAGCAACGGCGGGGGAGTGCGCACTGTGGCCGGCGTTTCACTCAGCCGGGCCACTGGCCCGACAACCCGCAACGGCCCGGCAGGGTGGTCGAGCGTTCGTATCATCTCGCGGGCCGCGGCCTGAGGACTATCGAGCGCGGCGGGGATATCATTGATTGGCGCGACGGGGATACGCGCCGCTTGTAGCGCGCTCATCCACGTGGCCGACGATCGGCCACGAAACAGTTCACGCAGCCGGGCAATCAACTCCTCCCGCGCCTCCACCCGCCCCGGATTGGTGGCGTAGCGCGGCTCGCCCCGCAGATCGGCCCGCCCGGCCAGATCGCAAAACCGCCGCCACTGCTCATCGCTGCCGATACCCACGGCGATATGACCATCAGCCGTGGGGAAGGTCTCATAGGGCACGATGTTGGGGTGGGCGTTGCCGTAGCGGATCGGCGCCTCGCCGCTGACCAGGTGATTCGATGCCACATTGGCCAGCCAGCCTAGTTGAGCGTCGAACAAGGCCACGTCGATCCATTGGCCCAAGCCCGTATGATGACGATGATGTAGCGCGGCCAGGATGGCCGTTGTAGCATACAATCCGGAGCTGATGTCGACGATAGCCACGCCGACTTTATATGGCTCGCCACCAGCCGGGCCGGTAATCGACATGATGCCGCCCTCAGCCTGGATCATGAAGTCATAACCCGCCCGGTCGCGATTGGGGCCGTTCTGCCCGTAGCCGGTGATGGAGCAGTAGATAAGGCCAGGGTAGTTGGCGGCGATCGTGGCGTAATCCAGCCCATAGGCAGCCAACGTGCCGGGCATGAAGTTTTCGATGACCACATCGGCCGTCGCGATCAGGCGGCGAGCGATAGCCTGCCCCTCGGCCGACTTCAGGTTGAGCGTTATGCCGCGCTTGTTACGGTTGGCGGTCAGATAGTAGGCGCTTTCACGTATCCCGAGTTCGTCAGAGATTTGTGCGCCGGCCGGGTCTCCATAGCCGAACCACGGCGGCCCCCATTGTCGTGTGGGATCTCCGCTGCCCGGCTGCTCAATTTTGATGACATCGGCGCCATAGTCGGCCAACAGCATGGCGCAATATGGCCCCGCGAGAACGCGCGAGAGATCGACAACGCGGATATCGTCAAGGGCGCCGGCGGACAAAGTTCACTCTCCTTAAAATAATCGCGCCGCCGGCCGCATACCGAGCGCACATCTCCCTGATTCACACCTAGAGATTATCGATGTCAACCGGTTCGATATCTCCGGCCGGCTCGAAGCCGAAGACGCGACCGTAGAAGTACAGTTCGGCTTCCATCGATCGCTTGATGTTCTGCGCCTGTCGGAAGCCGTGCCCCTCCCCCTCAAAGGTCACATAAGCCACCGGGACTCCCTGAGCGCGTACCGTGTCATACATCATCTCGGATTGGTTAGGCGGCACGACCTTATCTTCCAGTCCCTGGAACAGGATTAGCGCCGCTCTAACCCGATCGGCCATATAGATAGGCGACCTCTCCACATAGATGTCCCGGCTTGCGGGATACGGGCCGATGAGGTTATCGAGATAGCGCGACTCGAACTTGTGAGTTTCCTTGGCCAGCGCTTCGGCATCGCTGACGCCGAAATGGCTGGCGGCGGCCTTGAACACGTCGCGGGTGGTGATCGCTCGCAGAGTGGTGTAGCCGCCCGCGCTGCCACCGCGGATGACGAGCCGGTCGCCGTCAGCGAGGCCGCGTTCCACCAGATAGCGCGCGCCGTTGGCGCAATCGTCAACGTCGGTAATACCCCAAGTGCCGTTTAGTCGCTGACGATAGGCGCGGCCGTAACCGGTGCTGCCGCCATAGTTGACGTCAAGCAGAGCGAAGCCCCGGCTGGTCCAATACTGGCGCGCAAGCACAAAATCATCCGTCGTGGCCGACGTTGGCCCGCCATGGCTCATGACGATCAGTGGCGGCAATTCGCCATTGGGGGCGACGTAATCTTTATTACGCGGCGGATAGAAGTAACCGTGGGCCGTCAGGCCGTTCTCCGTGGGGAATTCAATCGGCTGGGCGATGGAAATGTACCCCTCATCGATCGTCAGATCGGTCGACCGCTTCAATATGTCCATGTCGCCTGTTGCTAGATCATAGCGAACGATAGACGCGGGTTGGGTAGGCGAGGCCGCGCCATAGACCACGAACCCGTTGCCGGCCACGATGCGGGAATGGGAAGGATAGAGCAGCGTGCCGGACACGCCCAATGAGGTCAACATCTTCGCCCGGGTATCGAGACGGGCCATGAAGGTGCGCCCATCCTGGGTGTAGGAACAAATGATGTCGGATGGAGACACAAAGGTATATGTCCCCAACCCAAATATCCATTGCGCCATCCCGAATTCAGCTTCCATCGGGGCCAGCGCTTCGGCCTCGCCGCCGTTCAGACGATAGAGGTTCCACCAATCCGTCCGGTCAGATACGAAATAAAGCACGCCGCTGGGCGACCACTCCGGCTGGAAAATGGACTCGGCCGGGCCACCGGCGACCGCTCGCTGATTGATCAAGGAACCATCCTCAGCCATATCCGCCAACCACAACGTTGTGCCGTCCCAGGGCATGTTAGGGTGAGTCCATGTCAGCCAGGCCAACTGGCGGCCGTCGGGGCTGAGACGCGGCGTAGCGAAAAAGTCGTAGCCCTCGGCCAGCACCGTCTGTTCGCCGCCGTCTAGCGGAATGGCCACCAAAGCGTTAACCGCCTCGCGGTCGTCCAGCCGGTGATCTTCGCGCACGCAGATCAGGCGCCGGCGGGCCGCGTCGACGATAGCATCGGCGTAGCGTAGCGCCGCTTCGGGCGTGATGGCTTCCGGAGCCTCGCCCATACGTTGGCGATATAGCCTTTGGTCAGCGAAGTTAGAGAAGTAGACAACGCCATCGTGAACGGTATAGTCGCCGCCGCCATATTCGTGCACGCGGGTGCGGGCGTTGAATCCGGCCGGGGTCACATCTTCCGTGCGGCCGTTGGCCAGGCGCACGACAACATTACGGCCGCCCTCGCTGGGTCGCCCCTCAATCCAATAAACAGCATCGCCATCGATCCAGGGTTGGGAGAGGTTGACCGTGCCGCCGGCCAATAGCAGATCAGTTGTGATAGGCGACTTCCAGGAACCATAAGGAGCTACGACAGGGGTTGGCATATCTTTACCTCAAAAAATAAAAAGGGGCACAGGCCACGCCCATGCCCCCGATTGAACTAACGAACTAGACCCAACCGCGCGCGCGGACAGCCTCAGCCACGCGATTGACAGCCACCAGATAGGCAGCCATACGGGTTTCGATACCGCGCTCCTCGGCCATATTGTGCACGGCGTGGAAGGCGGTGGTCATCTTCTGATCCAGGCGCTCCTGCACCAGCTCTTCGGTCCAATAGTAACCGTAGGAGTTCTGCACCATCTCAAAGTAGGAGACCGAAACGCCGCCGGCGTTGCACAGAAAGTCGGGAATAATATAGATGCCCTTCTGCTTGAAGATTTGGTCGGCCTCGGGCGTCGTCGGACCATTGGCCAGTTCGGCGATGAGCTTGGCCTGGATGCGGTCCGCATTGGCGCCGGTGAGCTGATTCTCAATGGCGGCAGGGATGAGGATATCGACCGGCATCTCCAGCAGTTGCGCGTTGTTGATCTCCTGGCTGCCGGGAGTGCCACCGACCTTGCCGGCGCGGCGCATCTGGGCGCTGACTTCGGCCGGAGTGAGGCCATCCTCTTTATAGATCGCCCCGAACTCATCGCCGATAGCGACGATCTTCAGCCCGAGCATCTCGTAGGCCAGTTTGTGAGCAAAACTGCCAACGTTGCCATAGCCCTGGATGGCTGCGGTGGCGCCCTTCAGGTTCATGCCCAGCAACTTGGCCGCCTCACGAATAGTGACCATGCCGCCCATAGCCGTCGCCGGGGTGCGGCCGGCCGAACCACCCAGCAGCAGAGGCTTGCCCGTGATAACGCCCGGCTCGTGATAGCCATGGATGGTCTCGTATTCATCCAGCATCCAGGACATGATCTGCGGGTTGGAGCCTACATCGGGCGCGGGCACGTCCTGCTTCAGGCCAACGAAACGGGAGACGGCGCGCATATAGCCACGGCTCAGCCGCTCCAACTCACCGGCCGATAGATTACGCGGATTGCAGACCACGCCACCCTTGCCGCCACCCAGCGGCACATCGCAGACGGCCGTCTTCCAGGTCATCCAGGCGGCCAGAGCGCGAACGGTGTCGATCGTCTCGTCAGGATGAAAGCGGATGCCACCCTTGGCCGGGCCGCGCGCGTCGTTGTATTGGACACGAAACGCCTTGAACGTCTCCGTGCGGCCATTATCCATGCGCACGGGGATGCTGAAGTGGAACTCCCGCATCGGCTCGCGCAGGAAGGCGTGCATATCGGCATCGAGCTGCAGGATACCGGCCGCCTTATCCAGCTGGGCTTGCGCAATCGCAAAGGGATTCAAATTTTCGGTCATGATTCGATCAGATCTCCTGTAGGAAATGTGGGTGATTTCTCGCACTACCTGCCCGGCATCGCCGAGCCGGCTTCGATAGAAGCCGCAACTAAAATCGCCAGATTCCGATGGCCCCTGGCGATATGGTTTTCTATTCGTAATGAGCGTGGCGCGGCCGATCGCGCCGGATTAGCGAACGGCAAAAAAGTGATGTCCCCACGGGGCCAGTTCAACGTACAGCCCCATGTTCAGGACCTCATCGCCGTTCCATTCGTAAGTCGTCTCGTCCATAACGTCGACGAACAACCAGTTCTGCCCGGCGAGGTCGGGCCAGGGCAACTGGACACGCGCCTGGGATGTACTGCCTGACAGGTTGACCACAATCACGCGACGATCGTCGCCCGCCTGCCAGCACCACGCCGCCAGATTATTATAGCTCGTATTGTCAGGCCAGCCATTCAAAGCACAAAGCAGCCAGTGACCCTCACGCAAGGCCGGTTTCTGAATCTCGTTGACCAGACGGCGGTAGAACGCGAACAACGCGCGGTCGGGCGGTTCATCGGGGCGGCGAGTCAGGAAGACGGGAATGTGGGTCGTGTATCCTTCGAACTGGCCCTGATAGAACAGCTTGGCCCCAGGTAAGGTATAGGTGGCGACAGCCGCCGTCAGTGCCCGCCCAGCCCTGAACAGGCTCGCGGCGCGGGGTTCGTCATGGTTTTCGATGAAACGTAACAGGTGGTCCTGATAGGTTATATCAGCCGACAAATGCTCGCGCACGCTGGCCGCCGGCGCATGAATCAGCCGATCGTAGAGCAGCTTGTCATAGCAGAAGTCGAACCCTTGTTGCTGGATCTGCCATTCCATATCCCAGTAAACCTCGGCAATAAAGCGAAAGTCGGGATATTGCTCGCGCACGGCAGGGATAATTTCGCGCCAATACTCCTCTTTAGGCGGAGGGCCGGCACGCTCGCCCCAGGTGCGCGTGAACACCTCGGTGACCATCAGCATGGCCATGTCGCAGCGCACGCCATCGGCCTGCCCGGCGATGTCGAGCAGCGTCTCCACGACGGCGGCTCGCAGGTCGGGGTTAAACGCATTGAGTTGGGCAACGTCGGGCCAGGACGCGAAAGATGGCTCGCGTCCTCTGGCGATGATTTGGTCACCTGTTTTGAAAAACTCTTCTGGCGCGGCGGCCAGTTCGTCGGCCGTGCCGTGAATGAAATAATCGGGGTGGCTATCCAGCCAGGGATGATCGAAGGCGACGTGATTGGGCACGAAGTCGAGAATGAGCGCCATGCCGCGTTCGGCCAGTTCCGCACGCGCCTTGGCCAATCCGTCACGGCCACCGAGCGCCTGGTCGGTCTCGTAATTACGCACGCAATATGGCGATCCGGCGATGTCTTCCGGTCTCATGTCCGGCAGAGCGGCCGAGCATAGAGCCAGCCAGCTTTGCCTGGCGAGCACAATCGCCAGGCCGGCTGGGCTGGGCTGCCACACGCCCATCAACCACACCGCATCGAATCGAAAGCCGGCTATAGCATCCCAGACCTCACCGGGGACGTTGGCTAAGGTGATCGGCCGACCATATTGGCGGCTCAGTTCGCGAAGCCAAAGCCGGGTGTTGATCTCATAGATCGCCGGGCGTGGCGGTAGGACGATACCGCTCACCTTCTGTTCCGCACGTACAGGTCGGGCAGCAGGCGACATGATGGATACTCCTCGTGAATAACAGTAATTCTGACAAAAGAGCGACGATCATGCAACCCGGCGACACGGACTATCAGAGGGGGTTAAGGTAGAAACCCAAGGCTCTGGAACATCATCCGGAGTACGTCCCTGAAATCGCCGTATGCGTGGCTGAGCAAGCTGCCGCCAATAATGAGCACGCCGCCGTAGAGGGCGAGCAATACGAAAGCGCGCCAGCCGCGAAAATTGTGGGCCTCAGCTACCGCCAACCAGGTGACCATCATAGACAGAACGGTGACGACGACCGCCATCACGGGCGCGATCGGCGAGTATAATCGCAACACCCCGAGCAAATTAATGGTTTGGGCAAAGCCCATCGCGCGGAAAGTTCGGGTGAACGAGCCTTTGCCGCGTAACACATGAACAATGCCGTGAGTAATGAGAACGGAAACGATCCACAACCCGTAACGGCCGGCAAAGCGCGTCAGCAAGCTAACCCCATCGGCGGGCGCGCCCTCGATTAATGCCCCCACGAACACGCCGACCAGGCTTAACAAAACAGCCGGTCCGGTCATCAGGCGCGAAGTCGCGACTGCCCGATAGGTCCTGCGTTCAAAAAGCGCCATGTTAAGGGCCAGAGGCATCCACTCGCGGCCGGCACGCAGGCCGGCGACCAGATTGCTCAACGCCCAATCATCGCGCGGGCTTTCAGGAACGGGGACAGCTTTGCTTTTTGCCAGGCGCATCCGCTGCGCGTTCAATTGCGGGAACATGTCTATTGAGTTGCGTGTGGGCAATATCTCTACATCGGATGGGTGCAGGACAAACGCGTCTGTCTGCTCCCCGCCCAGGCCGCCATGATTACCGATGAGTTCTTCCATCGCGGCGACGGTGCCGTCGGCGTAGACGGTGCTGATGATGATGAGATCGCCTGAGCTGGGGAAGTCGGCAAGCCGCCGCGCCTGCCAGGCCCTTAATTCAGGATCGCCATAGAGCACCAGCGGATCTTCGCCGCTCACTTCGCCGGTGTGAAGGTTACGCGCGCCGCCTTTGCCAAACGCGATCGGCACGCCCTCGCCATCGACAGCAACGACTATCCCCACCCCTTCATGAGCGATAACGGCTTCGGCCATGCCGGGAAAGGCCGCGTTTAATTCACCCAACGAGGCCCGGTGCTTGAAGGCGTGGAAATAGACCTGGGCCAGGTTGCCACTGCCGCAAAACGTAACGTCGGCCACGACGCTCGTATCAATGGTCTCGCCCAGCTGAGTCCCCTGGATGCCGCGCTCGGCCGCCTTCTCCATCTGTTCGACAGTGGCCTGCCCAAGCCGGCCGCCAACGCGCTGCACCCGGATGTTGCCGATTTCCGCGACGGTCGCAATAACGGAGATCGAACCATCATCGCCGCCAGCCGTCTGTACCATGACCGTACCCTCAGGCATAAGCCCCTGGATGTAATCCTTCAGCGAATAGCCGTAACGCATCCTGAAGGTCGCGCCGAAGGATTGGCCGTGATCGGAAAGGATGAACAGTTCGTAGGGGCGCGGCGCCTTGGTCGCGAGGATCTCCCGCACCGAGCCGATCAGACGGTCGAAGCCACGCAACGTGCCGAAGGCATATTCCGACCAGGGACCAGAATGATGGGCCACCTCATCATAACCGGGCCAGGTAGTATAGATGGCCGGCTCGCCGCGCATGATCTGCATGATGGTCAGAAAGCCCGACACCTCGCGCATGAAGACGGTCGTGGCTGCGCGCACGAACGGGTAGAACTTGTGCAGCCGATTCAGGCGCGGCTGGGTGTTGCGAATGAGGTCACGGGTATATTGCCATATCTCCAGAACCACCTCGCCAAAGAAAAGCCCGATCACGCGCATAAGGAAGTTGGGGTTCAACAGGAGCAAATACACATCGTCGGCACGAGCGCGTTTTTGCTCGTCGGTACCGCCGCGCAAATCTGAGGCCGTCAGCAACGATATAGTGGCATCGCCGTTGACCATATTATTGATGCTGGCGCCGCCACGCAGCAAGCCGTGCCCCTTGGCATAGCGGGCGTTGATCTCGGCCGCGTCGCTGCCCGATACGAACAGCTTATCCAGTTTCTTGTCGTACCAGCGGAAGGCAGGAATATCATAATTATCGCCGAAGAGAATACCCGCCTGACAAGCTGACGTCTGGGAAGGCAGCCCGCAATCGGTACGTGACAGCACGTAACCGTCATGCTCAATCATGTCTTCGAGATTGGGCATGTAGCCTTCGGCGATAGCTTTATGGATGTGGAAATAGCTGAGTCCATCGATCTCCAGCATGACCAATCCGTTGGTCTGTGGCGTAGTCGTGAACGGCCGCTGCTGCGAGAGGCGCCGCTCGATGACTCTTTCATAGAAGGAACCAGCGTCATCGATCCCCAGGATGGCGCTGAACAGAGAGATCACCAACGATAAAACGATACCGCCAACGAACGCGGGCAACAGCCCATCAACCTCAAGTCCACCCGGCACGATCCTGGTTGTGACCAGGAGCATGATCGAGTTGACGAAGAGGCCGACGATGAAGACGGCGATAAACCCCAAAGGAATTGCCACCATCAAGATGACGGGGCGGATGAGTAGATTGGCAATGCCCAGGATCAGAGCAGCGGATGCGGCGACAACGACCACTGACCACTCAGCTGTCGCACCCAAATGAATACCCGGCAAAATCCAGGCCGTGACGACCAGCGAAAGGGCGCTGACTATCCAGATCACGACGAACTGGATGATCAGACGGAGCAGAGAACGAAGAGAATACATCGGTGGCTAGCGGATCCTGCTCTGATTGACGAATAAGAACAAACGCATTATGCCGCAGTGCGAGTAGAGCGTCAAAGCGGAAATCGAGCATGGGCAGCACGATGGTTGCATCCCGTGCGAGAACATCACGAACTAGGTAAACTTCATCGTGATGTCTCGTGAATTATCGATCTCCATTTTGTCAGGTTTAGTCCTCAGCGCCGCTGTCGCCTTCCTTGCCTACCGGCGCGATTCGCTCTCGCGTTCGGGCGCGGCCGGGGCGGTCATCGTCGGCACGCTCATCTTCGGGTTAGGCGGTTGGGTGTGGGGGGTGGTGCTGATGGTGTTCTTCGTCAGCTCCAGCTTGCTCTCCCACTTCAAGGAGCGGGAAAAGGCGGCCGCGGCCGAGAAATTCGACAAGGGTGGCCGGCGAGACTTCGCTCAGACGATGGCCAACGGCGGCCTGGGCGCGCTCATCGCCACCTTAAGCGCAATTGTGCCGGTCAGCGCCGTGCCCACCATGGCATGGTTCTTCTTGTTCATCGGCGTCATGGCGACGGTGACGGCCGATACCTGGGCCACAGAACTGGGCACGCTCAGCAAGGCCGCGCCGCGCCTGATCACCAACGGCCGCACCGTCGAAGTCGGCACGTCGGGCGGCGTCTCTCCGCTAGGGACGGGCGTATCCTTTCTGGGGGGGCTGCTCATCGGGTTAGTAGCCGGGATACTCGGCGCCATGGCTGGATTGCATCCCTGGAACGCCGTTCTCTTCGTCACCCTCGCCGGCGCGATCAGTGGCGGCGCCGGTTCACTTATCGATAGTCTGATGGGCGCGACCGTTCAGCAGATCTACTACTGCGACGCCTGTCAGAAAGAAACCGAACGCAAAGTCCATCGTTGCGGCACGACGACGCGACCGTTGCGGGGCTGGTCTTGGCTGAACAACGATCTGGTCAACCTGATCTCGTCGTTGGGGGGAGGGTTGGTCGCGGTATTACTGTTGGCTCTGTTCTAGCGCCGGGCCTATCTGGCCGGTATCGGCAAGATCAGCCACGGCGAATTGACGAATCCCAGCTCCGGATCGCTACGATACATGGCGACCCGAATAGCCGCCGGAGCGCTTCCCTCAGGCACGTGCAGCAAGGCGGTGTCGCGAACGATCTCGCCGTCGCGCCATTGAGTTGTCGGATACCAGCCATCCACCGGGTTCGCCAGGTCGGCCTGATCGAGGATGTCAGCCTCGCCGGCCGGCTGCTCCCGCGCCACCAGATGGATCGCCACGCTGTAATTCGTCTCCAGCGGCCGCTCGGCCTGCCAATAGATCGTCAACAGGAGATCTTCGTCGTTAAGCCATTCGACATGCCAGCCTCGAACGCGCACGCCGTTCTCCAGATCAAAATCGGCCGGCACGATATCGGGATCGTGGGATAAAGATGCCTCATCGGTGATCGGCCGGGGACTAATCTCGATCACACCCGGGGCGGCCGAAGAGAGATAGAGCGGCACGCCGAGACGTTTCTCAAAGTAGTCGAGCGGAAAAACGTAGAGCGTCTGATCGGGGACGAGCAACCGGTCGCCTCGCTCGATGATATCCTGCGGCCGGGCGTTGTGGTCTACGAGGTTCAGGCCCGTCAACCGCCCACCATAGCGTTGCTCATAAGTCAACGTCCAGTAATCAGTGCCCCAGGGGACGAGGACCGTCGTTTGACGGCCATCGGCGAGCGGCTTCACCCGGTCGACCGCCTCAACGATAGCCTGGGACGAATTGTCGCGCGTAATGCTCAGCACAAATGGCCGCGTCATCCAGCCATGATAAACCAGGGCGACGCATAAGGCCGCCGCCGCCACGCCACCGAGCCATGGGGCGCGTCGCCATAACCAGGTGAGCAGCAACGCCAACCCCACCCCCGCCAGGAGCACGACCGGTAGCTTGGCCGCCAGTTGCGCGTCCATGATCCGGTTCTCCCAGATGAGCAACGCCAGCAGGAAGTTGGGGATCCAGGCGATGGTCAAAGCCAGGCCGATCATGAGTTGGCGGCGAACGGTCGGCGTCGGCGTGCCGGCCGGATCGGCCGATCGCGGCCGATTCAACCACAGACCTACCAATCCCACCGCCTGCAACGGCAACCATAGATCGTCGTGGAGTATCCCCAGCGTCGTACGCAGGCGCTCGAGCCAACCAGCCAGAGAGGTCTCCATTTTAATGACCAACTCAGCGTTATTGAAGAAAAATAGCGACCAGAACCCATCCCATGTGCCGGGCGAGCCGAAGACCCAATCGGCTCCGGTCCAAACGCGCAGGGGCAGGTAGAGATAGGTGAGCGGAGCCAGCAAAGCTATACCGATGAGAAGCAGCCACGCGCGTCTATCCATCCGGAACAACGCCAGAAAATGGGGCCAGACCAATAACAGCACCGCAGGAGCCAGCAACAGGATCGACCGCTGGTGGAAGATACCCTGACTGAAGATGAAGACCAGCCACAGCAAATCGGCACGAGAGCCGGAACGACCGAAGCGTAAGGCGAACAGCAGCGCCGCCACGGTCAGCGCCGTAGTCATGGTGTGCAGCTCACCTACAGCGGAGTTGACCCACATCGAGGTCGAGAGGCCGGCGGCCAGTGCGCCTAGAGCAGCGAACGGCCCGTCAGCCCCCAACTCGAAGGCCAACCACACCAGCAGGGCGACGGTGATTAAGCCCCACAGCAGTGCCCATAACGACACACCCGCCGCCGGCGCCACTCCGAACAAGCGCAGGATAGTGACGAACAACGAACCTAGCGCGCTCCATTGCGGATAGCTGCTATGGTGGATAATCCCCCATCGCGGCAGGGCGTTCTGGTGTTCGCCGACGTCGGTCACATAAACATGACTGCCACCGTTGATAATCGTCTGGTAGGTGGATAGATAAAGGGCGGCGGCGATAAGGACAGCGACGACCGTCCACAGCCCGCGATGGT
>JACFOH010000059.1 GCA_019454405.1 Promineifilum sp.
TGGGTTATTGTCACGCGGCGGTTTACAGGGCGTTGGCGCGGCAGGGAGTGACCGCACTCAATCGCGCTGTCGATGGCGAGAGGATTCTCGCCCTGTATCAAGACGGGATGAACATCCGGCGCATTGCCGCCGCCGTGGGATGTTCCAGCACAACAGTCAGGCGGCATTTACAGACGGCAGGCGTCTACGACGTAGGGCGAACAATGGTAACAACGAACACCCCCGGTCACCCGTGGCGCACTGAATATCATGGCCCCAAAGGGGCAAGGAGATTTTAATCATGGATGGAAATTTGTTAGCAGGAATCGCAGGCGTGGGCCTGTCATTGGTCATGGAATATATCCCGCCGTTTCGCGCGTGGTATGACAATCTGGGCGAATGGAAGGCCGCCGTCATGGGCGTGTTGCTGGTATTGGCGGCCGTGGGCGTTTTCAGCCTGAGTTGCTACACGTCGCAAGCGGCGGTGACGTGCGACGAGGCGGGTTTCTGGGAGTTGGCCCGGATGCTGATTTACGCGTTGACGGCCAATCAGGCAACATACCTGATCGCCGTCAAGCCGCGGTCTGAGTAGGGTTTCCCGTACCTAGCGTACGATAACCACCCGCCGGGGGTTGTTTCCTCCCGGCTCCCGGCGGGGTCATCAACCTCCGAGGATTACTCGGTGGTTCGCCCCGGAATGGAGACAGCCATAGGGCAACGGTTTCAATAATCAGCCAGAAATTGAAATGCCTGTTTATCCGGTTTCAATAAATCCCCCCAAATTGAAATGACAACCATTGTCGCAATCGTTGGCGATATTCACGCCAACAGCACAGTCGCTGTATGCCCGCCGCGCGTGCGGCTGGATGACGGCGGCGACTATGTGGCCTCGAGAGAGCAGCGATGGATATGGCGGCACTGGCGCGATTACTGGCAAGCTGTCGCCCAACGGCGGGAGGGGCATCGCCTGATCGTCATCCTGAATGGCGAGACGGTCGATAACAACTATCACCCCACGACGCAACTGGTAACGCGCAACCCGGCCGACATCCTCAGACTGGGAATAGAAACCCTGCAACCCATGCTGGACATCATTCAGGACGGCGACGGGATATACGTCACGCGCGGCACTGAGGCGCATGGCGGGCAGTCGTCGCACCTCGACGAAACGGTCGCCAATGACATCGGCGCGGTGCAATCGGCCCCGGACATTTACAGCCACTGGCAATTGCGGCTGGACGTCGAGGGCGTGCGGTTCGACGTGGCCCATCATCCACCGGGCGGAGGCGGGCGCGTGCCATGGACGCGGGGGAACTTCGCCAACCGGCTGGCCGCGGCGGCGATGTTTGACGCGATGGAGGCAGAGGAACGGCCGCCTCATTTGTACGTGCGTGGCCATGTCCACCGGCATGATGACAGTTACGATCGGTTCGCTACTCGCGCGATTGTCACGCCGTCGTGGCAACTGACCACGTCCTACGGACATCGCATTGGCGGTGGCGTGCTGCCTATTGGCGGCATCATTGTGACATGCGACAGGGGCGACTATACATTGTCGAAACATTACAGCAAGTGGCCGACAGGGGGATATAAACGAGCATGACAGATGAATTCGTCCTCGATGAACTACTGGCCGCACTGGAAGCGGCGCAACGGGGCGAGGACGGTTATGATGATGCCGTGCGCGTCGAGACGTTATGTCAGCGCACGGGCTGGTCTCAGACACGAGTCCGCGCCCGGCTGCGGGAACTGCTAGCCGCCGGGAATATCGAGTGCGTGCGCATCCCGTACCGCAACATAAGCGGTAACCTCAGCCGCGTCCCTGCCTATCGCGTTATCCGGCGCGATGATGTAAAATAAGGGTTAATCCGTTTAGCGGAGGTGGATGTGCGGTGAAGGCGACGTTAGTCGCCTTAGCCCCCGGCGGGCGCTTCGATGCCCGTCGTAGTCGTGCCTAGTGTACGACCTTTTATCCGGATGGCCGTTTAGAAGCCGCTGGGCCTGCCGCCGTTCTAATCCCGTCGAATTCGATGGGTTTAGGGCGGCGGTGTGGTTTAGGATACTCTACCCTCACTTAATATCATGCGGCGGCAAATTACCGCTATTACACACTGTGTAATCGACTGTCAGGAATGACGCTGCATCGCCGGTGATGTCTGTTACTCGCGTTGGCGGCCGGGTTGCCTCTATCTCGCGCCACAGGGCTGACAATGCCCATTCCCCGACACTGCGATAGCCGCGCCGCCGGGCTTCGGCGTCCAGCCAATCAACGTCGTCGACATCGACCCACATGCTGCGGCGTTTGTGGCCGGGGCGCGGCCGCGTTCGTGTCACGATGCGCTGCCGGTCGGTTATCTGGACGGTTTCATAGCGAATCAACGGCATGTCCAGCGCGGCGCGGATTGTATTCTCGCGCTGCGCCGACATCGGTCGCCCGTTTAACGCCGAGTGAACCGTGACCGGGAGCAACCCGTTGTCTTTGGCCCAGCGGCTGTAGGGCGTGGGGCCGATAGCGCGGCGCAGAGCGCGGACGGTCTCAGGCGTTGCGGAGCGCATTTAATCAGCCCACTCCGGTTTCAGCGTTGGCCAGTAGCGCATTGCGTCAAATCCGAACATATTCCAATAGTCGCGCTCCCACTCATTTGTAACGCTGCGCAATGACGCACGTGGAAAATAATCACACGTCACATAATCAGAACCGGGGCGAATGTAAATCCACCCCTCGCCTGCGCACTGCCAGATATTCACGCCCTCGCTCATAACTCCCCCACATATAAATCGTATAGACGCTGTAGATACAGATCGTCAACAATCGCCCACGCGGTCATCGTGTGACCGTCGGGCAGTTCAATTGTCCTGTCAGGCTCGCCGTCGTCAACGGCATGAAGAGCCGCCTTGATAGGCCAGTAATAGTCGCCCGGCAGTCCGTTCCGGTGCAGGACGTTGATCGTCTCGGCGCGGACGCTAACGCCGGGGCGCAGTCGCCATTGGTCAGGATGTTCGCGCCACCGCTTGTCGCATTGCCGGACGGTGGCCAGTTCGTCGGCTACGCGGTCGGCCAGCATGACAATGGCCGAGCGGCTGAAGAATTCGTCTGCTATGGTCATGATTATCCTCCGTGCGTGCGCCGTGCGTGCGTGCTAGGCGCGTAAATTATCGATATTGTCATCCAGAGCAGGGGGGGCGCCGTCGCGCAGCAGCCGCTCCCACGCCGCCGGGATAATCGCGCCGTTAGCATCGATCAGCCGCATCCGGCGCAATTCTGTCCTCGTGTTTTCCCAGTCACGGTACAGATCGCGATCCAATATTCCCGTGGCCACGTCTCGGGTGATCCGACCGCCGTTGGCAACGGCCGCGTCATGCAGTTTCTCCCACGTCGCCACCGGCAGCGAGAAACGGCCGACGCGGATTGTGCGCCCGTTGCGCGATGGGTTGAACGGCCGGGCGATGGCGTCGGGTTTTCTATAGTGAACAGTCCGTGATAT
>JACFOH010000060.1 GCA_019454405.1 Promineifilum sp.
GCTCGTAGATGTTGCCCAGGTCGCGCCGGACGCGGGCGTCGGACGGGTTGAGCAAGAGTCGGGAGAGATAGAGATGGATCATGCCGTCGTCTCCTGTGTCTTGGTGAAGAGCGGGCGAAAGGGCGGCAATTCGTCCAGAATCTTCTGCGTACAACGACGGTATGCGAAGTGACGGCCGTCCCTTTCAAAGGAAATCGGAATATCTTTGCGCATCTCGAAGCCGTTCTCTTCCTCCACCACCAGACGCAAGCGTTTGTTTTCGTTCGCCAGTTGTTGGTATTCCTCCATCGAGCTACCCAACCATGGGTAGCTCTTCAGACTTGAGTCCAGCGATCCCGCCAGCAAGCCGTCAGGCAAATAGACCGGTCGGGCCGGCGGGCACGACTTGCGACCCAGGAAGAGCATCCAGCGAGGGTTGGCGAGCGCATTATGAAGGGCCCTCAGTAGAAGCTCGTCACCCGTTAGACCTACCAAAAATAGAGCGTCACACAGATAGTACCGATTGGAAAGGATGGTCTTTTTGTTGACCGTTTCACCGTCTGCGCCGAGGTAGCCTTTATAAGCGTCAACCGCCCCTTGCCCGACAGTATGATAGTCGCGCAAAATCTGCCCTTCCCGATCCACGCGTACACCCATCTGTAACCCGGCTAGAGCCTCGATTGTTTCAGTGTCGGTGCGAGGCCGGCCGAACGCGGCACAGAGCAGGCCGATTATCCCGCTTTTCGACGGCTCACGACCGGTATCGCGTACATTAAAATTGCTTTGCGTGCCCCAGGCCTGTAGCGGAGCCACGCACTGGAGCAATAAGGTGGGCATAGCTTATTCCTCCGGCAAGGCATCGATAATGGTATTGACCCAATCGGAGAACTTCTCCTTCCGGTACTGGGCCAGATGATTCAGAGCTTCCGCATGCTTCTCCATCACATATACCGCGGCCGCTTCCAGCCGGCTATCATCATAGAACGAAGCCAGATCGTACCAATAAGCATCCAGCGCCCGAATGGAGGGATCGATGTAGCCGGTTTCCGCCTCGCGCGCCGGTCTGACCGGTGTTTCAAAAGCATTGACCAGGTTCCAGCTTTTACCGTCGTTACGGGCAAGGGCCAGAGCAAGGTTGGTAGAATTCTGGGCGGAAAATGCGTTTTGTTTACCTGTAGGAATGGCGACCATAGCTGACCGCAAAAAACCTTCCACAGTTCGCTTGGCCAGTTCGACATCCTTCAGATTCTCCATCAGTTGGCGCCAATCGATCCGCATATACCGATAGTAGCAAGCCGAGTTAAAGCTGGTGAACCCGACCATATCGGCCCCAGCCGTGTCATCCGGCTTGAGGTGATCCATGGCCGTGTAATAATCCATTTCCATACGAACAACATGGGTCGAGAGGGCATGAGCAACCTGGCAGGCCGCGTCAATATTGGTTTCCGGTTTGTCCGCCAACATACGTCCGAAAAGCGCTATATCCGGCGCGCTGGTGCGTTTTCCGGTTTGCTTTATCAGTTGTTTAACCAGATCCCCGATAATCTGCTCCTTCGAGTCCTTCCCGGTGGCCTCGCGCAAGGCAACATCCCAGTTTTTATCCAGATGCTCAGCAATCCAGTCAATTTCCGATTCGCTAAGATAAATCAGAACACTGGTCTTGCTCGGTTGCTTGCTGTCCAGTTTCCCGGCATATGCCTTGGAGAACTCGATAGCGACCTTATCGGCATCTTCGATATTCCGTCCCTTCTTTTCCAGGCGGCTGGCGATCTCCCCGGCCATCCGTTTGGTACGTTGGCCCATGGGGACTGCCGTTTTCTCTGTAAATACCGGCTGGCGGCGAATGGCGGCCTTGAAAGCTTGCGAAGAAATACGCGCCCGGCGATGGCCGCCAAAGATGGCGTCTTTGGGGCTGCCGGTATCGTCGCGATTCAGATTGGCGGGCGCAAAATTCTGGATGAGGTGCAGTTCGATAAACATGAGTAAGATCTCCTTATAGTTTAATTGACGGTTTCGGTTTCCGGATTGTCTTCTTCGGCGGTTCGGGCCTTATGGCGCCAGAACTCGGTGGCCCAGGCTTCCTGCACTCGCGACCGCCGGTCATCATCATCCCAGTTCAGGATATCCCGGAGCATCCTCTCCCAGTTGATGGGGAGGACGATTTCGGTATTACCCTGCAAAAAGGCGACGGCCTGGCGCAAGTGATAATGCAAATCCTGGGGGTGGGCGGTGAGCAGGGCATTGAAACGACGTTCAATTGAGCCTCCAGCTTCCTGCAGCCGGGCCACGGCAGCAAAGTAGCTTCCCATGTTATCCCAGGCTCTGTCGCTATAAACGGGTTCCCTGGAACCGGAGTGATACCGGGCAAACAAAGCTGCAACCAGATAATAACTCTGTTTTTCCCACCCTTCCTTATAGAGGGTGAAAGAAGCCAGGTATCGGTGCATATAGGGAGCCAGGCGCGGGAATTCCTGCAACCCGCGCCGCAACTCCGCCATAGCGGTTCGTTGTTCGCCGGTTTCCCGCCTGCCCCATTGCTTCAACTGGTCAACAAATTCGGTCACATCGCTCATATTTTTGCCTCCTTTCCGAGCATTTGATTGAGCTGATACGTTAAATACCCCTCCCCTTCGATGACGGCACGATAGGCGCGTTCAGATTCGTGGGCATATTCCCTGGCTTTACCGAAAGCCCCTTTGGCGGCCACGCGAACTTGTCTTCGCCACCAGTTCGCCGCCTCGTCACTGTCTTCATCAGCCAGTCGAATGATGAATTCCTGAAACGGCGCGTCCATGGCCGACCAGAAATAAATGCCGGCTTCGGTGTGCCGTACCCAATTGTCAATGTCGGCGCGCGCCAAATCGCCGATCTTTTTAGGCGCCCGGGGGTTTATGCCGGCGGTATCCCAACCGGTGTCGTCCGGATTTGCCGTATAGAGATAAAAGCCGATCCGTCGTAACGCGCCTCGTAGATGAAAGGCGGTCGAATCGCACAACAAAAGAGCGTCTTGCAGTTTTTCCCGCAGCGCGTCATCGACCAAATACCGTAAAGGAAGGGGAAATCCCTCCTCGCGCAGATATTCCACCTTACCTTGATCCTTACTTTGCCCCATCGCCTTGCAGCGGAAGACGACAGAGTGTTCCAGCAACTTTGCTTCGCTTGTCAGCAGCTTGATATGGGTAAATGTCGCCGGCGGAATAGATGTGCGATCGTTCCGTAATTTGACAGGCGCGAAAAGGGCATAGCTGTTAGGCCATAACCCACGGCTTTCGTCGAATTGATAAGGATATAACCCTATCTTAACGTCCTTCATATAAAATTTAAGAGGATCGCTAATGCCGGTGGCCAGCAAGGCCCCCCCTCCCACTTGCCACTGACCAACCATAATTTGTTCCCCCTGTCGTTCAGGAAAGAGTAGA
>JACFOH010000061.1 GCA_019454405.1 Promineifilum sp.
CAACTGGTTGTGGCCATCGCGACGCCTCCAGATGGATGCCGTCGGCCCAGATGTAAACGTAGCGTTTCGCCGACAGATCGCGCTTCTGCCACGCGGCGTGCTCGTCGAGCCAGCCATCCTTCAGGCGACCGATAGCGGATGCCGACAACCCGGCAGCATCCTTGCCGAGCAGCGCCGCCAGCGCCTCCGAGAAGTCGCCGGTCGAGATACCCTTCAGGTAAAGGATCGGCAGCAGCGTCTCGATCGACTTCGAACGGCGCATGTAGGGGGGCAGGATCGACGGAGAGAACCGGATGCGGTCGGGATCGGTGGCGTCCGCCTCGCGATCACGCACACGTGGCTGGCGGACAGCGACCGGACCGATACCGGTCATCACCTCGCGCTCGGGCAGGTGACCGTGGCGGACGATGCGCTGGTGGCCGTCCGCGGTCTTCAAATCAGCATGCTTGCCGAGAAAGTCCGCGACCTCGGCCTCAACCGCCTGGGCCAACAGAGCACGCGCCCCGTTGCGCAAGATTTCGGTGAGTTGGTCGGCGACGCTTCCTGGTTGAATCAGCTTGATGATGTTATCCTTGAACACGGCATATCGCTCCTTCGGTGGAGAAGTGGAGGCGTCAAGCACCCCCACGATATGCCGCCTTTCCGATTCCCACCGTCACCAACTTTCGGCGATAGCTCGAGGCTTACGCTGGCGACCCGATCGAACGAGACCTGGGCGATGGCACTATCAGTTTTTCTACGTCTGGCTATATTCAGAAAACTTAGGAGCGGATATGCTTTTCTGAAGTACAAACAAATACAATGCATGTTCTTGATAATATGGATCTTTAAGGAGAAGTAGATGACGTACTTGGCATTATTCTTTGTTGGCTCTGTCTACTTCATAAACGGCCTCGCAATACTAAATCTGGTCGATTCCAAGGCTTCTGCGCCGCTCAACATCTTCGTCGGCTCGCTCCTGCTAGCAGTCACGGCCTATCTCATCGTCCCACTTTCTAATCTATCAACGTCCGAAAATCTCTACGTAGTCGTTAATTCTATAGGCTACCTACTTTTCGCGTTCACGTTCCTCTATGTTGGGATCGTCAACTACTCTGGTCATTCGAACATCGGTCTTGGCTGGTATTGTGGCTGGTCAGCCCTCGTGTCAGCCTGTCTCTCCGTTACTCAGTTTGTTAAATACGGCGATTACAAGAGTGGAGCACTGTGGGCAGTCTGGACGATTGTCTTTATCGCATTCTTTGTCATGATCATTGGAAAAACAAATCGATTCGATCGGGCGATAGGATGGTTCATTATTATCGCTGGGTTCACCACCTGTTTCGTGCCAGGTGGCCTTATGATCCTCGGTGTGTGGGAGCATCTATCCAACGGGGTCGTATTCACGATGGAGTTTGGAACTATCGCGCTATTCGGAGTCCTTCCTCTGCTCCTGCGATCAGCAACCCAAGCTGCCGAGAGCAGGAAAAGAGTGTGAGCGTAGATAGGGTGCCGTCGCGAACGTGGTTGGAATTTGGGGTAGCGTGATCTTCGGTAACATGAACGTATCGTTTCAAGTGGCGAGGTCAATTGGCTGATCGATGGGCTTTGTGGCGAGCGTCTGCCATCCATCGACCTTGCGCATGTTGATCTGCCCTGATGCGAGCAACGCCCAGAGCAGCAGCAAATCGGCGAGGCTGTGGGCAACGTTCGCCGCGGCGATCTTCATCATGTCATTGATAGATCGAGTAGATTTTGTTGGCGTTCATCGGGCGGCGGGCGACGCGATCGGCGCGCATTGGCTTGGCTGCGTATCTCATCTCGCTCCAGATCGGCCTGCCGAATAATCCAGGGCGCGCCTTTGCAATGTTGGCTCGCGGGAAGGGCGCCCTCGGCGATGAGACGGCGGATGGTCGTCGTGCTTAGGGCAAGAGCTGTCGCCGCTTCGTTGAGTGTTACCTCGCCACGGTCGGCGCGCTCTCCCTCGCGGTAAATGGCGATGCGATACTGACGCCGCAGGGAGCAAATGCGTCCCCGGGTCCAGCTATTGCCGAAACCAGTCGACTTGCCGGATCGGTTAAGCACGGAGGCAATCGTCTCGTCAGGTATCTGGCGCGCCAGAGCGCGCACAAGATCAACAACCTCGGCGTCAGTAGTCCACCGCGTCTGACCGGCGCGGTTCCGCTTCACCATCAGACGCGTGTGGTCGCCACCCTGCCAATGGATGATCAGCTCCAAGGTATCGCCGACAATGTCGACAATGATCTCGGATATGACCGTACGAATAATCTTTTTGCGTGTCTCCGGAGTGGCGCCGGGATTCTCCCAAGCTTGCATCAGGTCCTGGCCGAGCGCCATGAGCCGCTCGCGGTCCGTCTCAGTCAGGGTCGGCGCTTTGTCGGCGTCGAGCCGATCGAGCTCGAGTTCAAGATGGCGGACCGCAACCAGGCGCTCGTTCCATCGATGTTCCAGCTCGCCGGCGACCAGGCGATTCTCCGGATCGGCGGCGTCATACTGGCGCTGCGCCCTGGCGGCTTCGTAGCGGGCTTGCTGTAGGGCCAAATCGAGCTGCCTCTTCTTCTCGGAGCGCCGCTGGTTGCGCGCTTCGATCACGGCCAACGCCGCCTCCACGCCAAGAGGCTGAAGCCTATCCAGCACTTCTTTGGCAATGACCCGATCGACGCGCATCCCGCCGAAGGTGATGCACCGTGCCGCCGCGAGTTGGTTAAAGGCGCCCACGCATTCGTAACGATAGGTCTGGCCATAGCGGACATGAAGTTTTTTGCCGCACCTGGCGCAGCGGAAAATACCGGGCAACAGGGCTTCACCTGGGCGGACGGCGCCTCGGCTCATGAATCGCTCGCTTGCCATTGGTGTTGTCGGCAATCAGCCGCTGATTCCTTTCGAACTCCGCCCAGGAAATATAACTCTCGTGGTGGTCGCAGATCAAAACGTCCCAGCTTCGCCGGTCGCGCTGCATGCTCCTGACCACTCGTTTGCGCCCGTTCTCGATCGTCACGCGCGCTGTCCTGCGGCCAAAAGCGTAGGCGCCGGCATAGACTGGGTTGGTCAGCATGTGATGAACTGTCGGATACACCGGCAAACGCCAAATGATCCGTTCGGCCGCGGCGCGTGTTTGTGCCAGGGTGGGCAAGAGGATATTCTCCTGCCTGCACCACACCAGGACCTGACGGATCGTCTGAAGCTCGGCGAATTTGCGGAACACCAGCGCTATGGCCTCTTGAACGCGTCGATCCGCATCCTTCTCGATGCGGTCGCCGCTCGCCTTTACATAACCGACGGCGACGGTAAGGAAGAGCTCGCCCCGGTGCGCCTTCTGCTTCATCGCCTCGATCGAGCGCTGCCGAAATACCGAGAGCTCCATCTCGCTCATCGTGCCCTTCAT
>JACFOH010000062.1:0-1628 GCA_019454405.1 Promineifilum sp.
CGCGCTGGCGGCCACGCTGAGATCCCTGGCCGCGCAGGAAACTACCCCGCGGCAGGCGGTCAACGATACCGGCTACCTCCAACAGCTTGCCGTGGAACAGCTCGCCCACGCCAGCGCAGCCAGCCTGGCCCAGGGCATCTCGGCGGCGATGGACTCGTTGGAAGAAACGCTGGCGACGCTGGTTGCAGGTTTCGCGGATGGGGAGCTCCCTGACCCGGCGCTGCTGGCCGAATCGTTGGGCGTCACCGAGACGTCTCTGGGCGGCGGCATGGGCATGCTCCTCGACACCATGGCCGAGGGGGCCGGACAGGCTCAATCTCGTATTGAGGAAAGCGGCTCCGCGGCGCTGGAAGCGCTCTCGCTCATCCGCGGCCAGAACGATGACCTCTGCGCGCAGGCCGAGAGCGGCTTCGCCGGGCAGATGGGCAATCTGCGCGTCGGCGCATCCAACACCTTCAGCCAGCTCACCGAAAACCATGTGCAACAGGCCGAACGGGCCATGACCGAGGGCACGTCGAGCATGGAGCAGGCGGTGGCCGGGTTCGACGAGGCGCTATCCACCATCGGCGGGCATGTAGACGAGGCGATTGCCACCTCGCTGCGCGAACTCGATCAGGATCTGGGCCAGGACCTGGCCAAGCTCGACGGCAAGATCGCCAGCGAAGCCTGGAAGGCCGCCAAGAAAGAGCAGCCCGCCTGGAAGAGCGTGGTCGCCATCATCCTGGTGATTGTCGTGATCATCGCCGCAGCGCTGATCAGCATTGCCACGCTGGGCGCGGGCGCCAGCCTCTTCGCCGTGATCCTGGTGGGCGCGCTGGTCGGCGCGGTGAGCGGCGGGTTGATCCAGATCATCAACAATTGGGCTTCGGGCGAGGCGTGGCATACAGGACTTGCTCAAGCTATGATCATGGGCGCGATTGGCGGCGCCATTGGCGGCGGTCTGGGCTTTGCCGGCGGCGCGTTGGCTGCTGGAGCGGCGCAGGCCGGTGCTCGCGTCGTGACTCAATTGGCCATTACCGTGGGCGCCGATCTCGTTGCGGAAGGGCTGACCCAAACGATTGGCTACGTCGCCTTCGGCCAGGAATTCAACTGGCAGGGCTTTGTCACGGCGGGCGCGATGTCGGGTGTCAGCTTCCGCGCCCAGCCGCGTGGAGCACGTCCTGGCGCGCCGCGGCCTGATGTGCCAACGCCGAGCGCAGCGGGGGCGGCAGGCGGCAGACGCGCCGCGGTGGCGCAGATCGCCGGCGGCGCCGCCGTAGGCTTCGGCGTGGAGGCGGCTACGGCTGCGATTAGCGGCAAGGAGTTCGATCCGACGAAAGCGTTCTCGGCAGCGGCGTCGGGCGCTGTGGGCGCGCGCATGTCTCGTCGTGGCGGCGCGGCGGGTCCTGCGGCTGAGCCGACCACACGTCTCGGCCGCGCCGCCGATCGCTTCCGCAGCTTTGATCCTGGCGGTGTGGGCGCACGGTTGGAAAGCAGGCTTCAGGAGATCGGCGGCCGGCTGGTTGGCGGAGCGCCGGAGACAGGAGCGCCCGCTGCGCGACCTCCTGGAGTGGAGGAAGGGGCTGCTCCGAGCAGACTTCCGAGGGAAGAAGCGCCAGAGCCTGCCGTACGCCGCTCCACACACGATG
>JACFOH010000062.1:1638-3383 GCA_019454405.1 Promineifilum sp.
TATCGTCGCACGTCGAGAGTTCCCCGGCGATCATGCGGTTACGGTGCGCAAAGATGGCCGCATCTTTGTCTGTTCTGAGTGTGCGGAGATCCGCCTGCGCTTTGCCACAGAACTCTCTGATCCACTGAATGCGGCTCATGTCAGAGAGCTGAACCGAATTGAAGCGATCGCCGATCCTCAGGCAAAACTCGAAGCATCGATACGCTTGAGAAACAGCCTTGAGGTACTCAGAAGTAGTGGCATTTCCAGGCCGCCCGCGGGCGCAGATGGAACCGAGATCGCACGCGCGGCGGGTCTTCCCGATGCGCCGACAGGCTACCAATGGGTGCGTACGGGGAGGGGCGTCGATATTGTCGCCACTCAGCCGGATCTGCCAAGAATCCGATTCGACGATGCAACGGGCGGTTTTGTACGAAGCCCAGAGCCGGGCGAATTTGGCACAGCCCTACGCACCCAAGTTCGGACCGATGCCGCGGAGATTATCGCGGCGGCGACCTCGAAGAGGGAGCTACAACGATTGGCTGCTACATCAAGGGCAGGTGTGCCCGATTTAGACATAAGGACTCTCCATTCCTTTGGAAATCTTCGTGCCAATATAGCCGATTTTCCTGGAGTAAGACACGTGGGTGATACTTTTACCATCACCAATCCAGACGCATTTATGGTTAGAATCAGAGCTCTATACGAAGCCTCTGGCCATCCCTTGCATCCGGCTACCGAGCAGTTAATATTGAATCATGTTCGAAGTGCGGTTAGTTTTGATACACATGCGGGCCTCCCCGGGCTTCATGCGGAAGTTCGAGCGGTCAACGACATCTTCCATACATTGACGGCAAGAGGTTATGATGTTAGCAATTTCGATCTTGGTCGGCTGCAAGTGGCGACGTATAAGGTAGCGCCAGGATTTGGGCAAGGCGGCGAATTCGGGGCCTGCAGAAATTGTGGAAGCATATTACCACCGCTCATCAATATATTAACCGGTCGGAGGTTTGAATGATCAGAATAGAGATCAACGCCCTGGAAACCAAAGGCGGTTTATACTTGCTCAATGGAGAGATTTTTAGCGGAATCGGTTATGAAGTTTCCGAACCGTATGTCGTTGCCGCCTATCAGTTTGAGCAAGGACAGCGTAGCGCAAAGCTCGATAGCACACTCGTACCAGGGCAGAAAGTGTCGGGCATTATCGCTGACTTCGTGGAACCGCACGAGGAAAACTATGACGGTGAACCCGCCTCCTTTCAGGGGCAGCCTTACTCGGGGCTCGCCTATGAGTTTAGAGATCATCACTGCGTCTCTGAAGAGTTGTACGTAGATGGCGCTGTCAAGAGATCGATCAGTTGGTATTTATCTGGAGATACTGCCGCCTACGAAATATGGAATGACGAAGTTACCCAGGATATCGCCTGGTTCGCAAACGGCCAACTGAAGTTTGTGGAATATGCGCAGAAAGATGGTTTCCGCATGGGGCTTCGTTTTAATGAGCAGGGGTTGATCACGAGTATCGATCTGTCTGGGGACTATTTTGACAGGTTGAAAGCCCTACAAGAAAAACTAAAGCTGAATTACCTTGATCGAGATTACATTCAATATCAACTCTCCGTGGATGAATCGGTATTCATGACGGGCGATGGCATTCACGATGAACTCCTGCGCTCGATCTTCGGTTCGGGAGGACTATCCCGCGCTAGATCAATTCACCTGTTTTACACTTCAGTCAGCGGCGAGGGCATCGATCTGCTGTCGCG
>JACFOH010000063.1:0-2042 GCA_019454405.1 Promineifilum sp.
TCGGATAAATCATCACCTCTTATCTCATCGTAGATTTCGTTATTGATGGTGTAATCACCTGCATAGTCATGGACTCTGACAAGGTGCACATCATCCATTTCCTTAATCAGGGAGAGAGCATATTCAAACGCAGGGTCATAACGCTTCATATAGCCGACCATGAACTTGACCTTGTTGCGCTCTTCAGCCTCAATGATCTCGTCGGCCTCTGCCAGATTGAAGCACATCGGTTTTTCACTAAGAACATGCTTCCCCATGTTCATGGCGGCGACCGAAACGGGGGCATGATCCTTATTGGTCACCAACACTATGTCGACGTCATCTCTCCCGAGAAGTTCATGATAATCGGTGTACAGGTTCCGAATTTTATAAGTTTCCCCGAGGTGATTGAGGACCTTTGGGCTTAGATCACACAGGGCTGTCACCTCATAATTTGGCATTTCGGTCAATAACGGCAGGTGGGCGACCTGCGTGATTTCTCCACAGCCAACGATGCCGACGCGTAGTACTTGTTTGCTCATCTTAAAGCTCCTTCAACGAACGTGTGATTAGAATACGACACCCGACACCAGAATCACATTGGCATAGGGGGTGAATTCGCCAGTCCTGACAATCGCAGTGGCGCTTCCGGTAAGCGATTTAAGCTCGTCGTGTGTGACGAATTGAACCTGGCTTTCGGGATAGATCCTGCGAATCTCCTGGTAAATGACAGGGCTTATTTCCTTGGTTTCCTCAGCAATAATGACTGTTTCGACGTATAATTCTTGTTTAATCGTTTCAATGACATCGCCAAAACTAGGCAAACCTGGCCTAATTGCGAGATCGATACGACGGGTAGTTCGAGGGATCGGCAGGCCTGCATCGCCGATGACGAGCATGTCCTTATGCCCCATCGAGGCAATCACCTCCGACAGATCTTTATTGAGAACGCCGATCTTCTTCAATTGACACTCCTTTATCACTAGACATGGGGAAATCGTCTAAAAAGGCCCTCACTTCATTTAAGGAAGGCAGGGAGGTTTGGGCGCCTGCTTTGGTGACGGTGAGCGCGCCACAAGTATTGCCGAACTTAGCGGCCGCCGATATGGAAAGTTTATCGAGCAGGCCGGAGACAAATCCGCCAATAAAAGCATCGCCAGCTGCCGTTGAGTCAACTACAGGAACCTGGTAAGGGGGTATATGTTTTACTTCTCTTCCATCGCTCACTACGCAGCCGTCGCCCCCCAGGGTAATGACAACAGCCTGTGGGCCAAGCGGAGGAACTAGCCGAATAGCTTCGAGAGCCGATTGAATATCGCGAATTTCTCGAGCAAGTAATGATGATGCCTCCACCTCATTCAGAATCAAAACATCGATCTCTTTCATTAGGGTAGGGGGAATCGGCATAAAAGGAGCTGGATTAACGATGATTTTTGTGCCAAACCCCTTGGCGACTCTAGCCGCATGAATCACGCTTTCAAGAGGTATTTCGAATTGCAGAAGGAGGTATCCAGCATTTCGAATGATAGAAAGATGCTGATCGATATCCTCCCCGTCAACCTGGGCGTTAGCTCCTGGAGATATCACAATCCAGTTTTCCCCTTGGCTATCGACGGTGATCAGGGCGCTGCCGGTAGGCCTGGTCGCGTCCCGTTGAATTCCACATACATCCACGTTAAAGAGGGCCAGGTTATCAATAAGCCGTTTCCCGAAATCATCTCTTCCGACCCGCCCGATCATTGTTACCGATTTCCCGAGCCGGCTGATCGCTGCCGCCTGATTCGCGCCCTTTCCTCCGGGAATGATTTGCAAATCGCTACCGGCAATCGTCTCCCCCGGTTCTGGGAATTTCTCAACCCTGACCACCAGATCGATATTCAAGCTACCGATTACAACAACGTCACTCATGATTTCTATGTATTTCCTTCATACCTCTGGCATGAATCACGAACGATCAAAGTGGTATCCAGCACGATTCTTTGGCCCTCTGTGAGGGCTTTGCGTTCTTGCATGTTGTCAATCAGCAAAGAGATCGCTATTTGCGCGAGCTCGTGGATCGGTTG
>JACFOH010000063.1:2142-3377 GCA_019454405.1 Promineifilum sp.
CAAAATATAATCTTCCCGAACCGGGATTCCAGCCTCAGCCAGGGCCGTACGATATCCAATAACTCGATTAGCGCTTGGGGTTACATCTGAAGGGCCGGTAAAACAAGCGATCTTGCTGTGGCCTAGTTCAATCAGGTGTCTTGTCGCCAGGTACCCCCCCTGCTTATTGTTTACCAGGACTGCATCACCGAATGCGAGGGGGATTTCTCGGTCGACTAACACGACAGGAATATTGCGGCTTTTTAGCTCCTCCAGGTATTTAATACCGCCATGAGAAGTAATAAAGATTATCCCGTCTATTTGCTTGGAAATTAACATATTGACATAGGATATTTCGCGCGTCTGATCTGATGCGCTGTTGCACAGGAAAACGCTATATCCGTTTTCATACCCCATGTCTTCAACATATTTGGCAAACTCAGCAAAGAATGGGTTCGTGTTATCGGGCAAAATCAATCCGATGGATTTTGTATCGCCTCGACGAAGGCCGCGAGCCAATGCATTCGGCCGGTACCCCATCTCCTGAACAGCTTCCATCACCTTAGATCGTAGATCGTCACTAACGTAAAGTGTATTATTGATCACATTTGAGACAGTGGCGACAGATACTCCAGCCCTGTTTGCCACGTCTTTGATGGTTCGCCCCATAGTGTTAAATTCCCAAGGTGTTTCACTTGTTTTCTATTTAATCGTTTAAATAGATAGTTGAGGAAATTATACACGTATACATTATTAATGTCAAACATTTCCTTGAGGCTTTAGCACTAAATTTGATCTGGGAGCATATTAACGTGGAGCCGCTGACACCCTGCGAAGCCCTTTCCCCGTCGCCACAGAGCCAACACCCACCGCCAGGACACCCCCCGAAAACCCCATTTGGGGGATTGACAGCACAAGCTCCATGTTTATAATAATTAGTATTACAAACAGCAATTGGTAGTACTAACTTAAACGGCGGTACGGACCAGTCCGACATTACACAACCACATAACCATCGCCCCGCACGACAACCGGCCGCACAAAGGCACAGATATGCTTAACGGGAAGGAGCCTAACTCCAGACTAATCTACAACCGGCTGATCAAGGAAATGCGCAATGGACGTTACAGCCGGCTGGACAAACTGCCTCCGGAAGACGTCCTGGCCGAAGAAATGCAGATAAGCCGAACCCAACTGCGCGACAGCCTGAGCCGGCTGGAAAGCAGAGGCTACATCAGCCGCCGGCGTGGCCTGGG
>JACFOH010000064.1 GCA_019454405.1 Promineifilum sp.
ATACAACAAAACCATACTGGCGAAAGGCCGGGAGATGTAAAAAAATGGGCGCCGGAATCCGGATTCCGGCGCCCGTCGATTAGAAGGGGGGCCTGCCCCCAAAGTTTATCTGATGACGACTGGGAGCGAGACTCGCGCGAAGTCGACCCGTAGGTCGTAGAACGAGTCGCAATGACCGCCCGCATCGTCGAACAGAGGCGAAACCCGCAAGTAGAAAGTGCCGGCCTGGTCCGGCGTCCAGACCAGCCAAGTCACTCCATCCAGGTCCTCCAGTGTCGCATTGGTGATGCGCGTCGTGCCGTTTGGCCGATAAAGCTTCATGTCCACGGCGACGTCCCAGCCCATGTTCGAGACCACGAACCGAACCGGCCGGCCGACCGCCCGTGACGGGATGTCCACCTTGACCCAATCCACGTCCGTAGTCGTATGGAAGGTGTGGGTCTGGGTTCCGCCCTCGTAGGGCTTGGCCGCCGTCGCTGTGTCGTCGTTCTCGAATTCGTCGGCCGGGGCGGGGGACGGTGGTTTATATGGCGTTTCGACCTCATGGTCGTCTGGCGTTAAGTAGGTCAAGACGAGCGTCACGCAGGGATCATGGATGCTCATAAGCACACAGGGCAATTGCCCATCTCCGCCCAAATAAGGGAACAAGACGTCCAGCGAAAAATGGCCATTTTCGTCGCTGTATGTCCATCGATCAGACCACCATCTGACTGCATTGGTAACTCGCGCCACCCATATCTTAATGCGGTAATCAGGCGTCAAATTCCCCTGAACGGTATATCCGCTGGGTTCTATATAATATGTCAAAGACTGCAAAGTCATCTCCGCGCTCAACCCGGCTTCGCTCTCAAGTCCCTCAATTTTTAGATAGTCACCGGCCCGGACTGTTTCGGGTAAAGTGAAGAAGATATAGCCCGATGGTTCGGGCGTAAGGATCTGATCAGAGAGCACAGTGTCGCCGCGTTTATGGAGCAGCTTGAATCTTCCGTTGGGCGTCTCAGCTTGAACCCTGACGGAGTTAGTATCCTGGCCGACATGCACTTTGAAGGCCTCCAGATAGAGCGTCGTATAATTGTCGTCCTGACCTCGTATGTAGATTGTCGCAGAATCGCCCGGGCTGACGCGGCCACTGAGGTCGATCACACTGGAGCCTCCGGAGATAGCCTTCTCATAGCAATCAGACGAAAAATGGTGGAAGCCCCAATACTCGTCGTAAGTGGCAAGATACGGCCGGTCGGGACCTGCGACAGTGAGATTCTGCGCCACCGAATTGAGCCGCCCGCTGACCTCTGGGACGACCATCGTTCTGGCTTGCCCGCCCTGGCTGACCGTTATGCGGTCGCCGGAGACAACAGGTACATCGAACCAATCGTAGAACTCGCCGGTATGGTTTGCGTCCGACGTGATAGCTGACTTCAATGTGTCGGCGGAGTCATAAAGGCGTACGTCGAGGGTAACATAGGCTTTGTGCCAGTAGCCTCCGACTCCATAAGATCCCGGGCCGGCGACGATGGTCGGCGCCGCAAATGTGGGTGAATATTGAACATTGCCTTCCTGATCGTAGAGGTAGAAGTATGCGGTGTCGCCGGGCAGGATCCCTCTTGTTGAGATATTGGCTGTGCCGCTCGCTCCCAGGAGCAGAGTGCCTTGTCCCCCTCGATAACCACATGAGGTTTGTAATATTCCGCTGTAGGGCTGCCCTCTGGTGTAGAAGTCTGCTCTATGCCCGGGCGTCGCGGTGATATTTATCTTGCCTGTGGTCGCGTCAAGTTCGAGATCCATCGGCGATACGACGATGGAGATCGTTTGTCGGCCATCGTTGACCGTCAAGGCGTCACCGGGGAGGAAACTCGCCCCTTCGAAATATATGTCGAAGTGGCCGGTTTCGTCGGATATGAATGTGTTCTGGGCGATGGTGTCACCGCCCCGAATCAAGTCGACCGTGCCTGGAACGCCGCGATTGACCCAGCCCCAGATGTTGTTGCCTGATGGGTTTACTCCCACTGAGAATACCGGGGTAGAGTAAGTAAGCACGTTCCTGTTTCCGTCTCCAGCAGAGAAGATTATTTTGGAGCGGCGGCTGAAACTGCCGGCGTCGTGGCTGACGTTGGTCCTAAAACGGCCATTGGCGTCGGATTCCATTATTTGCGATTTCGTGGATTGCCACCTATTGTCATCTGTCAGATAAAAGATGGAAAAGGAAACTCGCCGATGTGGTGATGTTTGCCCCTCTACGGTCATTGTGATCGGATCGAACGTGCCGACGAGAGGTGGAACGGTCATCCGGCTGACCCCGTTGCTATCCCACACCCGGACTACATCACCCGGCTGGATATACCAGGTATAGCCGCGCCGGGGGCAATTCGCCCACTCAGAGTGCACGTAGTAGATACCATTTGATGGGACAACTTCATAGAAGCTCACATATGACGATCCGTTGCGGTCGACTGTTATCGTGATTTCGGAATTAGGAGCCGCAAAACCATAGATTGCGCTTGGCTTGTTATAGTATGGCGGGCTAGCCTCGACATAGATCACCGGCGAATCAGTTGCTGATGGCGAATGGCGTATTGGCGCTATCTCGGCCATCAGCGACGCGCGCGCCATGTCGGCTACTGCGCCGGCCAGGCCCTCGGCGCAAGAGGGCAGTCCTTGCTCGGCCGGGGCGATCATCGCGGCCTCGCCCCGCAGAGCAGGCAATGCGCCGTTGGCCCACACGCGGATGGCATACTGGTCCGGGTCGAGAACGAAGCCGAGGATCTCGCCTCTGGCTTGCAATTGCCGCAGCTCTCGCAGGAGAGGCTCGGCCTGCCGCCCGGCCACGGCCGCTCGCAATTGCCGGGGCGAGGCGTCGCGCAGGTTTTTGTCGATATCGACGTGCCCCTGCGGCGGCAGCAAACCGATCAGATATTCATTGGCGTTGGCTTTGGTGGACAGGCGTTGTGGCTCGACGGATACATTTTTCGCTGCGCCGGCGAAATAGACCGGCAGCAGCAGAGCGAATAGCACGAACAGCAAGGCGAAACGCTTCACGGAGGGAACCTCCTGTTCTGCCTGGCGCGCACCCACCGGCTCCCCAACGCAGTAGCTTCTTCTGCCTCCCGAAAATCGCCGAGCTAGTTGGTTTCACTGGCGCGTCAGTGCAGAATAATGCACGATAACCATATTATAAAGGAGCCGCTTGCCAGAGTAAATGAGGGAAGGAGTCAGATTCATGAGACAAGTGCTCATCCTGGCGACGACGCTCCGAAGCAAGTCTATTGCCTTTTATGGGCCGATGGGGTACACTATCATTAGATAAACGTCTAATAACCGCGCTTGCTCGATCGCCATCTAGCGACGGGCCGG
>JACFOH010000065.1 GCA_019454405.1 Promineifilum sp.
ATTTTCATCACGCACGAGATTGCATGTTCTTTCAGAAATAAATCTTTCTCCATCAAGTTCACTGCTGGTGATGAGGAAGAATTGACGTGCCTGCTCCACCACGTAGCCACGCTCGATAAGAAAAAATTAGACGCAATCCAACAATCAGCGCTGAACCTGGTAAAGTCAGAATTATCTTGGGATGCCGTTGTTACTCGCCTAGAGTACGAGGTTTACCAAAAGGCCTTCCACTCCAGATTAGCAGAGAATTTTGAATAAGCATTTTGAATTAGTTTGGGTGATGACTTACCTCAAGTTGTTATTTAGTTACAAACTCTCATAGATATAGGACCAATGTGTGAACTCGTCACCTAATACTGTGTCAAATATAGTTTGGGTTGGCCTTGGAAACGGTTTTAGCCTTGTTATAGGGTTTGCCAGCAGCATCCTCTTGGCGCGCTGGTTAGGGCCGGAGGCTCGTGGGGCTTACGCTCTGCTCGTGACCTCGTCGCTCGTCCTGGCCTCCATCCTGGGGCATAACGCTTGGATCCAGGCGCTGGCATTCTTGACCGGCAAGGGGTACTACTCGCCGCCGCTGATTGCTGGCAACGGCATTCTGATCGCGCTGGCCTTGACAATTATCATGGCCATCCCCCTCGTAGTCCTGCCGCAAACGACCTTGGCTTCGCTCTTCCCGGAAATAAGTCGTATTCACCTGTGGATCATTCTTTTCCTGACTTCTTCGACTCTGTTATTTGGAATGTTGACCGGCCTGCTCATGGGACTGAACTGGGTGCCGTTGCTAACCGCCGTATCGACGGTCAAAGTTGTCATCGCCCTGCTGTTTCAGATTGTTTTGCTGGGGATCCTCAATCTGGGCTTGCTTGGGGCATTGTGGGAGTTGATCCTTTCGGGTTTCCTGGTGATCGGCTTGTCGACAGTTATCTTCATGCGCTTATCCGGCGTCGAGCTAAAGGTCTGGCCGCAGCTCATTAAAGACGTGTCGGCCTATAGTGCCAAATCTTATCCAGGCCATCTGGGGGTCGTCTTGATGTCGCGTGTCGACATATACTTTGTGGCCCTATTTGCTGGACTTGAGGGGGCTGGCTATTACGCCATCGCCAAGGGGTTAACGGAGATCGTCGTCGTTATAGAGCAATCGATCACCCGGGGTATCGTACCAAACGTGATAACCAACGATTTCGCGTCAGCCGGCTCAATTGTCGCCCGAGCTTTCCGCGTAACCTTCTGGAGCAATGCGCTGCTCTTGCTGGCTGGGGCGTTGTTTGCAGGCCAGCTCATCCCTCTAATCTATGGGCCGGAATTCAGTGGTGTCACGCCTGCTTTTTTGTGGCTGCTGCCGGGCACACTCTTGCTGACGACTCGCTTGCTAGGAATATTTTTTTCGATGCAGATCGGACGGCCCGAAATACCCACCTATTACATCCTGGCTTCCGGCCTGTTGAGTTTGCCTGTGTCTTATATTCTGACGCGTCAGTTTGGCTATCTGGGCGCGGCAGCAGCTTTCAGCATTTTGGCGATCCTGCGGGGTATCGTTGCTATTAGTTTATTTGTGGCCTTCTCCGAAGTAAAGGTCAAAGATGTATTGTTGATCAAGAGGGACGATCTGTTGCTGTCATTACAAATGATTCGATCATGGTTGAAGTCGCAAACGCGCCGAGAGCAACAAACCTGACAGGGGAACCGCCATTACGAAAGTTGTCGATTCGATACCAAAATGACCTTAAGGAGGAATATATGGAATACGGAACCAAGAATGATTACTCAACCCCGCGTCATTTGGGCGTTTTCCACAGCCCTTTTCACCCCGACAACTGGTGCGGCATGGTATGATCGTCGCACCCGAAGAAGGACGAACTGATGTGTTTTCAGGGCACGCAAGAATATCATTAAATCTTAAACAATCTGCCGCCGTAGTCTTCCTCCTGCATGTCTTCTATGTGCCGATGGCCTGTCTAGTGAGTTGGCTGATGATGATCGCCCCGGCTGCCGCTCAGGAGACTGTTGGACCCCTTGTCGTATCGTATAGCATGCCGCCGACAACGGTTGACGATTTGCTGCGCGGGGGGCCTGGCGAGGCTTATTTTCTCTACTATTTGCCCGATAAGGGACCGGAACAGCCGGCGCTGGTCGTCCGTTTGAGTAAAGCAGCGCGTGTAGCCGAAGCGGTGGCCGAGGTTTTCGCCGTACCTGACGGCCAACTATACGTGCCAGTCACGGTTAACGAAGACATTCCTTCCCTGCCAGATGATCTGACCCCGGCTATCAAAATAATCGCGTTCGATGGCTGGTGGGTGCGTGATGGGCTGGTCAATTACAACCTCGATATCACAATCTATGGACGAATATATGCCATGTGGGCTGCCGATGAATGGCCGGGATTAATTGGGCTACAGGATCGAAACGCCGAGATTGTCGTGCGCGATGTAAATGGCGATGGCCTGCCCGACTGGGATTGGCGTACTATGGTTCCCGAGTTTCCTAATCGTGGCTATTTGCGCACCAATTATGCCGAGCGAAAATGCGATTCGCCTGTCACGATCGATTCGGGTGTATCACCACAATGGCCGTTTGTCGCCTTCGCGGGTGACTTCCTCCAGCCGACCGGAGTCTTCCGACCACCCATCGCTGTCGATTGGCTAACCGGCCAAATCCGATACTTCTCGGAGCTGGTCACAGTACGTAATCAGAACTGTTCTTACTCATTCTATTCACTAACACGTGTATTGCCTGGCCAGTTAAACAGCCCCAATTTTGAGACCCCTTTTGCTTTCTACGATCTGTCAGGGAACGGTCAGGGTTACCCTGATTTGATTATTCGAACTGGCCGCACCATTCTCGATGCAGATGCCGCGGGGTTGGCCACGAAACAGATGCAGGTGACTCGCTACTCATGGAGTAATGAAAATGTTGGCGATGGCACGATGGATTACAAAGTGGAGGTCTTTGGATTCCATCCTTTCAAATTTAAAACTCCAATCGCAGACGGAAAGGCTTTGATCGACGCTCCTCCCTATGAATTATATCCGGGATGGGTGATTAGTAAGTTGTGGCCGGCCGTCACCTTTAACAGTGTTGAAAACAGGGCGTATCGTACTAGTGAAGGAATTTATGAGTGGGCGCCGGGAAGCCTCGGTAGTAATTTCTATCTGGGTGTGGTCGATCAGGGAGACATAACGGCTTTTTCCGATATTACGAAGGGGATGCGCGGAGAATATCGTTTGAATACGGATCATCAAACCGAACTCTATATGAGTCCCATCGACAACCGCCTCCACCTCAAATGGGCCGAACACGGCATCTGGCGGCTGGACG
>JACFOH010000001.1:0-82463 GCA_019454405.1 Promineifilum sp.
TACGAGCAAGCCGCGAAACGCTTCATACAGCGACTGGAATGGGAAGCAAAACAGGCGGTGTCTTTCTGCTTCGCCGGGGGTTTGTAAGCCTTGACATTCTCGATTCCATGATCACTGATGCGGCCTCGTCGGCCGCGGAGTACGATCTAAACCCCAACCAGATGCGCGTGCATTTAGGGCTTGCGAAAGCGGCATTGCCATAACCGAGGCGCGATAGCCAGTCTTTAACTGGTTTGGTATAACAACGGCGAGATTGATCCCGCTTTCAGAGTAACCATACCTTCCACACCTCATTTCTGATATATTCTGATCTGACCCCAAAAAGTAGACACACGGTTAAGTTAGATCAAATAGATTTTCAAACTCTACCGGCGACTGATAATCCAGGGCCGAGTGGAGACGCTGCCGCTTGATATTAGACCTCCAAGGTTGATAGGCTATCCACCTTATCCAGGTGTCTACAAATTTGGGGTCGAATCAGATCCAGCTTTGCCGTTAACACCAACAGCGTCAACTGTGGTTTGGGCAGCCAGACTATCCACCCAGAACCACCTCAACGAAGTTAACTCGCCCCGGAAAAACCCACATCTCAGTGACGGATCGCCGGGAGCTGTCACCGACAATCACCTGGTAATAGCCCGGTACGACGTCGTCCACGGCGAAGTTCTCCCGCAACACGTCGTCGCTGTTCGGCTCGCCTCTTGCATAGGAGGTCGTGGCGGTATAGGGGGCTTCAGCATCGACGCGAACGAGTGTGACCGGCGCTTCGTAGAGCAACTGACCGCTCGCGTCAACCACGCGCCCGGCGACGACACCCATCTGCGGTTGCGGCCGTAGCCATAACAGCGGATTCCGCGTAGCGCCGTAGCTGTTGGCCCCGACGCGCACCTCCAGATGAACGTGCGGCCCGTCGGCCACGCCCGACGACCCCGACAAGCCGAGCAGATCGCCCGTGGCCACGCGCTGGCCAACTTCTACGCTGACCTCAGACAAATGGCCAAAGAGCGTGTAGAGCGCCGAGCCGTCGTTGGTATCGAGCTGCACGATCACCAGGTTGCCGTAGAAGTTCGTCTGCGGTCCGTAGGCCACGGTCAAGTCGTCCCCGGCGACAACGACCGTGCCCGAGGCGACGGCCAGCACCGGCGTCCCCGTCGGAACGACGAATTCCACGCCGGTATGCGGCCGTAGCGCACCGCCCCGCGTGCTGCCATAGGGATACGTCTTGTCCGTCCAGGCCGGCCCGGAGGTCGGCACCGGCCGCTGTAACCATAATTGTTCACCCTTCACTATGGGCGGTGGAGGAGGCGGAGTGAAGGTCGGCGCGGGTGTATAAGTTGGCTCTTCGGCCACTGCTTCGGCAGGTGATGAGGATATTACACCGGGCGTCGATGTGGCGATGCTCGTCGGCGTTGGTGGAGCAGCGACTGTCTTAACGGCTGTGGCAGGCGATAGGCCTGCCGGATGGGGTGAAGCTAACGGCGATCCCGATATAACGCTGTGCTCGACCGCAAGCTCCGGGACGCTTTCGGTGCCTGTAGGGGTGACGGGCGCCTTATTGTTATTGGGTGCCGGCCGGCATCCGGCAAGCAGCAGAAACAGCAGGCCGGCCCTTCCCACAAAACGGCCGGCTCTGCTTAAGATAAAAGCCAAACTAAAGGCCTCCGTGCTCCTCCGCGATCTCTCGGGCTTCGGCCGCCAGCTGTTCGGTCTCTTCGACGAGGGCGTCGACCTCTCTCGCCCACGCGGCCGCCAGTTCTCGATTTTTCAGGCCGACGCCGTTGACTTTCACGTTCAGTTCGGCCCCATAGACGGCCGCGCGAGCCATAATCGCGCCGACGGCAGCGTCGGTGGCGGCGTTGACATTGCCGATAGTGGCCATGGTCTTCGCAAGGCGAGCAGCGTCGCGACTTAGCCGAGCTACGCGCAACGGCACTTCGCCTGCGTGTATTGTCGCCGCTTCCATGGCGGCCGCCTTGGCTTCTTCATCCATCTCTTTGTTCCGCACGACACGGAGGATTCCTTCGAACGAAGCGGCATCTTCATTGACGGCCTCGATGAGCTCGTGGCGGATCGCTTCGGCTTCGGTGAGGATGTTCTGAACTTCTTCGCGCACGTGGGCATATTTCTTGCGATCGACAGTCAGCTCGGCCGACATCTGTGCCAACGATGCGCCCAGAGCACCCACCAGGGCCGAGACGGAACCACCGCCGGGTGTTGGGGTTCTGTCGGCCACCATGGCGGCGAAGCGCCCCATATGAACCACCTCTGATTCGTCGCTTCCGTCCTGTTCGGGTGAGGATTGCAGGCGCAGTTCCAGCACCTGTTCGTCCGGAAGATCGTCTAGCTGCAGATACCATTTGGCGCTATCGAGCAGCGCCTTCTGCGGAATCAGTCCGACTAATTCGGCGTGCGTCACAGTCAGGCCGTATTGGGCGGCTTCGCGTCGAACGGCTTCCTGTACGCGGTGGATTGGCGTCTTCTCGAAGTTCGTCAGATTCATGCTGACTTGCGCCTGACCCTCGACAAGAAAACCCTTCGCCTGAACATATCGCCATCCCCCACTGGAGAAGCGAACAGCTTTGGCGACTTTCTCGGCTATTGCGACATCGTTTGAATTCAGGTAGAGGTTATAGGCGATCAAGAACGGCCGCGCTCCGATGACTGTTGCGCCCCACTTCTGCGGCACGGCTGGACCGTAATCTGGCGTGCGCTCCGGATTGGTCGCCACCTCGTCCCGCCACAGTTCGTATTGCCCTTTGCGAATAGCAGCCAGGCTTTCGCGTTCAGGTCGAGTGGCGGCTGCGCCATAGAGATAGACGGCCACGCCTAGCCCTTCCCCAACACGCTTCCCGAGTTGCTGAGCCAACGCGACGCAATCCCCCATCGTTACCCCCTTGATGGGAATGAATGGGAAGACATCGGTCGCGCCGATGCGAGGATGCTCGCCCTGGTGTTGGTCGAGGTCGATCAGCTCCTTAGCCTTGGCGATGGCTCGGTAGCCGGCCTCTACAGCCTCATCCGGCGGCCCGACGTAGGTGACAACGGTGCGGTTATGGTCTGGGTCGGCGCTTACATCAAGGACTTGTACGCCTTTGACGCTGCTAATCGCGTCGACAATACGGCCGTAGACTTCCGGGTCTCGTCCGTTACTAAAATTCGGAACACATTCAACGATAGATCGCATACAAAATCTCCTAATCAGCCTGTGTTTTTAACAAGGGTTAGCTCTTTCGTCTAGCCGGGTTTTCGCAAGCGACGCCTAAGAAGCCGCCACTGTTGTTTGCTCGTGAGAGCGTCTGATTTCTCGAGCGGCCGCGAACTGTAGCGTGCCGTAACAAAGGCCGTGGTGATGTCATCAATCTCGCCTTCTGATTCCGGCCACGTCTCTTTCAGCTCGCGGGCATATTCCAGGGGGGTTTGCCCGACGCCTCTTCGTATGCCGCGCTCGCCGGCTCGATGAACCAGAGCCAGATAATAATAGCGAATCTGGTCTCGAGGTGACAGATTGCCGAGACGCAAGAAACCCGTTCTAATGGCCTGACTTTCGTCATGCATGTTGGTAGCGGGCTTGGGCGTCTTTAACCGGGACCGCAGTTCAGAGCCGGTCGATCGGATGCGCTCCGCCAGCCGCGCCCATAGCTCGCGTAACCAGCCGATGACGATTTGCCATTGTCCCTCTATTCTCTCTCGTTGGAGAGTATAGCCCCGTTCGCGCAAGAAGTAGAACAGTGTGGCGAGGATCGCGGCAATGACCAACGTCCAGAAGATCGATGAGACCATCATCTCGGCGAATGGGTGGGATGGATTACTTGGAGGGACAATCACCTCCTCCACCGAAGGCAGCGTGAGTTGTGGCGGCCGGACGGGATCGCTTTCCTCGATATTGCCCGTCAGCATCATGATCGTCATCGCAAAGAGGTAGCCAATGGCCTGAATAATTACCCCCGCCAGGTAGGCGATGACGCTTACCCCCAGCGATAGAATTCGGCTGATCGGTAGTGTTGAACCGATGGGCAAGAAGGCGGCAATAGCAGCTATCGTCAGCAAAATTATCAGTGAGCTGCGTTGCCATCCTCGCTCCAGGTCCGCTTCCTTGGCCATGCCGTCCGCCAGCCAGCGCGCGTTCATCCGTAGTAATCGTCCGTGGCTAAGCAGCCAGAACCCAGCCAGAAAATAGATAATCAATGCCAGGAGCATGGCCGAGCTTAATCCCAACCGTGTGATCTCGAGCGGGTTGCTAACCGTGGCGAATTGTCTGACCTCAAATGTACTGAGAGCCGCAAGGATGATCATAGCCATGCCGACGGCCAGCCAGTTCCTGAAGTAGGCGCTCAGGAGTTTACCGCGCTGGACCTGGATCGGCCGATCATCGCCCATCGCTTTCTGCTCCGGTTGTGACAAGCGATAGAAGCGAATCTCATAAATGCTGACATCGAGTTTGGTGAAGATCCGGCCGTTTGATACGGCAAACGACCAGGCCACCAATGTCACGAAAGCTGAGGTCAGGAACCCGCTTACGGTTAGAATTGAGAGCGGCGCGGTCAGATAACCTCTCAACTCTTCGGGCGAGGGAATACCGCCGCCCAGGAAGATCCAGCTGTAAATGCGTACTACTACCAGGATCAGAAGAGTCTCCGCCAGCCGGTACCCTAATCTGTCTACACCGAAACTGTCCGGGGTATTCAACCAGGCGGCCGTATAGGCGCCCTCCAGTGCGATGAAGAAGCATAAGGGCACGAGCGCCAGCCAGGCATTCTGGGGCGAGATGAGACGGATGATCTCGAGGAGCGCGATTGATACGGAGGTTGCCAACGCCGCAATGAGCAATGGCCGCACGAGTCGCCGTGTCCACATGTCAACCTGAAACGCCAGCGGCTCGCCCTTGATCGGCTTATGCTGCACCTCTGCGGCCGCGATGGCGCCGATCCTTCGTGTCGTTCGCGAGTGACGGCTCATCTTAAGGGCGCTCCCACGGCCGGGCCGACCTGGGTCTGCCGCCATTGTGACAGGGCGTGGGGGTTACTAACGTTGTAGGCTTGGAAACCCAATCGCCGCGCTCGCTCTTTCACGAGACCGAAGTTGGCTGTCGGCTCAACGGCGATTAAGATAGGGTTGAAGCCGTTGCGGGCCAGCCGGTGTAGCGCTTGACTCGTCGTTGTATCTCCCTGGGCGGTAATAGCTAAAACGGTGACGCCCCAATTCAAATTCGCGCAAGCCGCCGGAGCCCATTCTGCAAAAGGCATCGTCTCTTTTGTGTCGAGACGTGCCAACTGTTCCAGGATTTTCATCAGGTGAGGCTGCCCGTTGCGGGGGGCAATGGCCGAGGCCATATAGCGACGCAAGCTATCTTCGCCCACATCTGGGTCAAATGACAACCGACCGGTTACTTCGTCGAACAGTTGCTCGTCGGCGTGCAGTCGTAGAGGGTCGACGCCGTTGGATGACAAGCCGACTCTTTGGCGTTGATTGATCAGATGCGTCGCTAACGAGGCGGCGACCACAATAGCCCACTCGGTGGCTTCCTGCCGATTGCGTCGCTCATACGATCCGCTGTACAGGTCGAGGAGGATGAGCGCCTCTAACGAGATAGCCGGCTCGAATGTACGCACCAGATGCTTCTGGGTGTGGGCGCTGGCCTTCCAGTTCATCTGGCGTAGCGAGTCCCCCGAGCGAAATTCCCGCACTCCTGCCGGCCGTGCCGGGTCTTCAAATAATCGCTGATGACTGCCGATAGTGCCGAACGGAAGCCGCGAGGGCAATCCCAACCGCGTCAGGGGGATAATCCGCGGGTACACGGTCAGGAAATCCGGGGGGAGATAGCTGAAATGGGGTTTGGCCAATCCGAACAGATCGCCGTTCATCAGCCGTAATGGCCCAAGCGAATAATAGCCACGCTGTAATCCTCTGACGTGATATATATGATCGCTCGTTTGCCGGCCCTGAATTGACCGCACGAATCGGACGGATTCCTCCACACGTAACTCCGGTGGAACATGCTCCTGAATCTGGAGCCAGGGAATAGCCAGACGGCTTTGGTTCGTCAACGTCAGTTTGACTTCGATGGATTCGCCGAGGAAAGCCCGACGCCGATATTCGCGCGCGGCTGTAAGGTTGCGTAGCGCGCGCGGGGTGCGCCAGCGACTCCATGCGAGGACACCTACGGCGATGTAGAGGATATAGAAAATGAAATCGACGCGCAGCAGGAAGGCTATCGCCAGTAGCAAGAGGAGCAGCCACGAATAGCGAGACACAACTAGATCTCTCCGATAGCGAGCGGCGTCTCCTGTACTATCCTCGATAAGATCTCATTTACAGTCACGCCCCGCAGCGCGCTCTCCGGATGCAAGAGACAACGATGGGCCAGCACTGGCGTGGCCAGATGTTTGACGTCATCAGGCAGGGCGTAATCCCGGCCTTGTAGCGCGGCGTAGGCTTGTGCAGCGCGATAGAGCGCGTGGCTGCCGCGCGGACTAGCCCCCAGTAGCAGATCGGGATGGCGCCGCGTGCCGAACGCCAGCCCGACGATATAGTCGCGCACCGTCTCATCGACGTGGATCTCCCAGACCTGTCGTGCTAATGCCGGTAACTCGTGACCATCCACCACTGGGCCAATTGATTCGATGGGATGTTCCCGGCCTAAATTCAACAGCATCTGGCTCTCCGCTTTCTCATCCAGGTAGCCGAGCGTCAGCTTCATGAAGAAGCGGTCCAGTTGCGCTTCCGGCAGGGGGAAAGTGCCTTCGTATTCGACCGGGTTTTGCGAGGCGATGACGAAGAATGGCCGTTCGAGCGGTCGGGTGATGCCGTCGACGGTGACTTGTCTCTCGCCCATGGCTTCTAACAGAGCTGATTGGGTGCGTGGCGTGGCCCGGTTAATCTCATCGACCAGCAGGATATTCGCGAACACCGGGCCGGGGATAAATGAGAACCCGCCCCGTTGCGGATCATAGACCGACACGCCGGTGACATCGTTGGGCAGCAGATCGGGGGTGCATTGCAGGCGCTTGAAATCGATCCCCAGACTGATCGCCAATGCTCTGGCCAACATCGTCTTGCCCGTTCCCGGCACATCTTCCAGCAGGACATGGCCTTCGCATAGCACGGCGGCAATCAGCAATTCCAGCATGTCTCGTTTGCCGATAATGACCTGCTCGACGTTGTCCAGTACGCGTTGAGAGAAATTCTGAATGGCGTTCATGGCGATCACGCTTCATATTAACATAGACCGGTCATATTGGGTATGATGCCGGTGACTGCGAGGTTTACATGGGCCATATTTATCATGCGTCTGCATTACGTCTCCCGACCGTCGCCTCACGTACCGCAGCCTGCTATACTTCGCCCACATGAAACAGGAGGTTCGGCATGAAGCAATATCTTGACCTGCTGCGACACGTGTTGGATAACGGTACCCGGAAAGAAGACCGCACCGGCACCGGCACACTGAGCGCTTTTGGCTACCAGATGCGCTTTGAGTTGGCTCAGGGCTTCCCTCTTGTGACCACCAAGAAGCTTCATTTGCGCTCGATCATCTATGAGCTGCTCTGGTTTCTGCGCGGTGATACCAACGTCGGCTACTTGCATGACAATAAGGTAACGATCTGGGATGAGTGGGCAGACGAAAAAGGCGATCTCGGGCCAATCTATGGTCATCAATGGCGTTCCTGGGCGGCGGCCGATGGCCGCACGATCGACCAGATAACCGAGGTTGTTCATGCTATTCACCATACGCCCGACTCGCGCCGCCTGATCGTCAGTGCCTGGAATGTAGGCGAGATCGACCGGATGGCTTTGCCGCCATGCCACTGCTTGTTTCAGTTCTATGTGGCGGACGGTCGCCTTTCCTGCCAACTTTATCAGCGCAGCGCCGATATCTTCCTGGGCGTGCCGTTCAACATCGCCTCCTACGCACTCCTCACGATGATGTTGGCTCAAGTGACGGGTTATGAGGCGGGCGAATTCGTTCACACTCTTGGTGATGCGCATCTCTACTTGAATCACCTGGAGCAGGCGCGACTGCAACTAACGCGCGAGCCGTACCCGCCCCCGGTTATGCGACTCAATCCAGCCATCCGCTCGATCTTTGATTTTGACTACCCTGATTTCGAGCTGGTTAATTACCAGTACCATCCACGTATTTCCGCCCCTATTGCCGTATAGAAAGACTCTATGATCCGACGACCTCGTATCTCCTTTATCGTGGCCATGGATGACAACCGCCTTATCGGCCGCGACGACGCGTTACCCTGGCGGCTGCCGGACGATATGCGCTGGTTTCGTGAAAAGACGATGGGCAAACCATGTATCATGGGCCGCAAGACTTATGATTCCCTGCCCGAGAGATTTCGTCCGCTCCCCGGGCGGCTCAATATCGTCCTCACCCGCAACAATGACTATGAGGCTCCCGGCGCGATAGTCGTCCACTCTGGCGAAGATGCCCTGGCCGCCGCCGGAGACGTTGAAGAAGTCGCTGTTATCGGTGGCGCGGATATATTCGCTCTTTTCATGCCTGTGGTCGACCGGTTGTATCTGACTCATGTCCATGACGTGGTCGACGGCGATGTCTGCTTTCCTGAATTTGACCCGGATGAATGGCGCGAGTCCTATCGAGAATATCATCCACCTGATGACCGGCATGCTCAGCCGTTCAGTTGGGTGATCCTCGATCGGGCAAAAGACCCTAATGACTGGGAACGCAGGCTTGCATTGGACGCGTGACGAGGGACCTCATCAGGCTATCTCTGTACATTTGCTTGCGTATTCATTCCTCAGTAGACTTATCTTGCGAATGCGAAATTCACATTATGCAGGTTTGAATTCCCTATGGAACCCGAACTTATCACGATCATAGAAGGCCCAACGCCCGACTTTGTCCCCAACTACCAGGGTCTGGTTCAGTCTGTTTATGAAGGGCCGGCTGACATGGATGTTGCCCTCTGCCAATTGCGAACGGGCAACGGCGAAGATATCCGGGATCGCTGTTTGCGCGCCTGGCAGGAAGGTCGCCCTGTTCGCCTTGATTACCCCGATGACCTGCGGCTCCGGCAGCAAGTGGATGTCGTCGCTCTTCGGCTGACTGAAGTTGATGAGGGCGAACTCCTCTTGTTGTGGGTCAGCTTGCCGGGACAAATGGAGGATGTGGGAGAGGACGAGTCTGACGACGACTTTGACTCGGATATTCCTTTCTGATTGATCGCCCATCCGGGCGGGAGATAGATGTCGATGGCTTACGAAACGATCCTCTACCATGTGGCTGATGGCGTGGCGACCATTACACTGAACCGGCCCGATAAGATTAACGCCTTTAATGACCAGATGATCGGGGAGACGATCAACGCCTTCAAGGCGGCCGATCGAGATAGCGCGGTGCGGTGCCTGGTCCTGACCGGAGTGGGGCGAGGCTTCTCCTCAGGTCAGGATTTGAGTGAGTTCCTGAATCGGGATGAGGAAGCTTCCATCGGCGAGCACCTTCGCCGTGGATATCACCAGCTCATCCGGCAGATGGTCAATCTGGAGAAGCCGATCATCGGCGCCATCAATGGTATCGTCGCCGGGGCGGGCATGGGGGTGGCGTTGGCCGCGGATATCCGTATTGCTTCCGATAATGCCTACTTCATGCTGGCTTTCAGTCGTATCGGGTTGATACCTGATAGCGGATTGAACTGGTTTCTGCCTCGCATCGTCGGCTACTCCCGTGCCTACGAGATGGCTGTGACGGCCGACCGTGTTCCCGCCAACCAGGCGTTGGAATGGGGACTGGTCAATCGAGTGGTCCCGGCTGAGCAATTGCCGGAGATCGTTGCTGCCTGGGCGCATCGCCTTGCCAGCGGTCCAACGCTGGCCTATGGACTTACCAAGCGAGCGATGAATCGTGGCTGGGATATGAGTCTGGAAGAAGCTCTGGCTTATGAGGCTTACCTGCAAGAGGTAGCCGGCCGTAGCGAGGATAATCGCGAGGGTATCGCCGCTTTCTTTGAGAAACGCGAAGCTCGATTTACGGGAAGCTAGCCCGAACCCTAATCCTGACCGGCTACATAAATCCGATCGCCGGCTGCTATCAGGATTCTCAGGGGTGATTCAGTTACGGCAAAATCCGACGCCCGGCTGAGCACATCTTCCCCTCTCTCATCCAGAATTCGATATTGCGTTAATACGATGCCACCCCGGCTGAGTTGCACCAGACGGCCGCTGCCGGGATCAAGCACGAAGATAGAGGCGCTCAGTCCGTTGCCGACTAATTTAACGGATGCTGGAGCGATAAACGGGAGCACCAGCCCGTTCTGCGCGGGCATGTTCTCATCCCACAGGATCCGGCTTGTGCGCGTATCGTAATAGCGGAGGCGGCCGTCTCCATAAAGGATCACCAGGCTGCCGTCTTCAGCGTACAAGTCGAAGTCAATTGCCTGGCCAAGATCGCCGCCATCTGCCAAGGTGATGGTCGCATCTTCGGGGATCTGTGCATATCCATTGGTGGCATAATACTTCCAGATCACGCCGGCCTCTGAGTCCAGGACATAAACCCGGTCGAGATAGGTGGCCATCGTGACGGGGTTCAACCACAGGCTGCTATTACCCAGCGTCGTGCTACTGATATCGCCCAGATTGGGGAAATAGTTGAAGAGGTTGCCTGAACGATCAAGCATGCTGACATTATCGCGCGTGTCCGCCGCGCGACCGGGCACCCATAAGATATCCAGCAATGTTCCCACGGTTTTCGCTCCAACCGCCTGACCGTTGAAGACCAATACTTGTGGCTTATCCGTCGTCAATGTCTGGTAAGTCTTATCCGTGGGATGAAACAGGACACGATTGGCGAGTTGATCCAGGACGGCGATGCCGCCCAGCGAGCCTCGCAAAGTGATCTGGGTCAGATTTGCTCCATCCTTGTACTGATAAAGTGTTGAGGCCATCAGCCGGCTGACGCCATCCAGCCGGTCCAGCGCATCGTGCACTTGAGACCGCATGCGGGCCACTTCCAGATCGCCTTCCCGTAACATATCCGCCTCTTCGGCCAAGGCCAGCACCCGCAGATAATGAGTCTGGGCCTGGGACGAACTGTCTGTGGCGGTTTCGGCCGCCGCCAGCTCGGTTATCATCTCCTGTTTGATTGCGGAGACTCGGGCCACGGTGTCCCGTTGAATGTAAACGCTGGTCAGGACTGAGGCCATGATGACAGGGATCAGCAAAGCTGCCGCCGTTGGAATCGCCCAAGGGATCGCGGATTCGTCCCCTCTATCTCGCAGCAGGCGTTCCAGGATTTCTGCCAACCAGGCTGTGAATCGGGACAGCCCTCGCGCTGACGAAGAGGCCACCCGACGCGCTTCCACCTCCACCGATGTGGCAGCATCTGACAAGTTGCGTGAAGAATCCAACGAGCGAGTGCCGCCTCCGGTTGGTTCAGCGGAGGCTCCAGTTCCAGCCGTCGAGGGCGCGACCGCTTCGCGAACTGGCCCGGCCTGGCGAGGTGTGGTTGCCGGTGTCACGGGGGGCGCGGTCGCGGGCGTTGATCTGACCGGGCCGGCCCGGGGTATCGGGTTACGACTATGCTGGAAGGTGAGCGGTAACGTCGAGGGTAATTCGTCGGCGAACTCGGCCAGGAGTAGTCGAGCGGAATCATCGGCCATGAGTTGCATCAACGATTCCAGGCCGCTTTCTATCTCCGTGTTGACTAACACCGGAGCCAGCGCTTCGCCGTTCAGGTGAGCCAATCGAGGATCTGCCAAGAGTATCATGTCGCTGTTTTCCAGCTGACGAAAAGCGAAGCGAATGTCAACGCCCACACTTCGACCGATGGGCGTCAATACATCAGGTTGCTTTGCCGGAAGTCGCTCCACGCCGAAATTGTGACCCAGGAATGCCAACCCTTCGCCCACCTGGAGCAGATAGAGCTCACCGCTATGCAATGCTGCGCAGCTTAGCGCCCCTTCATGAGACGATTTGTTCGCCATGTTGTAGCGCAGGAGTTGCTCGTTGGCTTCGAGCACGGACCGGCGTAGAGCTGATGTAACGCTGCCCGGCGCGGCGAAGAAACGTTGGCTTATCCCTTCGACTAGCCGGCGGGCCAGGTCGGCCGTTTCCTCCTGCTGACCTGTCAACGTCAGATGGACGAACAAGAAATCTCGCTCCCGGCCGCGTGCGGCCTTGGGCGGGGCAGGTTGGGCCAGCAGTCCCGGGACCGTACCTTCATTGAGGACGGTTCCGTTAGCGATCGACAGCTGGGCAGTGATGGCCAGTAGATCCACGTTGTTTTAACGAGAAAAGATGTAGGCCTCGGTCAGACCGGGTATGAACGCGGTCTGACCGAGGCCTGATTTACGAATAAATTACGCCTCGTAGGCGACGAATTCCATGCCGAAAGCCTCAGCTACGGCCTTATACGTAACGTGACCCTCAAACGTATTGAGGCCTTTCACCAGGCCCGGATCCTTAGCCATGGCGTCTTTGGCGCCTAGGCGGGCCAATCGCAGCACATAAGGCAACGTGGCGTTACTCAGGGCCATGGTGCTTGTGCGCGGCACCGCGCCGGGCATGTTGGCCACACCGTAATGAACGACGCCGTCGATGATATAGGTCGGGTCAGAATGGGTCGTAACGTGAATGGTCTCTACGCAACCTCCTTGATCAACGGCGACATCAACGACGACGCTGCCCGGGTTCATGGTTGAGATCATCTCTCGGGTTACCAGCCGCGGCGCGCGCGCGCCTCTAACGAGCACACTGCCGACAACGAGATCCGCGTTCCTGACTACTTCAGCGATGTTGTAGGAGTTGGAGGCGAGAGTGGTCAACCGGCCATGTAGTACATGTTCGAGGTAGCGCAGCCTGTCGAGGTTGGTGTCCAGGATAGTCACGTTGGCGCCCAAGCCTAGAGCCATCTGCGCCGAGTTCGTGCCGACTACACCGCCGCCGATAACCACGACGTTGGCGGCCGATACGCCGGCTACACCACCGAGCAATACGCCGCGGCCTTGGTGTGACCGCTCCAGGAAGTGCGCACCGACCTGGATGGACATGCGCCCGGCTACTTCGCTCATCGGCGTCAGCAACGGCAGGCTGCCGTCGGGAGCTTCCACCGTCTCATAGGCGATACCGGTCACGCCCGAATCAACCATTGCCTTGGTCAGGGCTTCCTCGGCGGCCAGATGCAGGAACGTGAACAAGAGCAGATCCGACCGCAGAAACGGGTATTCGACGGCGATAGGTTCCTTGACCTTGACGACCATCTCTGCGCCCCAGGCATCGGCCGCGGTGGGGACGATCCTGGCTCCGGCACTTGCGTATTGTTCGTCTGTGAAACGGCTGCCATCGCCCGCGTTTGTCTCAACCAATACCTTATGGCCTTGTTCGACAAGTTGGCGCACACCGGCCGGCGTCATGGCCACACGATATTCATTGTTCTTTATTTCTTTAGGTACACCGACAATCATGGGATACTCCTTAATGGAAACTCGTGGGAATTCATATTATACCTCTATTCCGGGTGCCGACTAAATCGTGAGTCTAAAAATTTGTGCACCATGTCATTTATCGTTCGTACATTGTCCTGTATTGTTGAGAATGGGTAGAATAAATCCAAACCCCACGGCGGCGGTCGAATGCCGTCGTTGATAACAGGAGCTTAATCTCATGGAAATCAAAATCGAGAAGACGGCTATTCAATCGAGCACGGCCGATACTCTCATCGTTAATCTGTTCGAGGATGTGACAATTCCTGGCGGGGCCACCGGCGCGATTGACAAAGCCCTGAACGGGGCGATCACAGAACTCATCGCCGGGGGCGATCTGAAGGGTAAAGCCGGAGAAGTGGCCGTGATTTACCCTCGTGGCGCGATCGCTGCTCGCCGTGTGATGGTGGTTGGATTGGGCAAATCGGAGGAATTTGATTTGGAAGGCGTTCGTCGGGCATCGGCCGCGGCCATCAAACGCGCCCGCGAGCTGAACGCCCAGCATGTGGCCACCATCGTTCATGGGGCTGGCATTGGCGGGTTGGACGTGGCCCAGGCTGCCCAGGCCACGGTCGAGGGTTCGCTGCTGGCTTCCTATCGTTTTGACGCTCCCAAGAAGAAAGAAGCGGGGCACGACATTAGCTCGCTAACCATCACCGAATATGACGAGGCGCGAATTGCGGCCGTCACGGCCGGGGCACGAACAGCCGAGGCGATTGCTGCCGGAGTATTTCTGGCGAGGGATCTGGTCAATATGCCGCCTAACGTGGCCACTCCGACCCGGCTGGCGCAAGCAGCCCAAACGATAGCTGAGGCTCATGGCTTGACCGTCACCGTTGGCGACCGCGATTGGGCGGCCGAGCGCAACATGGGCGCCTTCCTGGCTGTCGCTCAGGGCGCCGGTGAGCCACCGAAATTTATCGTCCTGGAGCATAATGGTGACCGAACCGATCTGCCAACTGTGGTGCTGGTGGGCAAGGGCGTTACTTTTGATACCGGTGGCATCTCTATCAAGCCATCGGAGCGGATGGGCGACATGAAATCTGATATGGGTGGGGCGGCCGCCGTTCTGGGTGCGATGGAGGCTGTTGGGCGCTTGAATATTCCCTTGCGCGTTATCGGGATTACACCCGCCACCGAGAATATGCCTGACGCCAATGCCTATCGCCCCTCGGATATCATCACCGCATCGAATGGCAAGACTATCGAGATCATCAGCACCGACGCCGAGGGCCGTATGATCCTGGCCGATGCGCTCGTTCACGCCGAGACGTTCCAGCCCGACGCGGTCATCGATTTGGCCACATTGACAGGAGCTTGTGTGATCGCTCTTGGCGGCGGGGTTGCCGCGGGTATCTTCTGTAATGATGACGCTTTACGCGATCGGTTGTTGGCCGCCTCAGATGCCACTTATGAGCGCATCTGGCCGCTGCCACTCTACGATGATTATCGCCGGACGATCAACTCCGACGTCGCTGATATGAAAAACAGCGGCGGTCGCTTCGGCGGTGTGGGCACATCCGCGGTATTCTTGCGTGAATTCACCAACTACCCGTGGGCCCACCTCGATATTGCCGGGATGGCTCTGGCGGAACGAGGCAAAGATTACACGCCGACCGGCGGTACGGGCTTTGGTGTACGATTGCTGATCGCCTATTTACAAGGCCTGGCTGCCAAGGGGTAGAATTGTCTCCGGGATGGATTTATGTTGCGGACGCCTGTACGGCTCGTGCTATAATCCTCGCCCAAAGATACGGGTATAAGCCGACCGGCTAACGCATTTCCAACTTATCTACTACTGTTAGTGTCGTGACGAGGGAGATATGCCTTTTCCAATACAACCACTCACGTTAGGCATCGAGGAAGAGTATCAGATCATCGATCCTGAGACCCGTGATTTACGAACCTACATCAGGGAGCTGCTCACTCAGGATCAGGCTCGACCCCACAAGCTGGATCTGAAGCCGGAACTAATGCAGTCGCAAGTGGAGGTTGGCAGTCGTATCTGCCGGAACATCAAAGAAGCACGGCAAGAGATCGTGCGTCTCCGTCGAGAAGTACTGGAGTTGGCTGACGAAAATAATCTGAAAATCGTGGCCGCCTCGACGCATCCCTTCGCTCGCTGGGAAGATCAGGTTATCACCGAGGGCACTCGATATAAAGAGTTGCTGGATGATATGCAAGGCGTCGCTCGCCAACTCCTTATCTTCGGCATGCACGTTCACGTCGGCTTTGGTGACGACCAGGATTCACGCGAGCTGCTTATTGCAGTGATGAACCAGGCCCGATACTTTGTGCCTCACTTGTTAGCTCTTTCTACAAGCTCGCCCTTCTGGCGCGGGCAAGATACCGGCCTCAAGTCCTATCGTAGTGTGATTTTCCAATCACTTCCGAGAACGGGCATCCCACACTCATTTCTGTCCTGGAGCGAGTATAAACGCTACGAGATGATGTTGGAGCGTGTAGGGGCTTTCGGCAAGATCGACAAGCGGGCCAAGATCTGGTGGGATATACGGCCGCACCCGGTTTACAACACTCTTGAGTTCCGTATCGCCGATATTTGTACTAGCGTCGATGACTGTATTTGTATCGCTGCGCTTTTCCAGGCCATCTGTGCCAAGTTGCTCAAGTTACGCCGGCAAAATATGGGCTGGCGGCAATATCGCCACGTTCATATCACCGAGAACAAATGGCGCGCCGTGCGTTATGGTATCAATGGTGAACTGATCGATTTTGGCATTGAGCAGTCCGTGCCATTCCCTGACTTGATGATGGAGTTACTGGAGTTGGTTGATGATGTTGTGGACGATCTCGACAGCCGTGAAGAAGTCCATCATGTCCATCGTATCTTGAGGGACGGCACGAGCGCGGATAAGCAGCTGCGCGTCTATCGTGAATATGGCGGCGAGGATAATCACGATGAAGCCATATGCGCTGTTGTCGACCATCTCGTAGATGAGACGAGACGCGGCGTTTTCTAGTTAACCTGAACGCGAGCATCCGGTGAGTCTCAGGCGTAGACTCGCCGGATGCTCGTGCCCTTCACTTACCACGTGCGGTGGCGGAATATCCCACCGACCACAGTCCCCGCGATACCAACATCCAGTAATTCATCGGCCGGCGTCGTTAGTAGGTTCCGGTCGAAGATCGTCAGGTCAGCCAGCTTGCCCGGCGAGATGCTGCCCTGTCGATTTTCCTGGCCGGAAGTGATGGCCGCGGCGGTGGTAAACGCATGGAGGGTTTCATCTATTGTCAGTCGTTCCTCAGGGTACCAGCCGCCAGGCCCTGGATAGCCATTTGCTCTCCGACGGGTTACGGCTGCGTGAATGCCCGGAAGAGGATCGATCCGTTCCACAGGGGCATCTGACCCAAAGACTACTAGCGCGCCACTATCCCATATCGTTCGCCAGGCGTAACTATATCGAGCGCGAGCGCCCCAATGCCGGTTGGCCATGTCGATATCCGACGTCGCGTGGATGGGCTGCATCGAGGCGATGACGTTGAGTTTGGCCAAGCGATCGAGATCGTCGGGGTGGAGGATCTGGACGTGTTCAATGCGGTGACGCAACGGGGGTCGATTTGTCTTTCGTTCTTCCTGGCGCAATAGTTCGTAGACGTCGAGCACGTCATGGTTGGCGCGGTCGCCGATGGCGTGGATGGTCATGCTGAGGCCGCCCGCGTTGGCTTGTTGAGCTTTTTCCAGCATCTCTTCTTTTTCCGTCACGACAATGCCCAGGTTTTCCGGCTCGCCTTCGTAGGGAGTGAGCATCGCCGCCGTTCGTGATCCGAGTGCTCCGTCAGCGAAGATTTTCACTCCGCCGATGCGCAACCAATCGTCGCCAAAACCGGAACGTAACCCCACGCCCAACGCGTATTCCATCCGATAGGCGGGGATATTCTTGACCACACGCAGGCCAAGCTCGCCCGCTTCCCGCAGCATTTGCAAGGCCAGGAAGCAATCGCGGCCGTCAAAATCGTGCACACCTGTCAACCCCACCGACCAGCAATAAGCCTGCGCTTGCTTCATGGCTGTGGCGATCTCCGCCGGGGTCTCTCTGGGGATGAGCGTTGCAACCAGATCCATCGCGTCTTCGAACAAGATTCCCGTCGGATTGCCATGATCGTCGCGCTGGATTTGACCGGATGGAGGATCGGACGTTGTCGCGTCAATATGGGCCAGTTTCATGGCCATGCTATTGACCCATGCTGCGTGGCCGCTCTTGTGTAACAGGTAAGCCGGCCGGTCAGATACGATGGCGTCCAGATCGGCCGCGTCCGGGAATCCGCGATCTCCCCATGTGTCTTGCGACCACCCCCAACCTTGTAGCCAGCCGGCTGATCTATTTTGTCGGGTGAATGTGACGATGTGCTCCAGCACTTCCTCGTAACTCATCGTACCGTCGATGGCGACATGCTGCAGATTGAGTGCGAAATGTTGAAAATGAACGTGAGCGTCAATCAGCCCCGGCGTTACAAAACGGCCGCCAAGATCGATCCATTCGCCTCCCTGTCCCAGCAGAGCCTTCATAGGGTCGTCGTCACCGATGGCCACGATCTGATCGCCCTGGATGGCGATGGCCGTAGCCTTCGGTTGAGCCGGATCGAGTGTATAAATATGCCCATTGGTCATGACCAGTGAAGCCGGCATAAGCGTACCTCTTTCGTTTTGTATGGTGGCCACTAATTGGAAGGGGCCGCCAGGATGGATGTAAGCTCTTCCCCCAACAATGTTTCCAGGTAAGGTGTGACGCTCCAGTAAGTCTTGAGCGCCAGATATTCATCGATGAGCGCCGGTGGAGCGACCGCGCCGGTGTAGGTGGCCCGGATCATCAAATTCTTGGGGGTGTGTTCTATAGGGACAAATTCGAGCACTTCGGCGCGATAGCCCATTAGTCGCAGGATATGAGCGCGAAATGAGTCGGTTAGAATATCGCCCAATCGCTCGCGCAAAATACCGTGGCGCAGCACAGGGCGAAACGGCTCCTGTGTCCCAGTGGCTGTCAGTTGAGCCTGCAAGTGGTGGTGGCAACATGGAGCACTGAAGATGAGTTTGCTGCGCCACTGGATCGCCCTCGCCAGCGCTTCATCAGTGGCTGTATCGCAAGCATGAAGCGCGAGAACGATGTCGGGCGCTTTGTCCGTCTTGTATTCAATGATCCGTGCTGTCTCGAAGCTCATCCCGTCCCAACCCAGAGACGCGGCCGTATCCGCGTGACGTTCCATTAAATGAGCTTTTGTATCGACACCGACCAGCGTAGCGGGGATGCCCTTGACGGTATTAAGATAATGGTAAGTCGCGAAAGTCAACGCCGCGCTGCCGCAGCCGAGATCGACCATGCTAACCGGTCGGCTGAGTAAGCGATCGACCTCGCCGGTCTCATCTATGAGGCGCAAGAATTCATTAATCTGGCGGAACTTGCGCCGCTGGTCGGCCCGTACAGCGCCGCCGGCCGTCATCACCCCAATGGCTTGCAGGAACGGGGTGGGGTGCTCGTCACTTAGGATGCCGGGTTTGGTGCGATCGTGGGTTAGATCGATCGGAATAGGTTGCCCCTTGCGTTGCTCACGATGGATGATCGGCCGTCCCTTCCGGCTGAACTGCACACGGATGGACTCTCTTGTTGTCGAGACTTGTATGCTTTTGAAGGCGTGAGCCAGCAATTCATCCACATATTCGGCGGCTTCCGCGTTGCTGAAGTTTTTAGTGATGTCTTGCGTGCCATCGAAATAGGAAAATTGAAGATGGCGACCGCTTTTCAGCGAGACTGGCCGGATAGTGACCCGGTCCCAGGGCGGGGTTTCGCCTGAGCGGGTCCCCTGGAAGATAGCCTCGACCAGCGATTCATCGTTCAGGAGAGCGTCGCGAAGAAGTTGTGCGTGAGAATCTGCCATAGGTTGGTTATTGGCGCGGCGCGGGACCTGGTATTGTTGGTTTAACGCTTACTCGCCCCACTCCAATTCCTGATCGCCGATGTAGACGGTATCGCCAACCTTTACGCCGGCTTCGTTCAGCGCCGCGGTGACTCCCGTCCGCTCCAGGGCGTTCTGGAAGCGCAATAGTGAGTCATCGTACTCAAAGTAGGTCATGGCGACGATGCGCTCGATCTCCTTGCCTCGGACGCGCCAGACATTCCCGTCCTCACGTTTGATCGTAAACGCTTTTTCCTCAACGGGGGGGCGAATGATAATCGGTTCGTCGGCGGTTGACGGCCGCATCGGAGGAGCGGCGTCGGCCATATGCTTGATTTCATACAGCATCTCCCGCACTCCTGTGCCGGTGACGGCCGAGATGCTCATAAAAGGGTAGCCGGCCTTCACAATTTTCGCGCGGATCGAGGATTCCATTTCCTTCACATCCGGTAGATCGATCTTGTTGAGTACGACAAGTTGCGGTTTGGTCGCTAGTTCTGGATTATAGAGGGCAAGTTCCTCATTGATCGTTGCGAAATCGCCTAATGGGTCGGCCGACATCCCATCCAGCAAATGAATGAGGACACGCGTGCGCTCGATGTGGCGTAAAAAATCATGGCCCAATCCAACGCCGTCGGCCGCCCCCTCGATCAGTCCCGGGATATCAGCCAACACAATCGTCTCGTACTCATCGACCGTGGCAACGCCCAGACTAGGTTGGAGTGTGGTGAATGGATAATCGCCGATCTTTGGTCGCGCTGAGCTAAGCGCAGATAGCAGCGTTGATTTGCCTGCATTCGGCACGCCGATGATGCCGACGTCCGCGATAAGCTTCAACTCTAACGCCAGCCACATCTCTTCGCCCGGCTCGCCGCGCTCGCCGACGCGTGGCGCCTGCTGCCGGCTATTTGCAAAGTGTTGGTTGCCACGGCCCCCTCGACCCCCGGCCAGGAGGATGACTTCCTGTTCCGGTTCGGTCAGATCGGCCAGAACATCGCCCGTCTCAGCATTGCGGATGATAGTCCCCAAGGGAACTTCAAGGCGCAAATCTTCGCCGTTCGCGCCAGTCATCCGTTGCTTCGCCCCATGAACCCCGTTGCCGGCCCGATAATGTTTATTTCGCTGGAATTTGGCCAGGCTATTCAAGTGGGGTGAAGCGATGAAGATAACATTGCCGCCGCGACCGCCGTCGCCGCCGTCGGGTCCGCCCTGACGCACGAATTTCTCACGGCGAAAGCTGATCATGCCGTTGCCGCCGTTGCCGCTGCGAACCAATATTTTAGCCTCATCGAAGAACATGATAGATCGTCCCTTCTTCGGTCATCATTCGCCGTTCCGGTCTATGTTCAGCAACGACTGCAGAACAGAAAGCCGTGGGTCGACGTCATCTTCTGCACAACCGCAGTCGCCGTAATTCAGGTTGGCGCCGCATTCCTGGCACAAGCCCTGGCAATCTGGCCGGCATAACACCTTGATCGGTACGCTCAGCAGGCTTAACTCGCGAACCAACGGCGCGAGGTCGATGATGCCATCTTCACCTACGCGGGCCTCGCCTTCCGGGGCGTCCTGTGGCGGATAGTAATATAATTCATCGATCGATATGTCGACGGGCACAATGGCCTCGTCCAGACAGCGCACGCACTCCATGCTCATCGAGCTTTCCAGCTTGCCCTGCAGATAAATGCCCTCGGTTGTTCGCGTAGCTGTGATGGAGCCTTGCAATGGAGCCAAAGTTACGTCATCGCTAAGTTGGACGCTGGGATAATTGAGCTCGATTAGCCGGCTGGTGCCGTAATCGGCTTCCAATAGAAAACCGAAATTGAAACGCAAGCGCGACAACTTCATCTTACACCTTCCGACTCAGTTCGGGATAGAATGTAAAGTATAGCATAGCCGGCTCAATCTGCGCAGCCGGTGGACGAGGGTATCAGTAGTGACTAAGAAATACACTCGGCAATTATTAGTTGCCACTCACAATCCGGGAAAGGTTGCCGAATATGCCGACCTCCTTGAGGATGATCGCATCGACTGGCTATCCCTTGATGATGCCGGGATTATTAACTACGCGGATGAGGCTGGCGCTACTTTTCAGGAGAACGCTGAAATCAAGGCGTCCGTCTATGCTCGACAGAGCGGCCTCTTGACGTTGGCGGATGACTCCGGCCTGGAGGTAGATGCTTTGGGTGGAGCGCCGGGCGTCATGACCGCGCGCTATGGTGGGGAGGGCCTTACGCCGGCCGAACGGTACCTTCGATTGCTCGAGGCTCTGGTGGACGTTCCCGAGGCCGAACGTACCGCCCGGTTTCGTTGCGTGATCGCGCTGGCTGCGGCCGATGGAACGATCCTTGGCTCAGCCGAAGGCGTTTGCGAAGGACAGATCGCTCTCGAGCCTATGGGAGAAGGAGGTTTTGGCTACGATCCGGTCTTTTATTTGCCCGGGAGAGGGGTGACGATGGCTCAACTCCCGGCAGGGGAGAAGCATCGCATCAGCCATCGCGGTCGCGCTGCCTACTCTATTGGCCCGCTTCTTCGCCGGACGCTTCGAGAGATGGAATAGAATAATCGCTTGTCATTCGCGAGAATGCACGAGCTTTTAGCGAGCTTTCAATTCTGTCGAAGCCTTGTCATTGATAAAGTCGGCGATTAAGCTCTTCACATCGTCGGGTCTTTCCAGCATGGCAAAGTGGCCAGTTCCTTCCAGGGTAATCAGTTGAGCTTGGGGCAGACCTGCCGCCAGTGATTCCGAGAATCGAAGAGGCGTCATGCGATCCAGAGCGCCGGCGATGACGAGTGTGGGGATATCGATAGCTGATAACCTGGGCCTCAGATCAAACCGGTTGCAAGCGAGAAAGTCTCCGAAAACGGTCGTAGCATCGGTCGCTTGTGCTTCGCGCTGGATGATGCCTTGTAACTCGGCGGTTGCTTGCCCCAACCCGTTGGCGGCGACGAATGCGGCCAGTTCGTCCGGGGCATTGATTGCGTTCCGCAGCACTGATTCATGAACCGGCATTCGTGCGCTGGCTCCGAGCAGGGCCAGGTTGCGTACATCCGCTGCCCCGCGAAGAGCGATGGTCAGGGCGATCGCGCTGCCCATCGAATGGCCGACTAACGTGACATTTTCCAATCCTAATGCGGCGATAAATTCTTCGGTCGCGGCGGCATATTGCTCGATCGTGCGGCGGCCCGGCGGGGTTGAGCGACCGTGCCCCGGCAGGTCTAGTGCCATCACTCGTATGTCGGGAATGTTGAAAAATGTTTGTGGCCAGATGGCATGGGAGCCGGCCGCGCCGTGGATCAATAACATGGTTGGGGTTTTGCTGGGCGGCCGACGATCGGCGAAAAACAGTTTGTGATGATCTAAATGAAGGGAAGGCATAGCATAGCATTATAGCGCGTTTGCCCACAGCAATCGTGCTGATACAATGACAAAAATAACCGGGGCGAGCATCCCCGCTTTGGGAAAAGAGCCATGAGTAAATTTATCATTGAGGGTGGACGGTCGTTGAATGGCGTGGTCAAGGCGAGCGGTAACAAGAACGCGGCCCTTAAGCTCTTGCCGGCTTGTTTGTTAACCAGCGAGCCGGTTATTTTACATAATATCCCGGAAATTAGCGATGTCCAGAATACGATCAGAGTTCTGCTAGATCTTGGGGTTGAGATGACCGATCTGGGTGATGGAAGTTGGCGAGTGCATGCCCAAAACGTCACCAAAACGGCTCTCGATCCGATGCTGGCGGGGCAAACTCGGGCATCTTTCGTTTTTGCGGGGCCGATGCTTGGCCGGATGGGTAGCGTTCGATTGCCTATACCCGGCGGGGATGTCATCGGTGGCCGCCCCCTTGACACTCACGTTCAAGCATTGACGGCTTTGGGAGCCAGTGTCAGCATGAGTCAGCGCGGCGTCTTCGAGATGGAAGCCGCGCAATTGCACGGTGCGGGCCATCTCCTGCTGGCCGAAGCTAGCGTGACCGCCACTGAGAACGCCATCATGGCTGCCGTCCTGGCCAAGGGCGAGACCGTTATTTATAACGCCGCCTGCGAGCCACATGTACGTGATCTATGCGCCTTCCTCAAGTCGATGGGGGCGGATATCGAGGGGCTTGGCAGTAATCGACTGATTATTAATGGCGTTGACCGATTGAGTGGAACCGAATTCCGCATCGGCTCTGATTTTATGGAAGTTGGCAGTTTCATCGGCGCAGCGGCCGTCACTGGGGGTGAGATTCGCATTCAGGACGCGCAGCCCCAAAATTTGGGGATGATCCGCCTGGTTTACGAACGTATGGGCGTACACTGGTACGATGACGGGGATGATATCGTCGTTCCTGCCGATCAGGAGATGGTTATCCAGGAAGGCCTGGGTGGTCGTATTTCTGAGATCAAACCGCATCCCTGGCCGGGCTTCCCCCCAGATCTGATGAGTATCGCCGTCGTGATGGCGACTCAGGCCAAAGGAGCCGTTTTACTCCATGACTGGATGTATGAAAGCCGGTTCTTTTTTATTGATCATCTAACGTTTATGGGCGCGCGGGTGGTCTTATGTGATCCGCATCGGGTATTGGTGCATGGGCCTAGCAGACTGTATGCCAACCCCTCCGGCGTTCCCAGCCCGGATATTCGTGCTGGCATGGCGATGGTTCTGGCCGCCTTGTGCGCCCGTGGGACCAGCACTATTCATAATATCCAGCAGATCGACCGCGGGTATGAGCGGATAGAAACCAAGTTGCGCGGGTTAGGGGCCGATATTGTTCGTGTTGAGGAGTGAAACCCGCCTGTGCTTTGATTCGTATCGTTGCTTATCTGTCTGGCGGTGGTTCGATATAAGTTTTGACGTATAAGTGAACCGGAATCACGCACGCCATTTGACCAAGGAGCGTTCTTTGCGCTATAATAATGCATTGCTTCTCTGGCTTTTCGGCGAAGCATATATGGGTTTGCTTTCAATTTGATGGCATAGATCAACGGGGCAGTAGGCCCTGTTTTTTTGGAGAGAACGAGATGACAAAACGTACATACCAACCGAAGATCCGTCGCCGTATGCGCGTACACGGATTTCGCACCCGGATGGCAACGCAGGATGGTCGCGACGTACTCAAGCGGCGTCGGGCTCGCGGTCGTCGTTCGTTATCGGTATCCATGAATAACCACGTCAAGCGGGTAAACTGGAACGGCACTTCTGCCACGGCCTATCGCTCTGTGAAGCGATATGGCGGCGGCTGATTGATTATCACTGTGATCCCATATGCTGCCATCCCGTTCCCGTCTGCGACGCTCGGCCGATATCGGTCGTGTCAGGCAGCGCGGGCGACGCTGGCCGCATCCGTTGATTGTCCTGTTCGTTGACAAGCAGCTCGATAATGAATCGGCTGACAGCCGTTTCGCTTTTGCCGTTGGCCGCCATATCGGGAAGGCCGCTCGGCGAAACAGGGTGAAACGTAGGCTAAGGGAGAGCGTGCGCCTGGTTCTTGATCAGCTTGAGCCGGGGTACGATTGCCTGATTGTAGCTCGTCCGGGGGCCTCGACGGCCGATTATGAGATGCTGGAACAAGCCGTATGCCAATTATTGATGCGGGGCGGCGTGTTAAAACGTAGGGGTGGGGAATCCGTGTCTGAAGGATCACAAGCGTGAAACAGTTAGCCTTATTATTGATTAAACTGTACCAGAACACAATCTCACGAGTGCTTCCGCCGAGTTGCCGGTTTACGCCTTCGTGTTCTGTCTATGGATATCAGGCGATCGAAAAATATGGATTCTTCAAAGGCGGCTGGATGGCTATCAAGCGCATCAGCCGCTGCCATCCATTTAACCCGGGGGGATATGATCCGGTTCCTTGACGGAGGTGTTCATTGCGCAAATTGAGTTGGTCGCTACGGCGGCCCGCGCTCTGGCTGGTGCTGGTTGTCGGCGTACTATTGTTGTCCGCTTGTGGTAGCCGCATCACCAATACAAACTGGGCCGGCTTGTCCTCGGACGGGAGCCGGGTTTATCTGGCTTTTGGCCCACAAGTTCTCGCTTACGACCCCGAGACCAAGACTCAGAGCTGGATTTATCCGGATAAACAGGGCACAGTCCAGTTTTATTCCGCTCCGTTGGCCCAGGACAACCGGGTCATCCTTGGGGATTATGGCCGGCCAGGGGGGCTTTTCTCGCCTCGCGTGACGGTTTCTATTTACGCCCTGGAAAATGTTGAGTCGGGGACTCCAAGAGAGTTGTGGATTGACTCTGAGTCCGCGGCCGACAAGATCGTCGCGCCCCCGCTACAAGTAGGCGATCAAGTGTTTGTGGGCACGGCCGATAATCATGTCCTGGCTTTAAATGTGGATGATGGTCATCTCAATTGGGACTTTACGGCGGGGCATGCGATCTGGGGACAGCCGGCGTATCGGGACAATATCCTATATGTCGCCTCAATGGATTGGTCCGTCTATGCGCTTGATGCGGCTACGGGCCAGCAGATCTGGAAAACCAGGCTAGATGGCGCACTGCCTAGCGGTCCCGTGCTCGGCGATGATTTACTCTATGTTTCCAGCTTTGGAGGCAGCGCCCACGCTCTTAACCTTAAGAGCGGAGATCTCGTTTGGTCCGCTCCAGCCAGTAGCGTGGTTTGGGGGGCGCCTGCGTTAGCTGATGGTACCGTGTACTTCTCTGATATTCAGGGAGATTTGCACGCGGTCGACGCCAAAACCGGCGAAGAGAAATGGATTAAGGCAACCGGGGCGCGAGTTCAAGCGACACCGGTCGTTGTTGGCGATGCCGTCTACGTTGCTTCACAGACGACCGACAGCCCGCCGGCAGGTATGTTGTCAGCCTACTCGATTGCTGATGGCAATCAATTGTGGTCGCAAAAGGTACAAGCTCCGCTCGCGACCACGCCGGTAATCGTTGGCGGAGATAGTATCGTAGTGGGGACACAAGACACGGCCGCCCTGCTAATTGGATTCAACCTGGCGACGGGCCAGGAACTCTGGCGCTATGCGTTGCCGGAGACGGGTAAATAGTCCAAAGGGAGCGTCGCCATGTGGGATACATTTATCGTTAACCCCATGATCAATGCCCTGCTATTCTTTTATGATTTGCTGGGCAACAACTTTATTCTGGCGATCGCCGTTTTCACGGTCGTGATTCGTGTCATCACGCTGCCGCTCAATATGCGTCAGCAGCGATCCATGATCAAGACTCAGGAAATGCAGCCGCAGATCCAGGCGATTCAGAAGAAGTACCGAGATAATCCTCAGAAAATGCAGGAGGAGTTTCGGAAGATTGGCTATAACCCGGCCGATACCTTGACCGGATGTTTGCCGACCCTCATCCAGTTCCCGATCCTGATCGGCCTCTACCGCGCCATTATCATTGTGTTAGGCTCGACACCGCAATCCCTGTTTGAATTGGTGCCGCGTGTCTATTCGTCGATCAACCTGGCGGGCCTGATCCCTGTCGAGAATAAATTCCTCTGGATGAACCTGAGCCAGCCGGACACCCTCTTCATACTGCCCATCGTTGTATTTGGTAGTATGTTCCTGCAACAGAAACTGCTAACGCCTTCCACGCCGGCGAATGACCAGAAGGATAATCCGGCGGCGGCGATGAACCAGTCAATGCAATATACTATGCCGTTGATGTTCGGCTTCTTCTCGTTGCAGTTCCCGGCCGGCCTGTCCATCTACTTCATCCTGGCCAACGTCATCGGTATCGCCCAGGGCCTCTACATGCGTCACGTTATTGACAAGGAGAAGGCTGAGCTTGCTGCGCGCGGCAAGACGGGAACCCCCTACATCATCGATGCCGAGGATGACAAGCCGGCTCCGTCGAAGAGTAAGGCACCGGCCAATAGTTCGGGCGGGAGCAAGAGCAAATCAAGCAGCAGCCAGACCAGCTCTAGTCGCAAGAAGCGCTCTGCGAAACGGTGATCGACCATGGCATCATTCTCTGGTAAGGAAATTGAATCTCGCGGACCGACCGTTGACGCGGCCGTCGCCGCTGGGCTGCTTCGCCTGGGTCTCGAACGCAATGATGTAGACGTGATTGTGATCGACGAAGGGAGTCGTGGCCTTCTAGGTATCGGTAGCCGTGAGGCGATCGTTCGCCTTATCGCGAACCTACCCGCTGCCGCCCCATCTCCTGCTACACCTCCGCCTGCTCCGCCGAAACCGATTGTTAAGCAAGCGCCGCCGCCCTCCAAGCCGGCCAGTAAACAATCTGCGCCGGCGGAACATGATGATGACGGCGAATCTACCGTCCCGGCTGATACGACTGAAGAACTTGAAGATGAGCAGCAGGCGGCTGTGGAAGTGCTCTCCGCGCTTTTGGAGAAGATGCGCGTCGATGCCGAGATCTCCAGTTATGTTACGGAGCCGGATGATCTAACCAGCCAGCGCGTCAATATTGTTGATATCAAGGGGGAGGATCTTGGCATCCTCATCGGTCCTCGAGGCGAGACGCTCGACTCGCTCCAATTCCTCAGCCGCCTGATGGTGGCTCATAAGCTTCATCGTCGGGCCAACTTCGTCGTCGATGTCGAGGGCTTCCGCAAGCGACGCGAGCAGGCGCTGACGCGTCTGGCCGAGCGCATGGCTGACAAAGCGCGTCAGCGGAATGAGCCGATTACACTCGAGCCGATGTCGGCTTATGAGCGTCGTATCATTCACATGACTCTGCGTGATTCTTCCGATGTCTATACTGAGAGCACCGGCGAGGGCAAGCAGCGCCGCGTGCGCATCTTCCCCAAGAAGTAACGCGCTGCTTGCTATCCAGAAAATAGAACGGTCGTGCCTATGACTACAGGCACGACCGTTTTGCTTTGTTGGGTAAATGCCCCGAGATGATTAGAGCTTCACAACTCTGACCTGCGTCACGGCTTCGATCCGGGCGAGTTCGTTTAGAGTGGCTTCGGGCGGCTCGTTATCGAGGGTGATAAAGGAGAGCGCTTCGCCCCCCGGCTTGACACGGCCTAAACGCCATTCGCCGATATTGATCTTATGGTCGGCTAATAGCGTCCCGACCTGACCGATGACTCCGGGAACGTCCCGATTCTGCATAATAAGAATAATCCCCTCGGGGCGGACCTCCAGCCGATACTCGTCAACCTGCACGATACGCGGTTCGCTGCCGCCAAATAGTACGCCTCCGATTAGTCGTTGGCCGCCCTTCCAGATTGCTCGACAGGAGACCAGGTTAGGGTAGTCCAGTCCAACAAGTCCCATTGTCTGCGTGGTTGTCAGGCCTGCTTTATTGGCCAATATCGGCGCATTGACATAATTAACCGGCACGTCACTCGTGGATTCCAGCACGCCTTTTAGCAGGCCTACGCCAATGGCTCGTACAAGCCGGCCGACCGCATCGCCATGAACCTGAATCTCTAGCCGTGTGATAGGTCCTTCGGCTATGGCTGCATGAAACCGGCCAATAGTTTCTGCCAATTCCAGATATGGCTTGACGGTGGCGAAATCTCCATTGAGTTCGAAGGACAGGTTGACTGCGTGTGAAAAATCTGTGCCACGCAGCGCCGACACTACCTGCCTGGCGATCATCGTGCCGACTTCCTGCTCTGCTTCATGGGTGCTCGCGCCGAGGTGGGGGATGTGGATGACATTGGGCAGACCGATGAGTGGATGGTCGGGGGGAGGCGGCTCGCTAGAGTAGACATCGATGGCCGCGGCCGCCAGCTTGCCGCTCTTCAATGCGGCCGCTAACGCCTGTTCGTCTACCAGCTTGCCTCGAGCAGTATTAATTAAGATAGCTCCGTCCTTCATCCGGCCAATCGTTTCTTCGTTGATGAGTTGAGTTGTTTCCGGCGTCAGGGTAGCATGAAGCGTCACGTAATCTGATTGAGCCAGCAGATCGTCGAGGTCGACTAACAAGATGCCAAACTCGCGCGCTGTTTCTTCAAAGGCCCAGGGGTCGTAGGCCAGTACGTCCATGCCGAAGGCCCTGGCTCGTTCAGCTACCAGTTTGCCTACTCGTCCGAATCCGATGCAACCCAGGACCTTATGATGGAGTTGATTGCCGATGAACTCGTTACGTCGCCATTCGCCAGCTTTCAAGGAGTCGTGCGCCGGGAGGATATTGCGGCTGACCGCCAGCATCAAGGCCATCGTCAATTCAGCTCGGGCCAGGCTGTTTGCGCCTGGTGTATTCATGACGAGGATGCCCCGCATTGAGGCGGCTTTGATATCGATATTATCGATTCCTACGCCGGCGCGCCCTACCACACGTAATTTCCCGGCGGCGGCCAATACGTCATCCGTCACTTCTGTGCCGCTACGGACGACTAATGCGTCGTATTCGGGGATGATGTCGATCAGCCCATCCCGGCTTAGGTCTGTGTGGATATCTACGCGGACGTCTGGATATTTACTCAATTCGTCGAGCGCGGCCGCGCCCAGTTTGTCGGAAACGAGTATGCGATACATCGCTAAATCACCTCATCATCGAGATGTTTGGATTGAAGACGATGAATAACTCGACCTGTCCCTTACTGCGGGTCAAGTAACGCTTTCTGGAACCTTGATTCGAGTTGTTCATCATTAAAGGTTATGGCTCCTTGATGGAGTAAATGTCTGACTTTGGAAGCAAGCAATTGGTATTCCGTGGTCCATGTGCCCAGGGTGCGCAACGCCCCTGGCCCACCGGCCAGCGCTAGTAAAGGGGCCAGACTCTGGCTCTCAAGATAGGCCGGCGCGGCTTCCCGAACCTTCGCCCTGGCGGCTACGCCACCGTATCCGACAAATAGATCGACTGCTTCCGCAGCGTGATAGTCGCTCATGCCGTCTCCGATCAGTAGTGAGCGGCCGCGCTGATCGCCCATTAACTCTCGAACGATTTGTGCCTTGCCGTCACTAACGGTCAGCGCCCCTGCTGTATAGGTCAAATAGAGTTGGTCGTCTGTTTGCGGTCCCTCCCACCATTGACCTGATAGCTCGTTATAGGCGATGTGGACGGCTCGGATTCGATCGCGCGGCACGCCCAGAGAGATGCCAAACTCAGCAACTGGTTCGAGCAACCCGCCGCTGATGATATAGACCTTGTGACCCAATTTGTGGAGCGCATCGATAACCAGATCCGCATCTTCCACCATGTGCCGCTTGTAGGCATTTCGTAAATCGAAGACTTGCCGGCGAGTGGGTTTCAATGCTTGCAGTCGCTCGGCATAGATCTCATCCAGATCGACCTCGCCATCCATGGCCGCCTGAGTCAAGGCTTCCACTCGCCGGCGTTTATCTTCGGTGTCAGCCAGCACATCGATGCCCTCGATCGTGGTCAGAGTGGAATCACAATCGAAAAAAACATGTTCAAAGGGTGGCCAGCGCATAATGAATACCTGAGCTTGATACACGAGGTGTGCGACCACGATCGGTTCGTGACTGCCTTACGCTCGTGATGAATTTTCCTGGTCGAAAGTTTATCTGCTATTGAATGACTCTTCCAGATGTGGACGATGTGAGGTGTTGCTCCACTAGTCGAGTTAACCCCTCATGAAGTGAAACACGAGCTCGCCACCCGATCAGCCTGGCCGTGTGCTCTATGTCAGCCGCTTGCCGCGCGACTTCGCCAGGTCGATCGGTTAAAGCGCCGATCTTCGGACGGCCGCCGTGTCCGACCAATCGGTATATTCGCTCAACTACCTCGCGCACGCTGGTCGATTGACCGCTACCCAATTCAACGGTTTCGCCCGGTGGCAACTCTGCATTCAGTAGCGTCAGGAGGCCCGCCACGACGTCGTCGATGTAGATCCAGTCTTTTTCCTGCTCTCCCGAGGTCATCGAGAATTCGTCGCCCGCCAGCGCTGCGTTCAACGCAGACGGGACCAACAGATTGGCCGGTTGGCCGGGACCATACGCCTGGAAGATCATCGCCCCATGAATGGGCCACCGCGAGGTGCGCGCGTACATGCGGCAGAATGTCCAGGCTGCCGATTTGCTGGCTGCATAGACGTTCATCGCCACTCGTTCGCCTGGCGTTCGCGCCACGATCAGTTGTTTCACGTCTAATCCATCTGATTCGAAGCAGGCTCGCAGGAGATTCAATGTGCCCTCCACATTGTGACTGAGAGCCATATTGACGTCGAGGAATGGATCGCTGACACCGGCGGCGGCCAAATGGAGTACCCGATCCGGCCGAGCCTGCCGTACGGCATGGGCCGTGTGCTGGTAATCACGAAGATCAGCGTAGGCCACATGATATCGCGAGCGTAATTCATCCAGCGGCGCGGGAAGGGGGCGAGCGTCGGCGGGCTGTCCTCGCAGCAGAAGCGTGACGTCGGCTTGCTCCGTCAATTGGGGGACAAGAGCACGAGCGATGAAGCCGGATCCTCCGGTGACGAGGATACGCGTGCGGCTCATAGATTGAGATACGATTGATACCAGGCCATCGTTTCTTTCAAGCCTTCAGCCAGGGTATATTGTGGGGCCCAGCCCAGCGTCTGTGTCGCTCGCTCGGGACTGAGGTATTCATCCAATATCTCGTGCCTCACTTCATCGAGGATAATAGGCTCGAGTTCCGGGTAGTCTGATTGTGCGATGATGGTCTGGACGGCTTCCAGAGCCGAGGTGCCACATCCCGATCCAAGATTGAACGGCCGTCCGCGCACTTCCGGCTCGGTAAGCCTTTCGGCCAACATGAGATAGCCTCGTACTGCATCAGCCACGTATAGATAGTCACGTCGGAACGAACCGTTGGAACGAAGAACTGGAGGCTCTTGATTCAGGACACTCTTGATCGTCCCCGGGATGAGGCGATTCCAATTCAGATCGCCGCCGCCAAATAAATTCGAACAGCGTGTGACCGCGATGGCCAGCTCATACGTGTGGGCGAATGATTGGGCGATCAGATCGGCACAACTTTTGGATACTTCATAAGGATGCCGCCCCTGCAAAGGATAATCTTCGTGGTAGGGCAGGTCGAGCTGTTCGCCGTAGGCTTTTTCGCTGCTGGCCACTACGACACCACGCACTGAAGGTGTGTGTCGTATGGCCTCCAGCAGTAACCACGTGCCGCGAATATTGGTTTCGAAAGTCTCGATCGGCTCGCGATTGGCCACGCTGACGATGGTTTGCCCGGCCAGATGAAAGACCGTGTCGATTTTTCGCTCCGCCAGAGAGCGTCTCAGGAGATCATAGTTGAGCAGATCGCCCGCTATTTGATCGATATGATCAATGAGACCCGTGCGAACGAGTTGAGAATCCGGTTCGAGCGTCCGGATGAGACCGGTAACGGCCGCGCCCTGTTTCAGCAACGCGGCCGTTAGCCAGGACCCTAGAAAGCCGGTGCAGCCGGTGATAAATACCCGCCGCCCGCGCCAGAAACTATCTTCGAACTCCGGTTGGCTCAAAAGTTAGTTCCTTGAGGATGCAGAACCATTAATTGCCTTGCTTGGCGAGGGCGATCTCGGCCGCTCGGAGCGTGTTCTTCATCAGCATAGCGATGGTCATCGGGCCAACGCCACCGGGTACGGGCGTGATGGCTCCAGCGACTTCTTTGGCTGACTCGAAATCTACATCGCCGACCAATCGATAGCCACGCTTGGCAGTCGGATCTTCCTTCTGGTTGATACCGACGTCGATGACGGCCGCGCCCGGCTTGAGCATGTCGCCAGTGATCATCTCGGCCCGGCCGATAGCAGCGATGACGATGTCGGCCCGGCGGATGTGGTCGGCCAGGTCGCGCGTACGGCTGTGGCAGATGGTGACTGTCGCGTCACGTTTCTGTAGCAGCATCGCCACCGGCAGGCCGACGATATTGGAACGGCCAACGACCACCGCCTCGGCTCCCTTGATCGGGATACCGCTTTCCTCCAGTAAGACGATGCAGCCGTAGGGTGTGCAAGGGATGAAAAGCGGGTCGCGTCCCTTCATGGCCAGCCGGCCGATATTGACCGGATGGAATCCGTCGACATCCTTCTCCAGGCTGATCGAGTTGAGGACGGCCTCTTCATCGAGATGCTTTGGCAAAGGTAACTGGACGAGGATTCCGTTCACAGTGGGATCGGCATTGAGTGAGGAGACGAGGCTCTCTACCTGCTCCTGAGTAGCGTCGGCAGGTAGCTCATGACCGATCGAGCGGATCCCCAGTTCTTCGCAGGTCTTACGCTTGCTACGGACGTAGGTGTTTGAAGCAGGATCATCACCAACCAGGACAGTTGCCAGTCCAGGCGTATACCCGTGTTCTTCTTTCATACGGGCTACTGCTTGGCGAACTTGTTCGCGCATTTTCTCGGCAATGGCCTTGCCATCGATAATAGAAGCTGTCATTTGTTTACCTTCCTATCAAAATGAAAAAAGCCTCCACTTGTGATGAGAGGCTTGGATTTTAAAAAGAGGAGAAGGGAGGAGGTCCCTACTTCGGCAGAAGATTGGTGCCCATGAATTTATCGAGCCAGATGCCACAAACGATGGCCAGCGATAGAGCCGTAAAGAAGGTGTAGATAGGACCGTATTCGGCCGGTGATGTGCCGATGAGCATGGTGATCAGTACCGTCAGACCGAATCCTACCGCGAGTGAAATCGCTGCCAGAAGGAGCCGTTTTACCAGCATGTGCACTTGCCTCCAGTTGTGTATTCCATCACAAACACGGCAATTGTAGCAGATTGCCGCACAATCGCAAGATTTTTGGCGTTGCGCTGGCCGTCCCTTGGATATCAGGAAACCATTAGATAATTACCTAACATTTTGGAGGATTTGTGTTATAATACGGATCACGATCTATTTTCAACCTCAAGATGTCAAACCGATCTACCTCGCTCTCTATGGATGTTTTCGGTTTGCGTTCATAAAACCCACGCAGGGGGTAATCGCGTGACGGAACAACAAACAACGAGTAACCGGCGCAAAGTTGATACCAACTGGCGGCTTCTCGGTTACTTACGGCCCTATGGCCCTCAGGTTTTAATTGCTTATGCGGCTATGTTGTTGGGGACGGGCCTCAACCTCATCGTCCCCAAGATCATCGCTTGGGCAATTGATTTCGGCTTGTCAGAAGGGCGAGCGTCGACGCTCATCAAAGCTGGAGCCATCATCATGGCTATCGCTCTGGTTCGTGGCGTGCTCGGTTTTGCCCAAAGGTATTATGGTGAATGGCTGACCCACCGTGTCGCTTATGATCTGCGCAGTGATTTTTACAATGCGGTTCAATACCAGCCCTTCGAATTCCATGACCAGAGTCACACCGGCGACCTTATGAGTCGAGCCACGGGGGATATCACCGAGGCCCAGCAATTTGCCGGTATTGGCTTAATGGATCTCCTGTCCAGCCTCTTGCTGTTATTTGGCGTTGTTGGCGCGATGTTGCTTCAATCAGTGCCGTTGGCGCTTCTGGCGATGATCCCGTTTCCTGTCCTCCTTTACGTGACCATCCGTTTCGGGATGACCGTAGAGCCGATGTTCAAACGCATCCAGTATCAAATGGGCGTCCTGTCGACTGTTATGCAGGAGAGCCTGACGGGTATCCATGTCGTTAAAGCGTTCGCCCGCGAGCCACATGAGCTAAGTAAGTTCGATCGCGAGAATAACGAATGGTATGACCAACGATCGGGCGTGATCAAGACGTGGGGCAACAACTGGCCATTCATGACTTTTCTAATCATGATGAGCATTTTCTTGCTGCTCTTTTTTGCTGGACCATCAGCTCTGAGAGGGGATATCACGGTCGGCGCGTTGTTTGCCCTGATTTCCTATGTGTTGATGCTTAATACGCCGGTCCAGCGCCTGGGCTTTCTGGTCAACCTGGCTGCGACCGCCGGGGCCAGCGCGTCTCGTGTCTTCGAGATCATAGACTTGCCTCGTGAAGTTGTCGATCGGCCAGACGCCTTGCCTCTTTCGGCTCCGAAGGGTGATATCCAGTTTGAGCATGTCTCTTTCAGCTATCATGATGGACAGTCTGTTCTGACTGATATCGACTTTCATGCCCGAGCCGGGGAGCGTATCGCGCTCATTGGGCCGACGGGCAGCGGCAAATCGACTATTACTCATCTCATTCCTCGTTTCTACGATGTAACCGGTGGACGGGTCCTGGTAGATGGCCATGATGTCCGCGATCTCCAACTCAAGAGCCTGCGTGGTATCACAGGGATCGTGCTTCAGGAACCTTTCCTTTTTAGCCAAACTGTCGGCGAGAATATCGCCTACGGCCGTGTTGACGCCACGATGGACGAAATCATCGCCGCCGCCAAAATCGCGCGCGCCCATGAATTCATCCTCGAGCTGGAAAATGGATACGACACACGCGTCGGCGAGCGCGGGACGACACTGAGCGGTGGGCAGAAACAACGCATCGCTATCGCCCGCGCGGTGCTGGCCGATCCACGTATCCTCATCCTTGACGATTCCACCAGTAGCGTAGACACCGAAACTGAATATCTCATCCAGGAAGCGCTGTCCGAGTTGATGGAGGGGCGAACTACTTTCATCATCGCTCAGCGACTTTTGACTCTTAAACATGCCGATTGCATCTTCGTCGTTCAGCATGGGCAAATTGTCGAACGAGGGACGCACGAAGAGCTGCTGGCCAATGAGGGACTTTATCGACAAATCTATGATCTCCAGCTGCGGGATCAGGAAGAATTTGTGGTTCTGCAAGACAAGTTGGCCATTGCGAGCGGTAATCGAGAGGCTTAATCCATGAATTTGAACGGGAACCATACGGTTAAGACAAAGGAACGATCGTCGGCCAAGGCTGCGCAGATCGAGCACGAGGCGCGCGAGGCTCGTATCCAGAATTACCTGCGCGATGACGATGAACTATTGGGAAAGGCTTATGATGGTCGTCTGGTCCGCCGGCTAGGCACCTATATGCGCCCCTATAAGGCGAAGCTGGTTCTGGCCGTGATCCTTATGACGGTTAGCTCGATCCTGGGCGTTTCCGGCCCTGCTATCATCGGCGCTGCCATTGATAAAGGGGTGCGTGCCGGTTCCTTCTCGGTGCTGCGATTCTGGACATGGGTCTTCCTGGCGACGACCATAGGTGAATGGCTCACGAATCGCGCCCGGGTCCTCATTATGGCTCGGGTTGGCACCAAAATCGTGGCCGATCTGCGCAGCGAATTGTTTCGTCACCTTCATCGCCTGACGCTCAGCTTCTACAGCCACTACAGCGTCGGCCGCCTGATGAGCCGCCTTATCGGTGATGTTGGCGTGTTGCTCGATTTCGTAACCTGGTCGATCACTGGCCTGTTCCGCTCGGTATTTAATCTAGGCGGTATCATCATCGCTATGCTGTTGCTTAACTGGCAATTGGCTTTGGTGGCCTTTGCCGTCATGCCGCTGATGGTTATCCTTACCAACTACTGGCGGGGCCGGGTTCGCCAGGCCTATCGCGCTACCCGGCAGCGACTGGCTCTTATTAACGGCTATCTGAACGAATCTATCAGCGGCATTCGCGTCACCAAGAGTTTCACTCGCGAAGAGCGCAATTTCCAACATTTCGATGATCTGAACCAATCCTTCTTCGACGCCAATGTCACCGCGACCCGACTGTCAGCTATCTTCTTCCCCGGCGTGGATTTCATTGGGTCGCTGGCTACCGCTCTTGTCATTGGCGTGGGAGGATGGCTGGTGCTGGGCGATGCGTTGACCGCGGGAACACTCGTGGCCGTTGTTCTTTACGTCGATCGCTTCTTCGATCCCATTCGCGAGTTGGCGCAGCGTTATAACACGTTCCAGGCGACGATGGCTGCGTCAGAGCGCATATTCGAGCTACTGGATCTGGAGCCTGATATTATTGACACGCCCGATGCGCAGCCGCTGCCCGATATCCGCGGCGAGGTGGTGTTCGACGACGTATCTTTCTCCTATGATCATGACGGTCGGTATGTGCTCAAGAATATCTTTCTACGCGCCGAGCCGGGCGAGCGTATCGCTCTGGTGGGTGAAACCGGGGCGGGCAAGAGTACTATCATTCGTTTACTATCGCGATTCTACGACGTCACTGAAGGCTCCCTGACGATTGACGGATACGATATTCGCGACGTTACCAGTGATAGCTTGCGGCAGCAACTAGGTATCGTTCTGCAGGATACCTTCCTGTTTACCGGTACAGTGGCTGATAACATCCGGTATGGGCGGCTCGATGCGACCGATGACGATGTATGGGCCGCCTCGAAATCTGTCGGCGCCCACGAGTTCATCATGCGTATGCCCGATGGTTATGACTCGGAAGTGGGTGAAAACGGTAGCAACCTCAGCGTAGGCCAGCGGCAGCTGATCTCCTTCGCCCGCGCGCTCCTGGCCGACCCGCGCATCCTTATTCTGGATGAGGCCACCAGCAGCGTCGATACGGCTACCGAACGGATTATCCAACGAGCATTGGACACCTTGATGGAGGGCCGTACCAGCTTTGTTATCGCCCATCGGCTCAGTACCATCATTAATGCCGACCAGATCGTTGTCCTGGATCATGGTCGTATCATTGAACGAGGTACCCACGAAGAGTTGTTGGCCCGCAAGGGGCGTTACTTCAACCTGTACACGATGCAATGGGCTCAACAGCAAAATCAGCCCTCATTCAGTAACAATTAGCGAAGGGTAGAGACGATCATTGCCGTTGGAAAACCGCCGGCGCTTGACCTGCCAAAACAACAGAAGCGGGGATAATTACCCTATGCTTGAACTGACTGAATTACGAGATCGACGGGACGCCGTGATGGAGCGCATCGCCGGCGCGGCCGCTCGCGCGGGCCGTGACGCGGCCGAGATCACCCTGGTTGCTGTCACGAAGACCTGGCCGGCTGAACTGGTCATCGCTGCTCATGCAATCGGTCTACGTCATTTCGGCGAGAACCGCCCCGAAGAACTGGCCGTCAAGCGCCCCATTGTCGAGACCGCACTCGGAGTGGATAACGGCATTACATGGCATTTAATCGGTCCCGTCCAGAGCCGTAAGTCGGACCTGGCGGCGGCCCATGCCGACGTCTTCCATGCGCTCGATCGCTCCAAAATTGCTCATCGTCTTTCGAATGATCTGGTTCGATTCGGTCGAACTCTCCCTTCATTCATCGAGGTTAATGTCTCCGGGGAAGCGACCAAACATGGCTTTAACCTCGTCAATTGGGAGAACGATGCAACACAACGCAACAGCTTGCGTACTATGATCAGGAAGACGGCCGAATTGCCCGGCTTGCCGGTCATGGGGTTGATGACGATGGCCCCCTGGGATGCGGAGCGCGATTTGATTCGCTCTGTCTTTCACCGGACACGAGGGATCGCGGACTGGCTCCTGGCAGAGGGAGATGTAAGTCATGCGCTTTATCTCTCGATGGGGATGACCGACGATTTTGAGATCGCTATCGAAGAAGGAGCGACCCACGTCCGGGTTGGTCGCGCGCTCTTCGGTGAGCGCGAGAAGTGAGCCGGCCATGATATACCTGCCTCAATATCGGGATCGTCTCACCAGTTATTCAATGATTTGCGAGGTACCGAAAGACAAATGATTCTGGTTAATATCGTTAATGCGCTCTTTTGGATTTTTTACGTCATGCTGTTTGCCAGCATCATTTTGTCCTGGGTTCGCCCCAGCCCGTATCATCCTTTTTGGGGGCCGATCATTCGCATCGTCGGCGCCGTCATCGATCCGATTCTAAACCCCATTCGCCGGCTGATGCCCCCGTTGGGCGGCCTTGATTTCAGCCCCATGGTCGCCATTCTTCTGGCGCGAGTCTTGCAGCAAGCGATTATTAATCTCCTGAGATAGCAAAAAAGCCCGCGCATCAATGATGTACGGGCTTTTCTATTCTGTCGTCTCCGGCTTCTAGCGCAAGCCGGTTAGCGAGCGAGCGATAACCATCCGCTGTATCTCGCTCGTTCCCTCGTAGATCTCCGTAATCTTGGCGTCGCGGAAATATCTTTCCAGTGGCATATCCTTGCTGTACCCCATGCCGCCATGAATCTGGATAGCCTGGGTCGTCACCCACATAGCCGTTTCGCTGGCGAATAGTTTGGCCATGCTGGCTTCCATCGAGTAGCGTCCGCCACCCTTGGCCGCCGCTATCTTGGCCAATGCCGCCTGATAGATCAGCAGGCGGCTGGCCTCTACCCGGCATTTCATATCGGCCAGCTTCTGCTGGATCATCTGGAATTCACCGATCTTCTGGCCAAACGCCTCTCGCTCGCGGGCATATTGGATGCTGGCTTCCAGCGCTGCCTCGGCGATTCCCAGCGCTTGCGACGCGATACCGATGCGGCCGGCGTCCAGCACCGTCATCGCGATCTTGAACCCCTCGCCTTCCGCGCCCAGCCTGTCTTCCACAGGACATTCATAATCCTCGAAGGTGATCTCGCTCGTCGCACTGGCGCGGATGCCCAGCTTCGGCTCTTTTCTGCCGCGCACAAAGCCGGGGCGGGTCGTGTCGATGAGGAAGGCCGTCACACCCCTATGACCTTTCTCCGGTTGAGTCATCGTGAACAGGACAATGTAGTCGGCGTATGGCCCTGAGGTGACCCATGATTTTCGGCCGTTGATGATGTAATGTGTCCCCGCCTCATTCAAAATCGCACGGCTCTTCATCGTCCCCGCGTCGCTGCCGCTCATGGGTTCGGTCAGGCTGTAAGCGCCGATCTTCTGTCCGGTGGCTACCGGCACCAGGTATTTCTGTTTTTGTTCCTCTGTCCCAAACTTGAGCAGGCCATGGGCGTAGAGCGAATTGTTGACCGACATGATCGTCCCGTGGCTGGCATCGACTTTGCATATCTCTACCATGGCCAGCACATAGGCGAGTGTATCCATGCCGGATCCGCCGTATTCTTCGGGTACTTCGATACCCATAAAGCCCAATTGGCCCATCTCGCGGATCGTCTCAAGCGGGAATTCGCCTGACTCATCGAATTTCGCGGCTATGGGCATGATGGAATTACGGGCGAAGTCGCGGGCCGCATCGGCAATCATCTTGTGTTCTTCAGTAATAAAATCGAACATTGTTCACCTCCTGACTTGGTGTGGTTCCGCTATTATAAACGGTCGTCTAGGTTTGTGCGGCCTTGTCTACATATTGCATCAAAGTAGCGAAATCCTCGGCCGTTAACTCAATGCCGAACTCCCAGCGCCGGCGCTCGGCTAGCCAATAGCGACCATCTTTGGATTGTAATAGTTGGTTGGGGATATTCGGGCGAACGGGTGGCCCCATTCTTGACCGCATCGAGCTATCATAAAGCCCGGCCATACTGAGGAAATGGAACCCGTGTTTAGGGTCGTCAACCCAGGCGGACGCTTTATCCGGCGGCATTAGGGCATAGACACTTAACCGGTCGTCGTCCTGCTGGAGTTCTGTGGCTATGCAGAGCCATTTTGCGGGGACCCGGCGCTCGCGGCCGCCACGCGGGTAACCACTCAATCGAAAGTACCAATTTGTCCTGCCTATATGGGCTGACCAAACCATTGCCGGCGTAGGCGTGTCCGCCGGTTCGGTTTGGCTGCCGGGACGCCGATCGTTGACAAACAAGCCCTGTTCGTCCAGGGTCAGACTCAATCCACTATGCCAGACGAGCTTGAGGATCTTTTCCAATCCCCAGATGAGAAAGAGAGCGATGGGCAAACCGCCAACACACGAGAGGAAAACGGTGTACTCGGCAATCTCTGGCGTGGCGAATATCTTTATCAGAAGGAAAACAACACGAAACCCAATCAGATATCCGATGAATAAGGCCAGGAAGACAACCAGGCGGATGCCGGTATGTTCCTGATCTGCATACAGGATCGTTGGCCCCTTTTCGGCATTAGACATAGCCGAATTCTAACACAATGAGGCGCGGTGGCTCTTTTTTCTGCCGTGGATTTATTATGCGCTTGTTAGTCTTACCTGGATGCCCGACGGATCCGTGACGATGATCGTCCCATCCTCGTGTTTGGCTTTGATATTGGCCGATTCCAGCCGATGTCTGATCGCCTGTAGCGTCGCCTCGTCAGGCTGGACGATCTCATACCACATTAACCGAGCTGCGTCAGTTGGAGCAGGGGGTAGATGCTCACCGGCCCAGGTGTTGGCTCCCAGATGATGGTGGTAGCCGTTGGCGGACATAAACGTCGCGCGTGGTCCATAACGCATCACAAGATCCAGGCCGATCTGCCCTGTATAGAAACGCTCGGTCGCGGCGATCTCGGCTACTTGCAAATGCATATGGCCCACGAAGGTGCCTTCCGCCATCTGATAGGAGTCAGGGACGACTCCTGCCAGCTCACCGAGTACTCCATGGAGGTCAAGCGGCTCGGTTGTCATGCGCAGTTCGTCGCCGCGATACTGCCACTCTTCGCGTGGTCGATCCCGGTAGATCTCGATGCCGTGACCGTCGGGATCGGTCAAATAAATAGCCTCGCTCACTGCGTGATCGGCGAAGCCACTGATCGGCCCATCGACTTGTAGCAGATGGTAGAGCGTCCGGGCCAGATCCTGTCGCGATGGCACGAGGATCGCAAAATGATACAACCCGGTCGCTGGCTGAACCGATCGCGCCCCGGGCTGCCCATAGAGTAGTAAGAAGTCGTTGTCCCCCGCGCCCAGGCGAGCCAGGCTATTTTCACGGCTCAATAGGGAAAGACCGATGACATCTTCGTAGAATCGGATCGACCGATCCAGGTCAGCTACAGCCAACGCCACATGCCCGATGCGAGGCGGGGCCATCGCGATACTGCTCATTCCATATCTCCATTAACAATCAATCTGCTCAGTAAATGCCTTGAAAATATAGTATACGAATAAAAAAGGCGGCGCTCCATGTCGTGAGCCGCCGCCTGTGTATCAAAGGTTTTAGGGTAGGGAGTATGCTTACGCCTGCTCGGCAACGGCTTCGGGAACTTGCACCAATTCCAGCTCGATCTCGATGTCGATCTTGTCGCTAACCAGCCAGCCACCGGTTTCCAGGGCTACGTTCCAGTTCAACCCCCAATCCTTGCGGCTGATCGATGTCTCGGCCGAGAAGCCCGCGCTGATCGAGCCGAAGGGGCTTTTGATGAGGCCGGCGTAGTCCACGTCCAGGGTAACCTCATGGGTGACGTCGCGAATGGTCAGGTCGCCAATTAATCGACCTTTGTTCGGGTTGATCTGCTCTACCTTTGTGCTCTTGAAGGTCAACACCGGATAGGTGTCGACATCGAAGAAATCGGCCGAGCGCAAGTGGGCGTCGCGCTTGTCGTCACGAGTGCTGATGCTGTCGGCGTAGATGGTGACATCGACAGTGGTTTGGGTTGGGTTCTCTTCATCAAAGTTCACGTTAATGTCGTAGTTGGTGAATTCGCCGCGAACTTTGCTAATCATCATGTGACGAGCGGTGAAGTTAATGTGTGTGTGACTTTTATCTAGTTGCCAAGCCATTTTAGTATAAACTCCTTTTTGGTTTTGTTTTGTTCCTCGGATCTTGTATCTGGACTTTAGTCCACTTGTGTGCTATGATAATAGCGGACTTGAGTCCAGTTGTCAAGAGATAGAAAATATTCCGATGAAAATCAAATGGAAGGCTACGAATGACGGATCCGATAGAGTTGAATTTAGATGGGAATGCCTTTCCTGACCGTACCGAGCGCGCTGATGCGGCAGCGAATCGTGCGCTCATCTTGACGACGGCCGAACGCCTTTTCCGCGAGCGAGGAGTCGAGAATGTCTGCATGGCTGAAATCGCTGAAGTTGCTGGGGTGGGTAAGGGGACACTCTACCGGCGCTTCGCCAATAAGGGTGAATTGTGCCTGGCTCTAATGGATTCCCAGCTGGCTGAGTTCCAGGACAGTATGCTGGGACGTTTCCAAAGCCTGACCCAACAGGGCACTCCGTTTCTGGAGCAATTGGCTCAATTTTTGGAGAGCCTGGTCGAATTTACTGAAGTTCATTCACCTTTGCTGCTTGAAGTCGCTCGTGCCGGAATCGTGCATATGGACGCTCGCCTAAATGTGCCACATTTCTGGCAGTATATGACCGTTCGCGCGCTGCTTCGTTCGGCCGCTCGTAATGATGAACTGGTAGCAGATCTGGATCTGGACTACTTTGGCGAAGCCCTTCTGGCCCCGCTGCAGGTTGACTATTTTCGGTTCCAGCGTTATGTGCGCAACTATTCGACTGCCCGGATTGGAATGGGACTGCGTTCGATGGTGAAACTGCTGGCCGCCTGATAGTCCGCACCTCCTTCCAAACTATAATATTAAGTGGGACGGCCTCTTCGCGCATGGTAAACTCGCCGCCATGAGTCACGCAGTGGATCCAATTTTGCTCGACTTCCCTTATAGCTTCGACACTGAGCGATTGACGATTCGCGGGCCGATGCCCGGAGATGCGGCTTCTCTTCGTGAGGCGGTCCTGGAATCGCAAAATGAACTGATACCCTGGATGCCTTGGGCAATGGCGATCCCTACAGAAGAGGAATACGAGATTAGAATTCGCCAAGGGCGTCTCAAGTTCCTGGCGCGCGAGGATCTGTGGCTGCTTCTGTTTCTGAGGGGGACTAACGTCTGTGTCGGTAGCAGTGGCCTGCATAGAATCGATTGGGCCGTACCCAAGTTCGAGATTGGCTATTGGGTGCGGACCAGTTACTCAGGACAAGGCTATATAACCGAGGCGGTCAACGGCATCACGGATTTCGCCTTCAAGACGCTGGGGGCGCGGCGCATGGAGATACGTTGTGACGCTAAAAATGTTCGCAGCGCGGCCGTTGCCCGTCGCACCGGCTATGTATTAGAGGGCACGCTGTATCAGGACGCTCGCGATCATTTTGGCAACCTGCGTGATACGCACGTATTTGCCAGAATTCAACCGGGAGATGTTCCAGTATAAACGTAACAAGCGGTCGGCAAGATTTTAGCCTTACTACGTTCCCTGGCTTCTGTTCTTCCGCTAGATTATCCAACCGGGCGGTCCAGTGAACGGTCGGATATCCTCATCACTTAATATCAGCCTGACGCTTTCCTCCAGCGTCATATACTCGGTTAGCACAGCTTCTTCATAGCGACTGGCCCAGCGATGGATTAATCCATGCGCTTTCCGTAACTCAACCAGCATGAGCTGGGCCAGCGGGCCGCCCCGTTCCAGAAAGCCCGAACGAACATAATCCGCTTCGGTCTGGCTAAAATCATAATCCAGGCGCACGACCGCGGCGTGCCATTCGCCGCCTGACCAGGTGAACTGGCCATAACCGGCGCGTCTGTCGTTGTCGAACGAGGAACCTACTGAGCCTATATTGACGACCAGGGTATCGCCGAGGCGACGAATCAGAGGGCGATGGGTATGTCCGGTGACGAAAACGGCCGGAGCAGGGGCGATTTGCCGCTGTAAGGTGTTATCCGGTGTCTCTGGGTAGATGCCGTCCCGGTTGCTTCGCATAGACGCATGGACTACTCTCAACGATTGGTTGTTCGGCATGGAATGTTCGTAGATATCGGGCAACAGTTTTACGTCCATGGCCATTTCCCCGATCTGCGCCAGGGCGAAATGGGCGAACTGTTTCACCTCATAGCCCGGGCCGGATAGCGGCCGGTCGGGTACGGCACAATCGAGGACGAACTCCTCATGATTGCCGCGCAATAATTGCCAGCCCATGGTCTCTCGCCGCTCCAGCATCCACTCCAGACATGCCCCCGAACTTGGTCCCCGGTTGATGATATCCCCGCCCACGATGACGATATCAGGTGACCAGGCGTCAATATCGGCTACGACCGTTTGCAGGGCGGGGAGGTTCCCATGGATATCGGACAGGACGGCTACTTTCATCGGCGGGATTATACCGGATGGGCGATGGATGGCAGCAGCCGGCCGTGCCATTCGTCCAAATCGGCGCTTTTTGTTATTCTGGCCGCCGTGTTTATCTTCTTGTCGAAACTGATTCCGCTTCTGATGTTCCCCTTGGGGCTAAGCATGTTGCTATTGCTGGTGGCCCTGATCTGGAGACGTGGGCGGCGGTTAGCGATAGCCTTGGCTCTGATCATTCTGTGGCTCGGTAGCAGTCGCTACGTAGCCTATACCCTGGTGCGTAGCCTGGAATCGCGCTACCCGCCCGCGAATGCGCCCCAGGCTGCCGCGATCGTCATATTAGGTGGTGGCACCCGTGGCAGCGATCCCCCGCGGCCGATCACTGAAGTTAATGAGGCCGGTGACCGCTTACTTTACGGCGCGAAACTGTATCATGACGGCGCGGCCGATGTCATCCTCGTCACGGGCGGCAGCATCGAATGGCTGACACCCGAAGGGATTAGTCCGGAGGCGAGCGATATGCTGGCTTTCATGGATCTGGTTGGGGTGCCGCCTGAAGCTGTCTGGACGGAGGCTCGCTCGCGCAACACCTACGAGAACGCTCTCTATAGTCGGCAAATGTTGGCCGAGGCCGGAATAGATGAAATCATTCTGGTGACCTCGGCCATGCATATGCCGCGCTCCGTGCCCCTGTTCGAGGCTCAGGGGTTGCGCGTCATTCCTGCTCCAACAGATTTCCTCGTATCCGACGCCGAGTGGCGACACCTGTGGCGCGGCGGACCCATAGGAACGGTCATCAACTTGATGCCTGATGCTGAATATTTGGCCTATACCGCGCGTGCTCTCAAAGAGTATATCGGCCTGTTCGTCTACAGCTTGCGCGGCTGGATGTGATGCTCCTACTCGGCTAAGCGTCGAGGAAATGAGCGAGATCTTTCTTCAGCTGCTCCAGTGACGGATCGTGAATATAGACCATATGTCCCGCCTCGTAATAAGTCATGGTGATGTTCGAGCGTAGACTCTCATCCAACTCCAGATGGTTGAACGTGTATTGTGTTGCGAAGTAAGGTGTGGCCAGGTCGTAATAGCCATTAGCAACGAAAACCCTCAAGTGTGGATTCATGCTCATGGCTTTGCGTAACGTCTCGCCCGTGTTGACGTAGCTGTTTTGGTTCTCTTCAAATTTCCATGGATATACCCGACCGCTGAGGACCTCATAGGGGAGATCGCTCTCGAATTGCAGATCACGCCGGATATAGTCGTTGAGCATTGCTGAATAAGGACCCTGGATGATGGCGTAACTTGGGTCGTACTCGATCGATTCGCCGGCCGCGTTGCGATCGATGCCGATGTAGCGGCTGTCCAGACGGCCAACTGTCCGGCGCTCATCGCGTAGAAGCTCCTTCACAAATCGGTAGATATTGATGCGCAGGTTCGTCGATTCAATGTATCGGGCGGACAGGCCCGTATAGCGTGACAGTTTGGCGACGATGGCGGCCTTCGCGTCGGCTGGTAGAGCGTCGCCCTGTATCAAGGCCGTAGCATATTCGCCTTGCGCGAATGCTTCGACCTCGGCTAATGTCCGGCCTAGATCGGCCTGTAACTCATTGTCTAGCCGCTTGTGGTACCAAGCGGTCGCCGCGTAGGTCGGCAGGAACAGGAGATAAGGCAGATCGTTGCCGGGGTCAAAAGCCAGCGTCATGAAATTGAGGACAGTGGAGACGAGCATGATGCCGTTCAGGTATAGTCCATGCCGCTCCTGCAAATAGCCCGACAGGCCGGTGGCGCGGGTCGTGCCGTAGCTCTCGCCGATGAGGTATTTCGGCGATGACCAGCGTTGATAGCGCGAAGTGTAGAGACGAATGAAATCCCCCACCGATTCGATATCAGGTTTGAAGCCATGGAACTGTTTGTCTTCCTCGCCGGGCACGGCACGGCTGTAACCGGTCGTCACAGGATCAATGAATACCAGATCGGTCTTGTCCAACAAGCTGAACTCGTTATCGATCATTCGGTAGGGCGGGGGAATGGGATGACCGTCCCGCTCCAATTCAACGCGGCGCGGCCCCAGCAAGCCCAGGTGAAGCCAGATGGACGGCGAGCCTGGGCCGCCATTGAACGCGAAGGTGATCGGCCGCGCCGCGGCATGCTCCGCCTCGGAAATGTCTTCTGGCTGGTCGAGTGTGTACGCGACGAAGAAGATAGCCGCTTTGGGCTTCTCGCCGGTTTCCTTATCTTCAGCTTTCAGAATGATCTGGCCGGTCGTGGCTGTGTAGCTCAGCGTTCGGCCGCCGATGGTCGTTGTATGATTTGTTCGGGAGATAAGATCCGTCGGGATGCTCTTTTCTCCATTCTTTCCCGATTCTTTTTCATCGTTTGTTGTGGACATGGTGGTTTTGGTTATTTGTTGGATAGTAGGACGGCGTAACGCCGAAAATAAAATAGAAGCTCCAGACCCCCAGATTACCAAATTATCTCGATCCGTCACCTCTTTGTTCGTGCGAGCTTCGACGCCAACCTGCCCCGGATGTGCCCAATCGCTATAATCATTGTTCGGCATTGAGTTGGAGAGAGTAGATGAGTTCAACGACAACGAAAACGCGACTGGGTAATGGTCTGACGGTTATTCTCAAGGAGATGCATCACGCTCCTGTGGCAACTTTTATGGTCTGGTATCGTGTGGGCAGCCGTAATGAATTACCAGGTCATACCGGCGTATCTCACTGGGTCGAGCACATGATGTTTAAAGGAACGCCCCAAATACCCGGCGATCTCATGGAGCGTATGATCTCGCGCGAGGGAGGTCATTGGAACGCATTTACCTGGCTTGACTACACGGCGTATTACGAAACTATGCCGTCCAATCGCATTGATATCGCGCTGCGGCTGGAAGCTGACCGTATGGTCAATACGATCATGACGCCCGATGAAGTGGAATCGGAGCGTACAGTTATCTTGTCCGAGCGCTCGATGTATGAGAATCAGCCGCGCTTTCTGCTTGATGAGGAGTTGACGGCAGCTGCTTTCCGTGTTCATCCCTATCATCATGAAGTCATTGGGGATGTAGTCGATCTACAAACGATGACCCGCGACATGCTATTCGAACATTACCGCCGCCACTACGTCCCTGCGAACGCTATCGCTGTGGTCGTTGGCGATTTTGATACAAGCCAGATACTAAGCCAGATCACCGAGTTATTTGGCTCTATCCCGGCGGGAGAGGAGACTACGATTGTTCGGCGCGAGGAGCCGGCTCAGCTCGGCGAGCGCCGAGTCGTCGTCAATGGCCCCGGAGATACGGCCTATCTCACCTTCGCTTATCACGTCCCTGGCGCGACCCATCCCGATTATCCCGCGCTGTCATTACTTAATGCCGCGCTGGCTGGGGGCAGCAGCCTTGGTATGTTCAGTGGCGGCGGTTCAAACAGGAGTTCGCGGCTTTATAAGGCGCTGGTCAATACTGAGTTCGCCGCCGGGGTCGGTGGTAGTCTGACGCCTACGATCGATCCGTTTCTCTACACTTTGTCGGCCGTTGTTCGTTCCGGCCGCACGTTGCCCGAAGTAGAGTCGGCTCTTGAGGCCGAACTCGACCGGTTGGCGACCGAACCGATTACCCAAGTTGAATTGGCCAAGGCATTAAAGCGTGCTCGCGCTCAATTTATCATGGCCGGCGAGAGCATTTCAGGACAGGCTCAGCTCCTTGGCGCAGCTGAAGCCACGACAGGCGACTATCGCTGGTTCGAGAGTGTGCTGGAACGGCTCAACGAAGTGACCCTTGACGATATCGAGCGTGTCGGTCGCCGGTATCTGCAACGGCGAAACCGTACTACCGGCTGGTATGAGCCAACGATCGATAACGAAGGTGGTGGGCGCCCGGCCTGATATCCAGTAGAAGGCGAACTCCATGGTATGGCCGCCTGTCTATCTATGGTAAAATCCCAAGAGATGACCGCTCAACATGACCTGGTTACTGATCTCCAGACACTCAACGAGATCTCTCTGATTCTGAACCAGTCTCCCGACGTCAAGACCGCCCTTAATGATTCTCTGGCTAAACTGGTCACTTTGATGGGGTTGGAGACGGGCTGGATCTTCCTGCTCGATCCGACCGCCAACGATCGCTGGAGCGGTCGCGGATTTCGCCTCATTGCCCACTATAACTTGCCTCCGGCTTTAGCAGTGACGAACGCGGCCGCCTGGGACCAAACATGTGATTGCCAAAGGCTCTATCTGGAGGGTGATATCACCAGCGCTTATAACGAGGTGCAGTGCAGCCGGCTGGCGGGCGTCACGGGTGACAAGATGGGATTGGCCATCCATGCGTCAACGCCTTTGCGCTCCGGTGATCGTCTGCTTGGTATCCTGAATGTTGCCGCTCCGAGTTGGTCTTACTTTACCTCGCGCAGTCTTAGCTTGCTCACCAACGTCGGCAATCAGATGGGAACCGCGCTCGAGAGAGCCCAGTTATTCGACGCGATGCAGGAGCAACGCATCCACGAACAAGCGGCTCTCCTCGATATTTCGCAACAACTCCTGAGCCGTCATGACCTCGACGACCTGATGCATTACATTGTCGAGGAGGTGCGAAACCTGATATCGGCCGACGCCTGTGCGGTCCTCCTGACCGGCCCTGACCCGGACTACCTATATTTCCGCGCCGCTTCCGGCTGGATAAACGATCCTACTGGCAAGGATTATCGCGTTCCAGCCGATGATTCCACCGGCTCCGGTTGGGTTATGCGCACTCAACAGATGATGCTGGTGGAAGATCTGACTGTGCAGGATCCGCCGCTATGGTCGCCGGATTGGCTTGGGCGTGAGGGCTTCAAAGCGGCGGCGATGGTCCCCCTTATCGCCAATGATGTGGCCATTGGAGCGCTAGTCATCGACTTTCGTACAAAGCGGCGTCTCACCGAGGTTGAGGTGCGTTTCCTGCGCCTCATGGCCAACACGGCCGCCCTGGCCATCGAGACGGCGCGCCTCCACCGTGAGGAATTGAAACGCCAGCGTATCGAGGAAGAGCTTGAGGTCGGTCGCCATATCCAGATGAGCATGTTGCCCGCCGCGCCGCCGCGCCTCGAGGGTTGGGAGTTTGCAGCCTACTTCGAGGCGGCCCGGCAGGTCGGTGGCGATTTCTACGACTTGTTTCCGCTGCCGGGCGAACCCGGTCGTCTGGGTGTCGTCATCGCCGACGTTAGCGACAAGGGTGTTCCTGCGGCATTATTTATGACGCTTAGTCGCACGACGATACGGAACATCGCACTGCGTGGTCGCGCACCTGCCGAAGTGCTGGGTTGGGCCAACCGTTATATCCAGGAAGACAGCCAATCCGATATGTTCCTTTCGGCGTTCTATGCTGAATTGAACACTAATACCGGTCAGTTGACCTACGCCAACGCCGGTCACAATCCACCTCTTCTGTGGCGCAAGGCGGAATCTAGATTCTTTCGCTTGCCGCCCAGTTCCCCACTTCTCGGCGTTTTTTCTGACCTCAATGTCGCCGTGGCTACTGCCGAATTAGAGGCGGGCGATACGCTTGTCTTGTATACCGATGGCATTACCGATGCGGTAGATGCAGATTATCAGGAGTTCGGCGCACATCGCCTGGAAGAGACGATGCGCGATCTCTTGCTGGAACGTCCGGATATAAGTGCGGATGAACTTCGCACTGCTATAGCGGATGATGTCCACCGGTTTGCCGGAGACATGACGCAATACGACGATATTACCCTGCTGGTTATTAAACGGACCGAAGCGACACATGACCGTCAATAGCTACCCCGGACCGGACACCATCCGTCGTCACATCCTGTCTAACGGCATCACCGTGCTGGTTTACGAGAATATGAGCAGCGCCACGGTTTCTATCGAGGGCGTGGTCCGTGCCGGCTCGGTTGTCGAGCCGGCCGACAAAGCCGGCCTGGCTGATTTCACGGCTGACATGCTGATGCGCGGTACCCATAAGCGCACCTTCGATGAGATCTACGAGACACTCGAGATGGCCGGCGCAGGGGTGGCTTTTGGTAGCGCCTCTCACACTTTGGGCTTTTCGAGTCATAGTCTGGCGGAGGACCTCGATCTAGCGCTGGATGTTATCGTCGAATCACTTTGCCGGCCGGTGTTCCCTGCGGAGCAGATGGAGAAGCTTCGCGGGCAACTCATTACCGGGCTACAGATGCGCGCTAACAGCACCCGCAGCATGGCCTGGTTGGCGTTTTTTGAGATGGCCTACCCGAATCATCCTTTTGGCCGTTCCAGCAGTGGCTATCTGGATACTATTTCCGCGATGACCCGGCAAGATATCGTCGGGTTTTACGAGCGCTATTATGGCCCGCGAGGCATGATTATCGGCATTGCCGGCGCCATCAGGGCGGATGACGCCTTGCGAAAAATCGAGAGCGCCTTCGGCGGATGGCGTAACGATGATCAGCAAGTCGTGCCGATCGCCCCTGAGGCCCCCAGACCTTCCGGCATAGTACGTCGCCATGTGCCGATGCCGGATAAGCACCAGGTCGATATCGTCATGGGCCTGCCCGGCCCACGCCGTTCCGCTGTTGATTACCTCGATGCCAGCCTGATGAACACGATCCTGGGCGTCTTTGGCATGATGGGGCGAATCGGACAAAACGTGCGCGAGGAACAAGGATTGGCTTACTATGCGTCAAGTCGGTTGGCTGGCGGCCTGGGACCGGGCGCGTGGACGGCCTCGGCCGGCGTGGCGCTGGATAAGGTCGATCTGGCGATCGAGTCGATCCGCCATGAAATACGTCGCATCATTGATGAACCGGTTAGCGAGCAGGAGTTGGCCGATAGCCAGGCTTTTCGTGTTGGATCGATGCCTATGAGTCTGGAGACGAATGGCGGTATCGCTGACATCATCACCGATATGGAGCTCTATGGTCTCGGCCTGGATTATTTGCACCGTTATGGCGAGATGATGAATGACATCACGATTGAACGTGTTCAGGCCGCCGCACGTAACTATCTCAGTGCCGATAATATCAATATCGCTATAAGCGGTCCAGTCGAGGCGCTGTGATGCTGGCTGTTGGCGTTGATATCATCGAGGTTGAGCGTATATCGCAAGGTATCGCCCGTTATGGCGACCGCTTTTGCGACCGATTTTTCACGCCAACTGAGCGCGAGCAGTGTGGCAACCGCGCCACCAGCCTGGCCGGCCGCTTTGCCGTTAAGGAAGCGGTCGGCAAAGCTTTGGGAACCGGGATCGGCGATGTATCCTGGAAAGAGATCGAAATTATAGGCGACGATCGTGGCCGCCCTGTCCTAAATCTCCATGGCACGGCGGCCCGGCTGGCAGCTGAATTGGGATTGGTAGAATGGTCGATTAGCCTGTCACACACAGCTACTCACGCCGTAGGCATGGCCGTAGCGATGGGCGATTCCACATTCGAGGCCAGACGTAACACTCAAACAACTGATGAGGAAGAGAAGTGAGTATCAGCACGACCGATGAGATCGGTCAGAAACAACGTAGTGCCGAGAAGCGATATCGATTGCTTGCCGTGCTTGCCCATCCCGACGACGAATCGTTCGGCATGGGCGGCACCCTGGCTCGGTATGCTGATGAAGGCGTTGACGTCCATATTGCCATTGCCACTGATGGTGTGGCCGGCTCTGTCGCTGGAGGATATGAACACACTTTGAAGGAGTTGGCCGCCGTGCGACGGCGCGAATTGGAGTCGGCCGTCCACATTCTTGGCGGTACGCTTCATATGCTGGGCTATCGAGACTCAGGTTATATCGGTGATCCGGCTAACCAACATCCTGAGGCCTTCATCAATATCGATCCTCAGGAGTCTGCCGGCAAGGTCGTCGCTCTGATTCGAGAGATTCGGCCGCAAGTCGTCGTGACCCATGATGAGACCGGGGGCTACTACCATCCCGATCATATCCAGTGCTGGAAGATTACCACGGCCGCCTTTAAGGCTGCCGGGGATGCAACCCGTTATTCGGAGATCGGCCCCGCACCGTATCAGCCGCAAAGACTTTACTTCACGGGCCTTTCCAACCGGATGATCAAATTCTTCTCGTTCATGATGCGCCTGCGCGGGCAAGATCCGAAACACGCGGGCCGAAACAAGGATATCGACTGGACCAGGATCGGCATCGACCCGCATCATCTGCACGCGCGCATTGATTACCGGCGATACTGGGATGTCAAGCGCGCCGCCGCGGCCGAACATCCTAGCCAGGGCGGAGGAACGTCACGCTCGCGAATGTTCCCTGAATGGGTGCAGCGTCGCTTTATGGCGACTGAGACGTTCATCCGTGCTTACCCGGCGGTGGCCGACGGGTTTCGCGAGTACGACTTATTTGCCGGAGTTGTCGCCGATTAGATGTTATAATGGGATCCAACAGGGGGTAAAGTGCTATGACATTTCGACGTGTCTTGAAGCTGTTGAGCTTGTTGTTTGGGTTTGTTGTGGGGATATCTGCGGCCGCCGTGGCTTATTTCACTCGGCGCATGGTGGCTCCCGCCCGCCAACCTCTATGGACCTCTCCGTCCCAAATGGGTCTGGATTTCGAAAACGTGCAGTTCCCGGCTATGGATAGTGTCCGTCTTTCCGGTTGGTTCATACCGGCCAGAGTAGCGGAGCAAGCGAAAGGGACCATTATCCTGGCCCATGGCTGGCTTTGGAACCGGCTGGGCGATGCCGCGGCTGATCTGGCGGCCGATATCTCCGGCACGACTCCGATTGAACTGTTGCGATTGGCCCACGCTCTGAACTACGAGAACTATAACGTCCTGATGTTCGACCTGCGTAACCATGGCGAGAGCGCGTCCCATCCACCGGTGACATTTGGTCAATTGGAATCCAATGATCTGTTGGGCGCTCTGGCCTATTTACAAACCCGACCCGATATCGATAAAGACCGGATCGGCGTTGTCGGCTTTTGTATCGGCGCTAACGCGTTGCTTTATGCGTTGCCGCAGACGGACCAGATCCGTGCAGCTATCGCTGTGGGGCCTTCTACGGCAGCCGTCTACGCTGACAGATACGCCCGGGATCTGTTGGGCATGCCCGGTTTGGCCATGTTGCCTTTTGTTAAGTGGGCCTATTCAACGATTGGTGGTGTTCGTCTGGACGCGCTTCAACCCTCTTTTGCTGCTGCCGGGGCCGGAACTACACCTGTTTTGTTTGTGCAGAGTCAGGGCGATAGATGGGGTTCTGTAGAAGACGTTAATCGTCTACGAATGGCGACGCCTGGTGGCCAAGGCCCGATCTATGTCGATGGCGATCATCACTATCGTAGCTTCCAATATCTCATCGATAACCCGCGGCCTGCACTCGACTTTTTTGAAGAACAATTCGGGTGAGCATCGGGACAAGCGGCAGATAGTGCCCGTTCGGTCGCCAGGCGGTGCTGTCTAATGGCCGGGTGATACGAAGAAACCGGCCGCCAAAATACCCGGCCCGCCGTGGGTGACGATCGCGGGCGGCATGTTTAGCACGGGGACTTCGGGCTGATTGGTAGCCTGGCCGAGTTCTGCTGCCAGAGCCTGGCCCTCCTCCAGATGGTCGGCATGCATGACGGATAAATGGCCGCTGCCGTCGCGCGGAATTTGGCTTAAAACGATCTCTTTCAATCGTGCCAGAGCGCGCTTATGCGTGCGCTCTTTTTCATAGGATTCGACACGTCCATCTTGCAAGCTCAAAATCGGCTTGATCCGAAGGACACTTCCCACCAACGCGGTCGCGCCGCCGATTCGCCCACCTCGCGCCAAATATTCAAGGGTATCGACGAGAAAGTATAGCCGGCAACGCTCGCTTAGATTATTGGCGAGAGCGACGATAGTATCGGCATCGCTACCGGAGGCGCCCGCTTCGGCTGCGAGTTGTACAATCGTTCCTAGCGGGCCGGCTATGAGATGGGTGTCGATAACGCGGATATCCGCATTGGGGAAATCCCTGGCTGCCAGCGTGGCTGAACGCACTGTGCCGCTGACCTCGGAGGAGGGGTGGATACACAGAATTGGCTCCCCCAAAGGCGCTAATCGCTGAAACGCCTCGACGAACAGATGGGGCGGCGGCGCGGCTGTTTGCGGTAATTCGGTTGAACGCTTCAGTCGTGCCATGAAGGCGTCGATATCCATGTCAATGCCTTCATAGTAGGAGTCGTTTTCGAAGTTAATGATCTGAGGGATGACGGGAATATCGTATTTTTGGGCGATCTCTTTTGATAAACAAGCCGTTGTGTCGGTGATAATTTTGACCATAACATTATCCCTTTTTTGTCTGGCGACTTAGCGTATATCTACGTTCTGTATATGAATGGAATATTCCTCTGGAGCGCGTCACGTGTGAGGGTTCTCTCAAACTTCGCAGTCGGCGGACGCAGCTCAAACCTCTATTGTAATGCCAACGCTGGTTCCCAACCAAACAGATGATGAAAGCGCCGCCGCGCGCGATGGCTGGACAGTTGAGAGAACTGCAAGCTATCGCGCGCGGCGGCGTGGACTTGATACGCTCGTGGCGTTCAAGCTGAATTAGAGGATATTACGATTGGGCGGCCAATACAGCTTCGGTGTAATCCGGATCTGAATCGTCCACCGACCGACGGAACTGGCTCATATACAAGTTGTAGTAGAAACCTTGTTTGGCTAACAAGCTGTCGTGTGTTCCTTGCTCAATGATCCGGCCATCGTCGACGACGAGCACCTGATCGGCGTGGCGGATAGTGCTGAGCCGATGGGCGATAACAAAGCTGGTTCGTCCTCGCAGGAGATCTTCCAGCGCTTTCTGAATCTCTCGCTCGGTACGCGTGTCCACACTGCTCGTCGCCTCGTCCAGGATGAGGATTCGTGGGTCGATGAGCGCCACGCGAGCGATCGAGAGAAGCTGGCGTTGCCCCAAGCTTAGTCCCGCACCGCGCTCGCCGGTCATCGTCTGGTAGCCGTTTTCCAGCCGGTTGATGAACTCATCGGCATGGGCCAGCCGTGCGGCCGCTATGACTTCATCGTCCGTGGCCTCCGGGCGGCCATAACGGATGTTGTTCATCACGGTATCGCTGAACAGGAATGAATCTTGCAGGACGATGCCGATCTGACGACGCAGGCTCTCCTGTGTCACATCACGCACATCATAACCATCGATGGTGACGCTGCCTGCCGACACATCCCAGAAGCGCGGCAGCAGGTTAGCGATCGTTGTCTTGCCCGCTCCGGTGGGACCGACAATAGCGATCGTCTGCCCCGGTTTGGCTTCGATGTCGATTCCGCGCAGCACCGGCTCGCCGGTATTGTATTCGGCATAGACGTCGTGATAGACCACGTGGCCGGTGATTGCCGGCATCTCTACGGCATTGACCTTGTCCTTGATTTCTACCGGCTCGTCGAGCAATCCGAAGATTCGTTCGGCTCCGGCGATAGCATTCTGGACATTGGCCCACATGGCCGAGATTTGTTGCACCGGCCGGTTGAATTGTTGGGTATAGCCGATGAAAGTGATGATCAAGCCGACGGAGATTGTCGTGCCCATAAATTTCCCGCCGCTGAGCAGCATCATACCACCGACGCCAGCGACAATGGCCAGGCTAAGATAGCTCAAACCTTCCAGAACTGGCCCCAGTGCGCCGGTGTAGGCCTGGGCGCGAATATTGGCGTCACGATTGGCCGCGTTGCTCTCACGGAACTGCTGGATATTTTCTTCCTCGCGGCTGAATGCCTGCACTTCACGAACGGCCGAGATGCTTTCCTGTAGGTCTGCGTTTACATTACCGATCTGTTTGAGCGCTGTACGGAACGCTTTTCGCGCCTGGCTGGAAAACCAGCGAGTGAAGATGATCATCAACGGCAGCGTGATCAAGCTGATGAGTGCAAAGGGTATGTTCATCTTGAGCATCGTGACGACGACCATGATGATCTGCAGGAAACTCTGTATGACCGATACCAATCCGAAGCCGACTACTTGTTGCAACGTGTCAGTGTCGTTGGTGAAGCGGCTCATCACGTCGCCGGCCTCGTGTTTGGTAAAGTAACCGAGGGATAACTGATGAATATGCTCGAATACGGCGGCTTGCAAATCCCGCAATACCCGGTAGCCGGCCAGGCTCATCAGATAGAACATAAGGCCGCTGAATATGGCGCTGCCGACATAGAGACCGATAATCAGCAGGATTAGCCCACCGAAGGATTTCAATGTCGCGTCACGTGTTGCGCTCAGATCGGGTGTCGTGTACCAACAATTGCTGAACGCGTTATCCATGGAGCCGCCGCTGAACGCGGGTGCGGCTCCGCCACTGAACGCGGAGGACAAGTTAGCGCCCTCGCTCGTGGCGGCTGTGGCCGCGCTAAAGGGCCCCAGGTAACAATCGACTGCCTGTCCAGTCAGGTCAGGGATGAGGACCTGCATGTAAGTGCTGGTGAAAGCCAAAACCAGAACGAGAAGAAGGACCCAGCTGTAGCGTCGGAAATAACTCCATAGCCGCTTGAGTGTGCCACTGACGCTGCTCGCCTTCCTCGTCTCTGTTTGCAGAAGTCGCGTCTGTCTTTCCATCATCATGATAGTTTTCTCGCTGTTTGAACGCGCTTACGCCTTGGCGACATCCTCGGATAGCTGTGAGTGATAGATATCGGCGTAAATCGGGCTATTCTCTAATAGTTCTTCGTGCGTGCCGCGCGCGACAATGAAGCCGTTTTCCAAAACCAGGATCATATCGGCGTTCAGCACAGTGCTGATTCGCTGGGCAATGACGAAGCTCGTTCGTCCTTCCATGAGCTTATCGAGCGCTTTTTGTATCTCATACTCGGTATTTAAGTCGACGCTGCTTGTGCTGTCATCGAGGATCAGAATATGAGGGTTGAGCATCAATGCGCGAGCGATAGCCACACGCTGCTTCTGCCCACCGCTAAGCGTTGCGCCTCGCTCCCCCACGGGTGTATCGTACCCTTCTGGGAAGCTCTCAATGAATGAGTGAGCTGCGGCCGCTTTGGCAGCAGCTATGATTTCTTCATCGGTAGCGTCCGGGCGACCATAGGCGATGTTCTCCCGGATCGTTCCGTTGAACAGGACGGTTTCCTGCAGGACGATGCCGATGTGTTGCCGGAGGCTTTCCAGAGTCACGTCGCGCACGTCATGACCATCGATGAGGATTTGCCCTTCACTGACGTCATAGAAGCGGGGGATTAGGTTGATAATAGTGCTCTTGCCACTTCCCGTCGCTCCCAGCAACGCGATAGTTTGTCCCGGTTCGGCCGTGAAGTTAATGTCACTTAACACAGGCTCGCTGCCGGCGAAGTAGCGGAACGACACGTCACGGAATTCGACCCGTCCCTCTATCTCACCAAGGTCGATGGCATCCGGCTTGTTTTCCACGTCGTTCTTTGCATCCAGAATCTCGAAGATACGATCGGCGCTGGCGCCTGCCTGTGCCATAAGTGAGATGATGAATCCCAACTGACCCATCGGTATGAAAACGTAGATGAGGTAGAGGCTGAATTTTTGCCACTCGCCTAACGTCAGGGTGCCGTCAATGATTTGCCGGCCGCCGAAATACATCACTGCCGCCTGGCCCAGATTGGCGATAAGGAAGATCAGAGGGAAGAGAAACGAGAACAGGCGGCTGACCTTCACCCGCTGATCCAGCAATGAATCAATGCTCTCGTGGAATCGTTCCTCTTCGCGCTTCTCGCTCGTGAACGCTTTGACGACTTTGAGCCCCGCGAGATTTTCCTGTAAGGTCGTATTAACGCGACCGAGTCGCCTTTGAATTTCCGAGAATAGCGGTTGAGTGATTCGACCGAAGATCATGAAAATGATCATTGCGATAGGTAACACCGGCAGCACCACCAGTGTCAGCCGGATGTTGGTCAGAACCAGGATAGCCAAGGTGCCTACCATCAGGATCAGGGCTTGCAGGGCCATCAGGAGGCCCATACCGATGAAGATTCGCAATCGCTCCACATCATCTGTGGCGCGGATCATCAACTGTCCCGTGCGGTTACGATCATGATAGCTGAAGCTGAGCCGCTGAATTTTGCTGTAGATATCGTTTCGCAGATCAAACGCGATATTTTGCGACAGGGCCTGAGACAGGAAATTCTGTGCGAACGAGAATAGACCCCGGGCGATCGCGAAGAGGACGATAATCAGGCCCGCCGTGATGATCAAGCGTGGAGCGGCGTCCAGATCGCTTTGTATGGTTGCCAGATCAAGACCCAACTTTTGAGCTGCCATAGCTTGGACATTAGCCGGCAGGTTGAGGATGCCTTGGTTCATCGCGCCCGTGACGACGGTGTCAATGATCTGCTGCAATAATTGCGGCACAACCAATTGGGCGGCGGTGGCGATGATCAGGGCGACGGTCGCACCGATCGTCAATTTAGGATAGTTGGACAAGTAGCGCAGCGCCCGCCCCAGCGAAGCCAGGCTTGGCCGAGCACTTTGTTGTCCGCGCCCGGTGGGCGCACTTCCGGTTAATTGCATAGTTACCTCCGAGAAGGACCGGGGTTCGTGTCCTTCATCATGTCTGTTTGATGATTCAGGGTTTGTAATATCCTGCCAAGCGTCTCTATATCGTCCTGGCTGAGCGCGGCAAATAGCTCATTAACCAATTGCACGTGCTTGGCGGCGTGCTCTGCAATTATTTGCCGTCCTGCATCCGTTATGTGGATGTTGAAGCGACGACGGTCCTCCTCGTCCAGTTGGCGCTCAACCAAGCCTGCATCCTCGAGAGAGCGAATCAGTGCACTGATGGTGTTGCGACTCGTTCCCTGCTGATCACTGATCTCGGATGGATTAAGCCCGCCGCAATTTCCGGCCCATTCACAATACCGCAGGCTCATCAATACCCTAAACTGGGCGTATGAGAGGCCGCTTGCTTCAAGGCTTGCATCGCTCAACTGGCGGATACGATGGGCAACTTGCCCAAATTCATCCATCAATCGGGCGGCTCGGGGGTCGGAACTCTCATGGAGTTCACGAAAGAAAGCCACCCAGCTTTCATGATGTTTCTTGCTAAATTGCTCACTCAGCTTCATAAAGCATCCCTCAGGTCTGAATAATGCCAAGCAGAATAATACGAAGACGAACTAAATTGTCAAGAGGAAAACCCGAAATAGATGATCGATCTTTCATGTTCCAGCATATACATCATTTTGTGATGAGTCGATACGCTATTTCGTGATGGCAACTCTCCCTGAGTAGCTTGATCGCAGGTTTAACATCGCTTTACTATCAGTCTGAATCTGTTAGAATTCGGTGTAGAGGCTCATCTTGGCCTCGGGAGCCGTGGGTCTTGCCTCGCCGACACGGCCGGCAGTTTCCACCGGCTGTCCTCCTCTCCTGGCCGGATTACATGAAACTATGAATCGATCTGTTAACCGCCCCCTGGAACCACAGCAGCGAGCCATTGTCATCGGCGCGTCCTCCGGATTGGGGGCAGCCCTGGTACGCTTATTAGCTTCACATCGCTATCGTGTGGCGGCTGTGGCTCGTCGTGAGGCTGAACTGGCGGCTTTGCGAGACGAACTGGGTCGTGAAGCCGTTCTCCCCTATGTTCATGACGTGACGGAGTATGAGCAGGCTCCGCTGTTGTTTGATCAAATCACTCGTGACCTTGGCGGCCTGGACCTCATCATTTACGCGGCGGCCGTTCAGCCACCTGTCAGCTTGCATGAGTATGACTTTGCCAAAGACGAAGCGATGTTGCGGACGAACCTGATGGGAGCTGTTGCCTGGCTCAATCTGGCGGCTACACGCTTCGAGCGCGCCCGCGGTGGGCATATCGTCGGTATAAGCTCGATCGCCGGCGATCGTGGCCGTGTCGGTAGCCCTGTCTATAACACCAGCAAAGCCGGACTGGACACATACCTCGAGGCCCTTCGTAATCGGTTATCTCGTTATGGTGTCTCGGTCACGACGATTAAACCGGGCTTTATTGACACAGAATTACTGAAAAACGCATCGAAGACTTTCTGGGTCATCACGCCCGAAGAAGCGGCTGCGTTGACTTATGAGGCTATCCGTCGCCGCAAGCAAGTCGTCTATGTACCTTCTCGCTGGCGGCTGGTCAGCCTGGCCGTACGCTCTATACCCTCGACCGTCTTTCGCCGGCTGAGCTTCTAAAACAGGGATATCATGACGAATGTGAAATCTGTCTCAACATCTCACAAGTCGCGCCCAACTTCCCTCTATGAGGGGGCGAACTTGTCAGCCGCGCATCTGGAAGAGGTCCCTTCCTGGGGCGGAGCCAGTAGCGGGATAAGTTATGTCTATCGCCCCAGCACGATTGAATCACTCTATGAGTTACTAATGTTGGCTCGCCGGAGCGGCCGGACGGTTGGCCTGCGTGGCGGCGGCAACAGCTATGGCGATGCCGCCATGAATAGTGAGAATATCGTTGTCGATATCTGCCGTATGAACCGCATTCTCGAATGGGATCCGCGGACGGGCGTCATTCGGGTTGAGCCCGGGGTGACCCTGGCCCAATTATGGCAGTATGTGTTGGAGGACGGCTGGTGGCCGCCTATCGCCACCGGTACGAGCTTCACGACAATGGGCGGCTCGGCGGCGATGAACGTTCATGGCAAGAACGCTTTCAAGATGGGGCCTATTGGTGATCATATCCTTGAGTTTGATTTGATGCTGGCTTCCGGAGAGACTATCACGTGTAATCGAGAGGAAAACCGGGATGTGTTCTTCGCAGCTATCGGCGGCTTTGGCATGTTGGGCATCTTCACCAGCCTGACGATACAGATGAAACATATTTACTCCGGCCTGCTCGATGTGGAATCCGAAGCTCGGGGCGATCTGGCCGGTATGTTCGCGTACTTCGATGAATATGCGGCTGATTCCGACTACATCGTCGGCTGGATTGACTCTCTGGCCGGCGGTCGCCATACGGGGCGCGGCGATGTTCATCGCGCCAACTACCTGGCCGAGGGCGTCGACCCCAACCCCGCACAAACGTTACGTCTGGAAAACCAGCATCTCGGCCCCAACTTGTTCGGCGTCGTTCCCCGCTCCATCATGTGGCTATTTATGCGGCCGATGATGCGCAATTGGGGCTTGCGATTTGTCAATCAGGGCAAATATTTAGCAGGCAGTTTCACCGGCGTGAAGCGCTACCGTCAACCGCATGTGCAGTTCCACTTCCTTCTTGATTACATTCCCGACTGGAAGAAGGCGTATGAGCCGGGTGGTCTCATCCAATACCAGCCGTTTATTCCCAAAGAGAACGCCTACGATGCCTTTTCTGAGATCCTTACGCTTTGCCAGCGTCGAGGGTTGCCCAACTATCTCACTGTCCTGAAGCGGCACCGGCCGGATGATTTTCTCATGACCTACGCGGTCGATGGCTTCTCGATGGCGATGGACTTCAGGGTGACGAATGAGAACCGACAAAGGATCGTGTGGATGACGCGCGAATTAGACGAGATCGTGCTGCATGCAGGCGGCCGTTTCTACTTTGCCAAGGATAGCGTGCTACGCCCTGAGGTCGCCGAAGCGTATCTTGGGGCAGATACTATTGCCCGGTTCCGCACACTAAAGCATCGCTGTGATCCGGATGGCCTGCTGGAAACAGATCTCTGGCGGCGCGTGTTTGGGGACTAATCGTCGTGTGAGGCCGGCGGCTGGTCTATTTCGTCGGAGATGTTCTGGCTCCCCTTTCCCTGAAGGCGCTCCATCCGGGCCATAATGCCGCGCGCGATGACCTCGACGTCTTCGTGACGGGTGAAGAAATTATGTTCCCCGGTTAGTGTTGCCAGACGCATATAAAGCGGATGGCCGTCGTCAGCTTCATAGGCGATAGTGATGGTTCGCCCATCGAGGCCTCGCACCATATCCCAGTATTCGCCTTCCAGCGACTCCAATGGCTTTACGTTGCCTTCGTTATCATCCTCGCGCCCGGCCAGGAACTCGCTGAGCCGCACGATATACTTATCGGCGCCCGGCACAAGCTCAAGGACGTCGGCGCGGAAGACCGCGCGTAGATATTCGCCATCGGGCATTCGCCAGGCGAATTGTAGGGGAAAGGATTGACCGGGTTCGTAATGCGCTTCGGGCATATTCTGTACCTTACATGAATTGAAAACGGGGGCCGTGTGAATCGCGTCGGGCAATTCACGCCGCCCCCGTTTATTTTAGCAACTATTCGTGGGCGATTAACGAATCGCTAATTCAGTCGCTTTGTCGAACAAATGCATATTGTTCATGCCGAAGGCGACGGTGATGTTATCTCCGTTATGAACTGCGAAGCGGGGATCAACCGTGGCAACGAAGCTGTTCTTGCCCGAAGTCAGGTAGAGATGCAACTCATGGCCCAGGAGTTCGACGACCTCGACAGTAGCGTTGACGCTCTCGGTTTCTACATTCACGGGCGTGAAGTCGGGTGAATAGATATGCTCCGGTCGGATGCCTAATACAACTTCCTTGCCGACATATGGCGCGAATGTTTCCTTGCGGTTCTCGGGAACGCGAACACGGAAATCACCGGTGTCAACAAACTGGCGGCCTTCCTCGCTGACCAGGGTGCCATTGAACAGATTCATGGCCGGGCTGCCGATGAACCCGGCGACGAACTCATTCACCGGGTTGTTGTAGAGATTCAAGGGGGTATCACACTGCTGCAAGATGCCATCAGCCAGGACGGCGATGCGGTCGCCCATGGTCATGGCCTCGACCTGATCGTGAGTTACGTAGATAAACGTTGTTCCCAGCCTTTGATGCAGTTTGCTGATCTCGGCCCGAGCGGTGACGCGTAGTTTGGCATCCAGGTTGGATAAAGGCTCGTCCATCAGGAACACCGATGGCTCGCGAACGATGGCCCGGCAAACAGCTACACGTTGCCGTTGGCCACCGGATAGTGCCTTCGGCTTACGATCCAACAGGTTTGACAGCCCCATGATCTCGGCCGCTTCTTTCACTCGACGATCGATCTCGTCTTTCGGCATTTTGCGCAATTTCAGACCGAAGGCCATGTTGTCGTAGACGCTCATGTGTGGATACAGGGCGTAGGATTGGAAGACCATGGCGATATCGCGGTCCTTGGGCGGGACATCGTTCACAACGCGGTCGCCGATCAGGATTTCGCCTTCGGATATCTCTTCGAGACCAGCCAGCATGCGTAGATTGGTCGATTTACCGCAACCCGATGGGCCGACGAACACCATGAATTCCTTGTCGGCGATTTCTAGATTGAAATCTTTAATGACATGGACATCGCCGAAATATTTCTGAACGTGCCGGAAACTTACACTAGCCATGATCCTCTCCTTTACGATCTGTTGTTCAACTGATGAATGATGACGAAAACCCAGCCTTACGACTTAAGTAAGTGGGGTGTCTTCAAATCTAAATCTAGAAGGGAATATAACTATGGTTGCGATATGGTCAATAGTGATGTCTAAAGTCGTGGTGTTATTGTCTAATGGCGTGGTGATCGTAGCCTGTGACTATACTACCCTGAGTAATCGACTCTTTATTTTGCTGGGTTACATGTGGAGCTGTTTAGAGAACGAATAGTCCATCCAGACGGGCTAGTTCGACGATGTCTGGTGGCAAACCTGGCGGCAGATAACGGCCGTAATCCTTCATCCAGTTGGCGATGCTTTGGTGGTTGACCCCTAATTCGCGACTGATCGCCCGCATTGAGTACCCTTCAAGGTAAAGTTGCAGCGCCCGGAATCGCACTTCCTCCTCATAACCTTGTTCCTTGGGGAATGGTGTGTAGCGGCAGCCACAGTCTCTGCAACGATAGCGCTGACTGCCGGCCTGGGTGCGGCCGTCTCGCGCTTGCCGGGCCTGGCTATAGCAGCGGGGACAAGATATACGCTTCGGTCTCGCTGTCGGCTTGCTCATGTCAGGGTAATGACCAAGGCCAGGAGGAACAAGGTTAAAGCTAGAACCGCTATGAACCAGTTGGCTCGCAAGGCCTCGGTCAGATCGACGGGCTGTATGGGGTGAGGCCGGGTACTATGTCCGAACAGGGCTTGGGCAAACTGCTCGATCGTTTGTGGTCGATCGTCCGGGTGCATTTCCATCGCCCACAGGATCGCTTCCGATACGTGACTCGATACCTGGCTGTTGAGCTGGTCGGGTGGCTTCAGGGAGCGGGGATTCAGGAAACGGGTCTTCGCATCGGGCGGCGGCGAACCTGTCAACAGGTGATAGAGCGTTGCCCCCAGGGCGTAGATGTCAGTGCGCGCGTCTGTGTGGCCGCTATCACCGCCATACTGTTCCAGGGGCGTATAGAGAGCGGTTCCACGACCCTGCACAACGGTAATCGTCCGCGCTTCGTCGGGTGACAGGAGCTTCACTAGTCCGAAATCGACTAGTTTAATGCGATCGTCGGGAGTCAACTTAATATTGCCCGGCTTGATATCCCGATGGACGACTGGTGATGATTGCCTGTGCAGATAGCTGACGGCGTCGATGATCTGTGACGCCCAACTTAATACAGTTTCCTCGCTTAGCTTGCGGCCCTCGGCGCGGCTTTCATCCAGCAACTGTTTCAGATCTTTGCCGGGCACGAAGTCCATCACCAGATAGTCGCGACCATAATCTGAGAAGAAGTCGGACACCTTGGGCAGGTTGGGATGATCCAGTTGGGCCAGGATGCTGGCTTCCTGCAGGAATTGCTGATTGGCTTGTTCCCGTAATTCGAGTGACAGGTTTAGATCGGGCGTGACTTCCTTGATTGCGCATAGGCGGCCAGGCAGGCGCAGGTCCTTCGCCCGATAGACGCTGCCCATGCCGCCTCGCCCCACGATATTGGTTAACTGATATCGTTCGCGCAGTATGGTTCCCTCCGTGAGGGGGGAGGCAAGGACGCTTTGGCTATCCGGCTTTGCTTCGACCTGAGCCTCGGCCGGGTCGAATAGTGGACTATCACTCATACTATCCATTATAATGCAAAGGTCGGAAGGTCGGCATACTCTTGGAGTAACCTTCAGATATAGTGGCGAGGGATAGGCGCATGGATGATAAACCCGTCTTAATGATTAGCGAAGGAGAATTGGCTGGGCAGCGCTGGACGCTTGCCAGCGATGAAATGCTGATCGGCCGCGGCAATGATGCTGACATTGTGCTGCCTGAACGGCAAGTCTCTCGCTATCATTCCAAAATCCTGTATCGCGATGGCCGTTACTATCTGGAAGATCTTGATAGTAAGAACGGCACTTTCCTCAACGGCCAGCAGGTGAAAGGCACGGCTGCTCTGCAAGACGGCGATGAAATCCAGATCGCGTTATGCGTGCGCATGCTATTCATCGGTACTGATGCAACGGTACCTCTGAGCTTTGATCTTCCTCGACGCGACGGCGGGAGCGTGGTACTTGAGGAGAACAAGCGTACGGTTTCGATTAAGGGCAAGGAACTCGACCCTCCTCTTTCCCTGGCCCAGTTCCGATTGTTGCAGATGTTGTACGACGCTGACGGAGCGGTGTGTGGCCGAGACGACATTATTGAAGCGGTTTGGCCGGGCACGGGAGGGATCGGCGTTTCCGAACAGGCTATTGATGCGCTTGTTCGCCGCTTGCGCGACCGTCTGGCCGAATTGGGAGATTATAACTACATCGTGACGGTCCGCGGTCACGGCTTTCGGTTTGATAATCCATCATAATGCGCTTGTGACCAGGGTGTTCGGCCCGATAAAAATGGCGCCGAACACCCTGGAATATGTACGAAGTATTGGGGTTAATGACTGCCGGCGAGCGCCAATTTCGCCTTTAACTCTGCCCGAACCTCGCTCAACCGATCGCCTAATTCCGTTTGGCCAGCGCTGGACGCCTGTTCGCGTAGCATATCAATGACTTCCACCAGCTCATCGGAGACCAGCCCGGGCGCCGATTGTATTATTTGCTCGCGTTCCTGTTTGTTGGCCGCGCTCACCAATTGGGTGAGAAGTTGTACCTCAGGCGGTGTGTCGCTCTGCATCTGGCTGATGATGATCTCCTGAATATGCCGGAGCTTCTCTGATTCCTCGTGGCGGCCGCTCTGTTCGGCATGCGCTTGTCGCGCTTCCAGTACGTGCATGAAGAGATCGTCAATGCGTCCCATATTGGCGTTCACCGCCTCGTCCAGATTATCGGCCTTGAGGATATCGTCTAATACATCCTGGGCCGCCTTTAATACTTGTTGAGTGGCTTCCTGCATCTCGCGCTGTATCTCGAGCAATTGATCGCGGACGTGACCCAGGTGTTCAGCACCGGCCGTGTCTCCGGCCTTCTGTCGCTTCTCCGCCTCGTCCGTCAATTTAGTGAAGAAATCATAGGTCATGGCGGCACGGCCGGTGAGCGCCAGCGTAGTGACCAGCGATTCATCTTCCTCGTTAGCGATAATATGCTGTGCTAACAGCTCAGGGCTTAGCCCACCGGCTTTCTTGGCGTCGCGATTCAGGGCATGAAGGGCCATTTGCTGTTTCTCCAGCTTGCGCCCGATCTCGGTCTCGGTCATCAACTTGGCCTGGAGATTGAGCAATCCCACGACTTGATTTGCGTCGCTCATCTGGCTGGTAGCCTCGATCTGAGCCCGCAAGATACTGAAGAACGTTTCATCGATGTCTCGGACGTTTTCCTTGAGAAGGATTTCCTGCACATCGGGAGAGGCGGTTGCCATTCTCCGTAGCAGGTCAACCTGCCGTTGTTGACGCGCCAGCATTTCAGGTGTGACGCCTTCAGTTCCCCAGACCTTTTCCATAAAACTCTGCATGGTCAACATCGTTTGTGGGTTGAACATGTAGCCCCGACGCTTCTCCGGCGGGGTCTGATTTACGACTTGTTGGACAAGTTGCCCTACGATCTCTTCGCGCCGGACCTGGTCCAGGTTCATCTCCGGGGGTACATGGACCATGAAGATGTCATGAGCCGGATCATGGTAGAGCAGGGGGGTCGCGATGCGGCCGCCTGCGCCACAATTCGGGCATACGGCGAAATTGAGTTGCCCCGATAGCAACATTTCTTTTAGCTGCGGCTGTCGCCCGACATCGATGATCTGATAAACATCGGCCATATAAGGCGTTCCGCAATTAGGGCAGGTGATCTGCGTTTGCATAATTTCTCCTTATTGATAGCTCACACGTCGGTGTCCGGCCAACGCCATTTGACGCGCTCGCTTTCCCGTCCGCCTGACGAATGATTTGATTTCAAATGATTAATCTCGTGGTAATGAGAAGGTGAATGTTGTTCCTGATGCGCCTGGCTCACTATCACTATTGCTGTGGAACCAGATGCGTCCATGATGTGCCTCAATGATAGCGCGAGATAAATATAACCCCAGCCCGGTCCCCTCAGTCTTTCGACTCAAGGCGTTATCCAGGCGGGCGAATTTCTGGAATAGCCGGCCGTGATCGCGTACGGGAATGCCGATCCCTTCATCGCGTACCGACACGGTCACATGCTCCGGGTAAACCTCGCCCTGAATCGTGATGAGGCCGCCATCAGGGGAGTACTTGATTGCGTTGCTGAGCAGATTATTAAGCACCTGCGTCAGTCGCCGCGCATCACCGATCACCATTGGGAATTCCGCCGGAAAGTTGACCTCGATCTGATGATTGTTCGATTGGGTTGAAAACCGACGGGCGGCCGATTCCGCGATCTTGGGCAGACTAACTTCATCGCTGATCTCCAGCGTGAAAGTTCCTGCCTGAAGGCGGGTTACTTCCAGCAGATTATCGATTAGCGCGTTGAGATTATCGGCTTCTTCTTCGATGACAACCAGGGATTCTTTCAGTATCTCGGGCGACCAATTCGCATCCGGTCTATGCAAGGTGTTGGCATAGCCTTTGATAATCGATACCGGTGTTTTTAGCTCGTGGCTGATGACGGAGATGAATGTTTTTTGCAACGCTTCTTCCTCGCGATATCGCGTCAGGTCGCGAACGTTAGCGATGATGTCCGTCATCCGTCCAGCCTCGTCCATCAATGGCGCGTAGGTGATGCCCAGGCTGATGGTGTCGCTGTCGTCCTGATAGTGGATATCTTTGTGGCGACGTGCTTCACCCTCGACGTATAGATGGGCGGCATTTGGTAGCGGCCAGTTGTGTTCCAGTGCCTCTTTTAGATCAGAATCAGATTTCAGGCTAACCCAGTCGATAACCTGATCATGCGGTTGCCCTATTGCTTCGGACGCCGGCCAGCCGGTGATATAACTAAGCGCTTGATTGAATACTGTGATACGTAGATTCCGATCGAGGATCATCACACCGTCGGCGCTTCGTTCCAGGATAGCGTCTAGTCTCTGCTTTTCCTGTTTCACTGCTTGATAGAGCCGCGCATTGCGCACTGCGATAGCTGCTTGTTCGGCGAAGCTGCGTAATAGATTGGGCGCGTCCTCCACAAAATAATAGTTGCCTGATTGGAAGACATAGATCAGGCCGATAACCTGCCCGCCTATGTGAAGGGGTAGGCGGATCACCTGTGTCAGACCAAGGTCCGCCTCGCGCATAATGTGGTGCAGCTGATTCTTGAGCTCCAGGAATGCTTCCCGCTCGTGTTCCTCGTTGTAAGGGACCTCGCGCACCAGCGGGGCGAACAGATCGACCAGATGAGGCGGGATGCCGTAAACGGCAGCGACCTGCAATGTTCCGCTATTCTCATCCACCAGAGCGATCAGTCCCGCTTTGCCGGATACTAACTCCACGGAAGATTTGAGAATGAGGCGCAAAAGATCGTGCAGGTCTAATTCGGCCGTCATCGCGCGGCTGATTGCCAGCAGAAATTCCCGCTGTAAAATTCGGATATCGACTAATGCTCGCGACATGTTACTTTCCTGTGGCGACGATCGTTGATTCTAGCACACCCTGATCTATCCTACACTTGCGCATGACATGATCGAAACAAGTTCGACAACCCCAAGGGCCGGGTATTTATAGTCATTTGAGCTTGAATTGAACGCATTTTCACCAGCCCTCTAGCCTAACTCTCAACTCTTGGAATTGCGTAAATCCGGTGTTAGAGTTGCATCGAATATTTTAGGTATTAGGTTGTGCTCGTTCTTGCCGCTTTTGATAAGGAGTCATTTGATGATTGATTTCGCCGGTATCCGCATTGGCCATGTCACTTATGCAGAGCAATTCACGGGTTGCACAGTGTTTCTTTGTCCCGATGGTACGTTGGGGAGCGTGGAAGTGCGTGGCCCCGCTCCCGGCAGTCGTGAATCGGCTTTACTGGCCCCCGACAAGCCGGATGATAAAGAAGTCGATGCGGTCCTTCTGACGGGCGGAAGCGCGTTTGGTTTGGCAGCGGCCGATGGCGTGATGCGCTGGTTGGCCGAGCGTGGTATTGGCCACCCGACCCTTATCCGTCCGGTACCTATCGTACCCGCGGCCGTCGTCTTTGACATGGGCCTGAGCGGCGGCGCTTTCCTTCCCGATGCATCCAGTGGGTACGCTGCCTGCGATGCCGCTGATTCGTTCGTGGGTGAAATCGATCAGGGCAATGTTGGCGCGGGCACCGGTGTTCTGGTGGGCAAGTGGGCCGGCTTTCAACATATGATGAAGGGAGGGTTCGGCGTATCTTCGATGCAAGTGGGCGAGGTGGTTGTTGCCGCTGCGGCCGTCGTCAACGCCGTTGGCGATATTGTTAACGAAGACGGAACGGTGCTGGCTGGCGCGCGTGATTTTGATGGTGGTTGGATGGCCGCCAATAACGCTCTTCGTTATGCTGGTGCGGAAGCCTTGCCGCCTCCCGGGGTTAATACAACACTTGTTGTTGTCGCCACCAATGCGATTATTAGTCGTAACGAGTTGGCCCGACTGACGCACCATGCTCATAACGGGATCGCGATCGCCGTGCGGCCAAGTCATACACGTCACGATGGCGATACTGCCTTCGCTCTCTCGACCGAGCAGGTGGCTGCTGACGTTAATCTGGTTAACAATATGGCAGTTCTTGCGGTAAGCGAAGCCATCCGCAACGGCGTTCGTCATGCAACCAGCATTGCCGGTATTCCTGGTTTAGCTGGGTAGTGCAGCTGAGGAGTTTGTTCGATGTCCGAGCCAGTCATAGCCGTTTTTGGAAGTTCCTCCCCTCAACCCGATAGTATGCCCTACGCCGAAGCTCGCCGGCTGGGTCAGTTGTTGGCCGAAGCCGGTTTCGCTGTTGCCACTGGTGGTTATGGTGGAACGATGGCCGCTGTCAGCCGAGGCGCGGCCGAGGTGGGAGGCCGAGTGATCGGGGTCACATCCAGTCAAATCGAGAAGTGGCGCCCTATCCCTGCCAACGAGTGGGTCGCCGAAGAAATCAAATACGATACCCTGTCGGACAGGTTGTTGCATCTGGTAAAGCAATACCAGGGCATGATCGCGCTCCCCGGCGGGATTGGCACGCTCTCGGAAGTCTCCCTGGCCTGGAGTTTGATGCAAACAGGCGAGGCCCCGCAACGGCCGCTGGTTTTGCTCGGCCCACTCTGGCGCGAGACGGTTCGTACGTATGCTCAGGGTGAATATATTCGACCGCGCGATATGGATTTGATCTACCTGGCCAATTCGGCTGAGACGGCCGTTGGTTACGTCCGGCAACGTCTGCTCTCAACACAATAAGATATTTCAGGGATAAAGCGCTGTGGATGACCTTATCTTCCTTAAATTAGGGGGTTCCCTATTAACCGATAAAACGATCGTCGAAGCGCTTCGGGTAGATGTTTTGACTCGCCTTGCTCGGGAAATTGCTGCAGCAAGGATTGAAAACCCTGAATTGCGTCTGGTCCTTGGCCATGGTAGTGGCTCATTTGGCCACGTAGCGGGAGCCAAACATGGGACCCGCTCAGGCGTTGCAGGGGCAGCCCAATGGTTTGGTTTCGCCGAGGTCAGTGACGCCGCGGCGCGCCTTGATCGTCATGTCATCGCCGCGCTGTTAGCGGAAGGCGTACCCGCTATAGGGTTACCCCCCTCCGCTTCGGCCACTGTTGTCGATGGGCGTATCACCAACCTATCCACGACCCCTATTGGGGCAGCTCTCGAAGCGAAGCTTGTGCCGGTTGTTTTTGGCGATGTGGCTTTCGATACGATACGCGGCGGCACGATCGTCTCCACAGAAGAGGTGATGGATTATCTGACCGCCGCGCTCCAACCTCGATGGCTCCTCCTGGCGGGCGAAACCCCAGGTGTGCTCGATTTGCAAGGGAATGTCATCCCCAGTCTAAATCGAATCAATTTGCCGGATTACCTTCCAGCCCTGGGCGGCTCGCGCGGGACTGACGTGACGGGTGGCATGGTGGCCAAGGTAACCGCTATGATCGAACTGGCCAGCTCACTTCCTGGCTTATCCATTCGCATATTTTCTGGCCTTGAACCAGGACAGCTGAGTCGCTTGTTGGCTCAACCGGCAACCCCCATCGGAACCCTCATCCGCGACATATGACACTCGTCACAACTATTTGTGACAAATTTCACTAACGAGATAGCCCCTTGTATGACAAAATACAGGGGACTTGAGCGCTCGCGCCAGGTTGGGCTGATCATCGGGCGATCATAGATGATTTGCCGTGTTCGAACATCAAACGAAACCCCATTACATTGACCCTACCTTGGTGCGGATCGTCCCGCGATAGCATGGGGTACGTAGGGGAAACCGATGGGAAAGGAGAGCTATGATTTCGCGGAACGAGAAGATTGAGCCACCCTCGGATGACAAGCGCTGGCGAATCGTCCAGGCCACGATGCAACGCAATGGTTTTACGCGAGACGGGCTCATCGAGACGTTGCACACGGTGCAGCAATCATTCGGTTTTCTGGATGATGATTCACTGCGTTACGTGGCTGCATCGCTCAATGCCCCGCTCAGTCAAGTCTACGGCGTATCAACGTTCTATCATTTATTCAGCCTCAAGCCAGCCGGTCGCAACACCTGTGTCGTTTGCATGGGCACGGCCTGCTATATCAAAGGCGCACCGTCGCTGTTAGAGCAAATCGAGAATGAATACGGCCTCTCACGTGGTGAGACGACGGAAGATGGCCACCTTTCGCTGATGACGGCGCGGTGTCTAGGTTCGTGTGGCCTGGCTCCCGTCGCTGTTATTAATGGCCATATCGCCGGCAAGTTGAACGCTGAAGAGGCCTTGCAGCGGCTACAAGCTTTGCAGGAGGTGGAAAATGTTCAACAAGCTTGAGGAAATCGCTCTCGAGGAACGGGGGAAAGCTGAACAATATACCCACACCATTAATGTATGTACAGCCGCCGGCTGCGCATCGTCACAGAGTGATGCGGTTAAAGAGGCGCTTGAAAATGAAGTTAGGAATCACGGCGTCGAAAAATGGTGTCGCGTTCGCGGGACAGGCTGCATGGGGCTATGTGCCGCCGGGCCACTCGTCGCCGTCGAGCCCGAGAAACCGGACGAGGTACTCTACCAGTATGTGAAGGTAGAAGATGCCGGTGATATCGTCGCTTCTCTGGAGGATAAGCCCGTCGAACGGTTAAGGTGTTCAACCGATATTCCGTTCTTTACCCGCCAAAAGAAGATCGCACTGGAAAATAGCGGTTATATCGATCCTGAAAGCATCGAGGAATACATCGCCCGTGATGGATATTCGGCCTTGATGAAAGCCATTACTGAAATGGCTCCTTCCGATGTTATCGATGAGATCGTCGCCAGCGGGTTGCGCGGACGTGGCGGTGGGGGGTATCCGACCGGTCTGAAATGGACGACTGTTGCTAAATCTGACGGTGATACGAAATATATCATTTGTAATGCTGACGAGGGCGATCCCGGCGCGTTTATGGATCGTAGTGTTCTGGAGAGCGATCCTCATCGCGTGCTAGAAGGTATGGCTATCGCCGGTTATGCCGTTGGAGCTTCGCAAGGCTACGTTTATGTGCGTGGCGAGTATCCGCTGGCCGTGGCCCGCCTGAAGACAGCCATCCGCCAGGCACGCCGGGCCAATATGTTGGGCAGCGGTATTGGCGGCACTCTCTTCAATTTCCATATCGATATTCGTCTGGGGGCGGGCGCTTTCGTCTGCGGTGAAGAAACAGCGTTGATCGCCTCTATTGAAGGCAAACGAGGTCAACCGCGCCCGCGTCCGCCATATCCGGCTGAGTTCGGCCTGTGGGGCAAGCCGACATTGATCAACAATGTCGAGACCCTTTCCAGCATCGCGCCCATCATTCGCAATGGCGGCGATTGGTATGCTCAGATCGGCACGGCTACCAGCAAGGGAACCAAGGTGTTCGCGCTGGCCGGCAGCATTAACAATACCGGCTTGATTGAAGTCCCGATGGGCACGACGATCAACGACATTATCTACGAGATCGGAGGCGGTGTCTCAGGCGGTGGCCAATGCAAGGCTATCCAGACCGGTGGCCCGTCCGGAGGATGCATTCCAGCTGACTACTTTGATACGCCGGTTGACTACGAGTCGCTGGCTAAATTGGGTTCTATTATGGGATCGGGTGGCATGATCGTTATGGATGAATCATCCAGCATGGTTGACGTCGCCCGATTCTTCATGGAGTTCTGCATGACCGAGTCATGCGGTCGTTGTGTGCCCTGTCGCGTCGGCACCGTCCATATGTACAACATTCTGGATAAATTCAGCCACCATGAGGCGACCCCCCGTGATCTCGTCTTGCTAGAGAAACTGTGCGATATGGTACGCAATACTAGCTTGTGCGGGTTGGGCCAGACCGCACCTAATCCTGTTCTTAGTACATTGCGATATTTCCGCAACGAGTATGTAGAACATATGGTAACCGAGACGAACGGCTCCGGGCCGGTGACGAAGCAAATGGAGGTGGCTCAATGAAGCGCCCGTTCAAGACCCGTATCAAGACTCTAAAGATAGACGGTATCGATGTTGGTGCGCGCGAGGATGAGACTATTCTGGAACTGGCGCAGGAGAACGGTATTTTTATACCGACTCTATGCCACCTGGAAGGCGTTCATGATGTCGGCTCGTGCCGCCTCTGCCTGGTCGAAGTGAAAGGTTCCAACAAGCTCTTTCCCTCGTGCATGACTTACGCTGAAGAAGGGATGGAAGTCATCACCAACTCTGAGCGTCTGCAGACTTATCGCCGCCAGGTGCTTGATTTGCTGTTCTCCGAACGTAACCATGTATGTGCCGTTTGTGTATCGAACGGTAACTGTGAATTGCAATGGATGGCTGGGAAACTAGGTATTACCCACGTCGGCGTCCCGTACCTCTATCCTCAGCTGGCTGTCGACGCCTCTCATCCCTATTATGCTCATGACCCCAATCGCTGCATTCTCTGCACGCGTTGTGTGCGCGTCTGCGACGAAATCGAAGGCGCCCACACGTGGGATGTTATGGGGCGTGGCGTCGACTGTCAGATTATTAGCGACCTCAATGAGCCGTGGGGCCTGGCTGAGAGCTGCACGCGCTGCGGCAAATGCGTTCAGGTCTGCCCGACCGGCGCATTGTTCACGAAGGGCAAGGCCGTGGCTGAGATGAAGAAACGGCATGAATTTCTACCCTATCTACGTTCCATGAGGGAAGGCCGAAATGAGTAATAAAGCAACCTTGGCCACAGTGTGGCTCGATGGCTGTTCCGGCTGCCACATGTCTTTTCTTGACATCGACGAGCGAATCCTTGAACTGGCGGAACTGGCTGACCTGGTCTATAGCCCGCTAGTCGATAACAAGGAGTTCCCCGAAATGGCTGACATCACCCTTATCGAGGGCGCCGTCAGCAGCGAAGAGGATTACCACAAGATCAAGATGGTGCGCGAGCATACGCGTATCCTGGTATCTCTGGGAGATTGCGCGGTGACGGCCAATGTGCCGGCCATGCGCAATCGTTTCAGCGTGCAGCAAGTGCTCGATCGCGCTTACCTGGAGAATGCGGTTTTGAACCAGCATATCCCGGTGGAAGTCATACCGCCGCTGCGCAAGCTTTCAGTACCGGTACATCAGGTCGTGCCGGTCGATGTATTCATCCCGGGTTGCCCGCCATCGGCCGATAACATCTTCTTCGCCCTTACTGAATTGCTGGCTGGCCGTATCCCTGAAATGCGGACCCTGACTCGCTTCGGAGCATGAACGAAAGGACCAATGCCATGAATAAAACAATCACGATTGATCCCGTCACCCGAATTGAGGGTCATAGCAAGATTACCATCCACCTTGATGATACCGGTCGGGTTGACTCGGCACGCTTCCACGTCACCCAGTTTCGTGGCTTCGAGAAACTCGTCGAGGGACGGCCGTTCCATGAGATGCCTTCGCTGACGGCCCGAATCTGCGGTATCTGCCCGGTCAGTCACCTCATCGCCTCGGCTAAGGCCTGTGATGCTCTGATGGCCGTCAAAATACCGGAAACGGCCGCCAAGCTGCGGCAGGTGCTGAATCTGTCTCAGATTTTGCAGTCGCACGCGCTGAGCTTTTTCCATTTGTCATCACCCGATCTGGTATTGGGCATGGATTCCGACCCCGCTAAGCGCAATATCTTCGGCGTGGCCGCGGAAATGCCCGACCTGGCTAAGGATGGCATCTGGTTGCGGCAATATGGGCAAGAGACGATCGCCCTCCTGGCGGGCAAGCGTATCCATCCGGCATGGGTTGTTCCCGGTGGCGTGAGCGCGCCGTTGACGGAAGATCGGCGTGATGCCATCCTGGCCAAGATACCGGAAGCCACCAAACGCGTCCGCAGGACTCTGGATTGGTACAAAGAGGTGTTCGGCCAGTTTGATGCCGAAATACGTACCTTTGCCAATTTCCCATCGCTGTTTATGGGCCTCGTCACAGATAACGGCGAACTGGAGATGTACGACGGCAAGCTTCGTTTTATCGATGCCACCGGCCGTATCGTCGCCGATAAAATTGAGCCGGAGAAATTCGGCGACTACATCGAAGAAGCTGTCGAACCTGATTCTTACCTGAAGTCGCCGTATTACAAAGCGCTGGGCTATCCGGATGGCATCTATCGTGTTGGCCCGCTAGCTCGCCTGAATCTCATCGATCGAGTCGGCACGCCGTTGGCCGATGAGGAGTGGTCTGAGTTTCGGATGTTGGAGCGGGGCGCGTCACTCAGCTCTTTCCAGTATCATTATGCCCGGCTGATTGAGATGCTGTTCTGCGTCGAGAAGATCGAGAAGCTGCTGAATTCGCCGGACATCCTGAGTGATCACGTACGTGCCAAAGCTGATCCGAACAGCCTGGAAGGGATTGGCGTCAGCGAGGCGCCGCGCGGCACACTGATGCACCATTACAAGATCGATCGCCAGGGTATGATGGTATGGGCTAATCTGATCATTGCCACTGGCCATAATAATTTGGCCATGAATAAAGGTGTCTATCAAGTGGCGCGCTATTTTATCCATGGCGAGAAAATCCAGGAAGGCATGCTTAATCGTGTCGAGGCGGTTATTCGAACCTTCGACCCATGCCTGAGCTGTTCTACCCATGCCTTCGGCCAGATGCCGCTTCGTGTTGAGCTGCGTTCACCTGACGGTGAATTGCTGGATGAAGTACATCAAGGATAAGTTGTTCCTATGACGGGAGGGCGCATGAGTTGAGAACGTGTGCCCTCTCTTGATGTGTTGGGATCCATGAGCTATTTGAATGACCAGCCGGCCGGGATCCTCGTCCTGGGCTATGGCAACCCTCTGTGCACCGATGACGCCGTGGGCTGGCACGTCGTTGAAGCTCTGGAGGGACGACTTCCCGATGGTTCGACGGCCACTTTTCATCAGCTGACGCCGGAGTGGGCGGAGCCGATCAGCGCCGCCCGTCACGTCATCTTCGTCGATGCCGCTGTGGATGGCGTTCCGGGGGAAGTGCACTGTTTTCCCATCGCGGCCGCGGCCGGCCGGCCCGGCTCGCATGAGACGACCCCTGACGGCCTATTGTCAATGGCCGGCGATTTGTTCGGTCGCTGCCCTCCAGCTCATATGGTGACTATTGCCGGCGATTCATTCGAGATATCCGAATCACTAACTCCTGCGGTCGCCGCGGCCGTGCCCTTGGCCGTGGCGCAGATCTACGAACTTATCGAACAACTCAATATCGCTGAAACTCCTCCTATGGCTTAGGCTTGTCCTTTGGCAATAAAAAACGCCGGGACGTGAATTGCGTCCCGGCGTTATTCTATTAGATTGCGCGCTTGATCGATCAGCCGCCGAGGAACTCTTCCAAATTCGCCTTGCTAATGCGGTAGGCTGAACCGATCTTCTTGGCCTTCAGATCGCCGGCTTCGATCGCCGCCATCACATCGGGCAAGCCCACTTGCATAATCTCGGCTGCCTGTTCCGGTGTCATCACATCCGGCATTGCCGAGCCACCTCCCGCAACGGGCGCCGCCGGGGGCGGAACGGCCGCCTGACCGGTCGTGGTTGCCTGCTGGGCCGCTTGCTGCTGTTGAAGCAGTTGCTGCTGAATAAGCTGCTGTTGCTGCATGGCTGCCATACCCATTGCCCCGAAACCGACTTCGCTTAGCGCGCCGCCGGACGGATTGCTGGCCGCGGCCATTAGCGCGTCGGCCTGCTGCTTCTGAATATAGGTCGTGCCGTAGCCCATGTTCGTGACAACCTTGAGCGAGTCAGGATGCAACGTCATGTTGATCGCAAAATTGACCAGCACCATGCCGATAGCATCGAACTCTTCTTGCAGTAGACCGACCAGCAAGTCGTTCAATTCCTTGGTGAAAGACTGCAATTGGGCAGGGCCGAGACCCTTGGCGATGGCCAGCTCGCTCATTTTGTCGGCGATCATGACCGCCAGCATCGGATCGAGACGACTCTTGATTTCCTGAAAGCTCACGCTTGGCCGGAAGGCGTCCATCGCGTTGAGGAAGCGCCATGGGTCCTTGACCTTGGTGATATAAGTGCCGTTACCAACGATGGCGCTGGCGCCCGGCGTGCGCTCGGGATGCTCGACGATAATCGGGTTGACCGTGCCCCACTTCAGAGTCAGATCGGTCGTCTTGACGAAGTACACGTCGGCCGTGAATACATTTTTCCCGCCGAACAGGCCTTTTTCGAACCAGTCGGTGAGGATAGGCAGGTTTTCAGTCGTTAGGGTGTGGCGACCGGGCGTGAACGTTCCCATTGCCTCGCCGCCGCGAACGAACACCGCCATTTCACCGGGATTGACAATGAGCTGTGAGCCAAGCTTGATGTCGCCCAAACCCTGCGGGGGAAATTTCTGAACAACTTCGTCCCGCTGCCAGCTCTCGACTGCTACGCGATCAAATATCTTTGCCATTGTTGTGTCCTCCTGAGTGTCTTATTTGATTCCGTTCAAGACTTCTTGGCGGGAGTTGAAAGTCTCATTTGCTTCCAGCAACGAGGTCGTCAAGTTGCTGAGCGCGCTCTTCAGATCGCCGCCATTATCGACCGCCTTGGCGAGAGCGTCGACCTCGGCTCTGATCTGATCCGTGTGGTTCAACATCTGCTCGTCAAACGCGTATAACCGCGCCAGATCTTCAGCATCGACTTTGATGGCCGAGAAAAACCCGGCATATCCCACCGGCGCGTCCTTGATCTTGCCGATAAGCCCCATCATCAGATTGTCGGCTCGCCCCATCTGTTCAGCGTAATCCATCGCCAGGAAGATGTCGCGGCTGACGGCCTGATAAACGGAGCTATAGTTAAGCCTGACTTGTTCCAGGCGCCCCGTGACAGTATCTCGTAGCAGCTGGTCGGCCTCTCGCCTCTGGCCACGCTCCATGTAGCCCTTGAGACCTGGAAGCTTACCAAGCAAATTCTGCAATGTTCCAGTATCGCCGGCAATCTTTTCGTAAAATCCTTCAACCTTGTCGACCATTTTCTGTTGCTCTCCTTTCGTTTGGCTTCGACTGTTTCATATGAATTATAGTCGAAGAATTGGCCTTCTATTCAAACCTGTTCAATTCTTATGTTCTCCCGCGAGAGGCCGGCGCGTTAGGACAAGAAGTATTCGGTTCCACAATAGGGGCAACGGATAACACCCTTTCCTGCTAGCTCCAGCTTGCCTCCACAATTTTTACACCGGTCAAGGTTGCGTAACTCACTGGCTTCGCTTGAATAGAGCGTGCCCTCTTTCCAGTTGATGTAGCCGCTATAAAGGCCCATGTTAACCAGCTCGTAGAGCATGCTCTGGACCTCGTCCCGGCTCGAGTGCAAATCGATGGCCAGATCGGCGATATAGACCTGGCCGCGGGTCTTGATGATACCCAGCATCTGGCGCTGTTTGGTGGCCGTCTTGGTATCGATCGCTTCTTGCCGGCCGCGCAGCAATAAAAACGCGCCGAACCCTAATTGTGGCAACACCAGCGCCAGGAAACCGATCACCATGCCCAGTGTCGCGGCGCCGGCGGTCAGGCTGCCCTCGCTCCGATAGACGGACATCAGATAGGTGATGATGATGCCTACGATGATGCCACCGATGATCAGGATGATCCCTAATGTTTTGCCCATAAAAGTCTACCCGTTCAACCCCGATGATCTTAATGGCTGGACTTATCCGAAGCCGGCCCTGCCGCCGCCACCGGATGAGCCGCCGCTGAAACCTCCACTGGATCCACCGCTGAAGCCGCCTCCGGACGACCAGCCGCCACCACCGGATCGGCTACCACCACCTGTACTTGCCGGTGGGGGCGTACTCCTCAAGACGTTCGACGTGTTGTTTAGCATCCGTGTAAGCCCGGCTGACATTCCCGCCAGCCCGCCTGTCAAGCCGCCAGAGACGTCGCTCAGCGAAGGCATACCGCCGCCGGCTGCACCGCCCCCTGTTCCAGCGGGCCGTGGCCTACCCAAGCCTCCGCCGGTTGAATAGATTGGAGGATAAGGCGTATACCACGGCGGGATCGTTGCGCTAGGCGATTGTGTGAAGGTGTTGATAAACGAGCGTTCCAGGCCGAAGGCGATAGCGTAGGCCAGATATTTGTCGAATAGTTCCCCGGACTTTTCAATGTCGGTGTACTGTTTGATGTTCTTCAAGTACGCTTTGAATGCGTTCCATTTGGCGGCTGCTTCAGTCCCCTTGGCCGTCTTCCTGGGCATGTATTTCGCCATGATTAGCAGGGCAATGCCCGTTACGATGAAAGCGAATATTGGGAAGCAGAAGTAGCTTGACGCGCCCGGGACCAGCATACTCACCAGAATCGATGCGCCGATACCCATGAGTGTGACGATGATAGCCAGGCCTAGATAGCGGCTATGGACTGATGGAGGCTTCGACGGCAGATAGCCTTCACTGATGAGGTTGTCAAAAATCATATCCCGCAAATTGGGAATGTTGCTGGCGAATTTATATTGGAGGCTTGCCAGCGTTCGGCTATCTTTGCCGCTAAAGACATATTTCAGGAACTTCTGTTCATAAGTCCTCAGGTCCTGGTCTGGTTTTTCTGTGCGAGCGAAGGTGTATTCCTTTTTCTTGGATTCTTCCATCGTCAGATAACCACGATGAGCCAGATCGACCAGCGTCGAGACGATATCTTGCATGTCGACGCGTTCGTCAACCAGTGATCCAACCATGGCTGGGGGCAAGTTGTCTGGCGGTTCGGTGATGTAGTCGGGTACAACGACACCCAGTTTCGGATCGCGGCCGCGTACGTACCATAAGGCGATGGCTGCTAGAGGCCCGGCGACCAGCAGGAAGAGCGATAGAGAGATGATAGCAAGCCCGGCCGCGTCAGCTAATTGCTCGTCCGTTTGCCATTCGGGCGTGGACGCTATCAGCAGGCCATGTGGAACCTGTACCCGGATGTCCAACTTGTCGCCTTGGGCAACCGCCTGCCGGGTTTCGAATGTGATCACTCGCTCATTGTCACTGACGGTGATATCAAGGGAGTTTGTTTGCTGACCGTTCAGATAGGCAGCAACAAGGTACCCTCCGGTATCGTAATATTTTTGTGGGTAGACACCTTCGGGTAACGTGACGGTTATGCGACTGCTGCCGACCGTAGCGGGATGGTCGCTAGGGATAACGGTCCAGAACAACTGATCACCTGAACCCTCATCCGAGGTTCCCGTTCGGATGGCTCCGTGGACGGTGTAGGCGAAGGTATAGGTGTGAGTGCCCAGGGCAGGTTCGAAGTACCAGTTAATGACAGTTTCGTTTCCCTCATTGAGTACCTCAAAGGTTCCGTACCCGTTGAGAGTGGACTTCTGGTAGATTTGATCACCCTCGCGCACGCTGATATCGGTGATTCCGTCGTTATTGCCAAATGAACCGATTGGGATGCCGCGAAAGCCGAAGGTGAACGGCGCACCTGAAAAATTCAGTGTTTGCGTTTCGGTCACCCTCATACTGCCGTCTTCGTTAACGACAATATCGATATCCCAGTTGAGCCATTGGAATGTTTTGGTTTGGGCAAAAGCAGGCGAGGCGAAAACAGCTAACGTAAGAAATGTGATGAGCAGGGCCAGGAGTGAGATTCTTGGTATTGTTCGGTCAGACATCTTGTGTCCGCACATATTACTTGGTCCTTAATGACTGGAAAGCGCGAAGCGAGCTTTCGACCCTATTATAAACTAATTTCGGCCTTATGCAGCCTGACTTAATTGAGCCATCGATCGATGATGGTTCTCAAACGCCCCGTTTCTCTCATTTGGGCTAATGAGG
>JACFOH010000001.1:82563-121839 GCA_019454405.1 Promineifilum sp.
AGCGCACCTAGCTCGACCGCCAGAGTGTGGCCGCTCAGATCGGTCATCCCGTTAACGCCGGTCATATCGGACACCACCAGAAATTGCCCCGCATCGAAATAAGCGCTGGAATAGGCGATGTCCTTCGTCCGCTCCGGCATAATAACCAGAGCGGAGATGAGCGCATCCACCTGGCCTGTCGTTAAAGCGTCGTAGAGCCCATCGTAACCGAAGTATGAGAATTGAACTTCCAGTCCCAGCGTCTTGGCTAATTCTCGCGCCAGGTCGACATCGATGCCTTCGACTGTGTCCCCTTCCGCCAGCGCGAACGGCGGGAAAGTTGGGTCGATGCCGACGCGTAGCACGCCAGACTCCTGAATGCGGCCCCACGAATCGCGATTCTCGGCACAGCCTGTTATGAGAATCAGGGATATTGCCAGCACCGAAATGATCGTCCTTGATATCTTCAGCGAGCGTGTATTATTCATGAGTATACGCTTTCAACGCCTCGTATATCGGTTTGGCGACGAATTCCGGGGTTACCAAGGTGTAGTAATCAGGGTAGCTGCGCGTCGGGGCCGGATAACGGAAAGCCCAAATCGCCAGAACCTTCACATAGGGCCAATGTTCGGCCGCGTAATCCAGCGCGTCAATGGTGTATTCAATGCGCTGGCCGGGATGAACCGCCATCGACCAGCGTGGATGATCGTTCCATCCCATTTCCGTCACGTAGACAGGCGTAGCCTCGTCGCCAAACTCCACCATGATCTTTCTCACCAGTTCGATCCGCCGAAAATTCAGTATATCTTCGCCCGGTTCGGCATCCGCCGGGAATGTAAGCCCATAAGCGTGGACGGCCAGCCCATCAAAGTAACCGGCCGCGCCCGCCTCGTACATACCCCGCAGGTACACCAGATCATTCGTCGCCCAGGGAGACCCCTCCGGCTCCAGGGTAGGGGCCAGGGCGCCGGCCAGAACTGCCATCCCGGGATCCACAGCCTTGACTGCGGGATAAACGACTCGCAGCAAGTCAACATAATCTTCGGGGGATGTCGCTCGATAACCCCACTCGAAACTTAGATTAGGCTCGTTGCCAACAATTAAATAATCAACGGAATCTTTATAGCGTTCGGCAAAAGCCGCAGCGAAGGCGGCAAATGCTTTGTAGGATTCGCCGTCAAGATAGGTCAGAGGAGTTTCCGGTGGTCGTGCCCAATCCGGCGTGTACCCGATTCGCGCGATCACTTTCAATCCGTTTGCCTGTGCGTGACCGATGACCAGGTCGGGATGTTCCCAGGCGATGCTGCCATCGTTGGCCTGGTAATAAGCCCAGGGGAAGAACTCTACGATCCACGACGCGCCCATCTCCCGCACCATCTGCATCGTGCGTTGAATCTTCCATTCTTCCACCTCGTCTGTCAGTCTCGTATGGACTCCCAGAATAGGCTGGTTGGTCACGACCTCGACACGCGGGCCGAACGAGATGAGGGGCGGGGCGGGTTGTAGCAAGCCGAGGATAATGACGACACCCAATAGGCGCAACCCCGCCCCGAAAGACGGCCGCAAATAGATATGAGCGGGGCGATGATAGTTCGTCATGACCATATTCCATTATAAAACCCGCCGGCCGTTGAACCAGTGATATCACACGCGGTTCATAATTAGAATAGGTGAACCGGGATAGATGGATATAATTACAGACTCAAGCGGCGGCCGCCGGGCCGGACCACGCTCACGGAGATTCTTTATGCGAGTATTTATCACTGGCGCGACGGGGTTCGCCGGCTCACATCTGGTCGATCTTCTACTAGATAACGGCCACCAGGTTTTTGCTCTGGTTCACGAAGCTACCAGTCATCAGGGCTTGCCGCAACACGAACGGATGCACGCGGTCATCGGCGATCTGCTGGATCCCGACGGCTTGGCTGCGGCCCTCAGACAGGCCGGCCCTGATATCGTTTTTCATTTGGCAGGGCAAGCCTATCCGGCGCGTTCGTGGCTCGAGCCGGCCCAAACAATCGCCGTCAATACCGGCGGCACAGCGAACCTGTTGCGCGCTGCTGTGGAATACGGCCGTCCGCGCGTGGTTATTGTTACCAGCGCCGAGATCTATGGACCCATCTCGCCAGACAGTCTGCCGTTGACCGAGCAAACGGAACCGCACCCGCGCCACCCTTATGGCGTAAGCAAGTTGGCAGCCGGAGAGTTGGCTCGCGCCTATTGGGAGCGTTACGAATTGCCGGTAGTCGAGGCGCGACCGTTCAACCATATCGGCCCACGGCAAGCGCCCGGCTTCGTCGTTCCTGATTTCGCTTCCCAATTGGCCGCTATCCAGTTGGGGATGAGAGCGCCTGTCATTCATGTGGGGAACCTGGAGCCTGAGCGCGATTTCACCGATGTACGCGATGTCGCTGCCGCTTATTTGCGTTTGGCCGAGGCCGGCCGGCCAGGCGAACCTTATCTGATTTGTTCCGGCCGTCCGGTCACTGTACGTACATTGCTGGAAACGCTTATCGAACTTAGCGGTGTTGCTGTGGAAGTTGTCACCGACGAGCAGCGCGTGAACCCTAGCGATGTTCCTTGCTTGTATGGGAGCTATGCCAAAATCGAGGCGGATACCGGCTGGCGGCCGCAGATCCCTTTGCGACAATCGCTGGCCGATGCCCTTATCGATTGGGAAGCTCGCTTGCAAAGTTCATAATGGCCAAGGAAAAAGAGCGGCTGGATGTGTTGTTGGTCGAACGCGGCCTGGTTGAAACGCGAGCTCGCGCCCGGGCCTACATCATGGCCGGCGAAGTGACTGTCGACGGCGAACGAGTCGACAAGGCGGGGACGGCCGTATCGCGCCATGCCACTATCGAGCTTAAGGCTCCTATGCCTTACGTTAGTCGCGGCGGTTATAAGCTGGCCGGAGCGCTGGACTCGTTCGGTGTTCGGATCGAAGGACGTGTCTGCGCCGACGTTGGCGCGTGTACAGGCGGATTCACCGATGTTTTGCTCCAACGCGGCGCGGCGCGAGTCTATGCGATCGATGTCGGTCAGGGACAGCTTGATTGGAAGTTGCGTCAGAATGAACGGGTCGTCGTCATGGAGCGCACGAACGCCCGCTATTTGGATGCGTTGGCTGAACCCGCTGATTTGGTAGTTATCGACGTGTCATTTATCTCGCTGAAGCTTATTCTTCCGGCTGTGCAGAAATGGCTGACGCCTTTCGCCGATGTTATCGCCCTGATCAAACCTCAATTCGAGGCGGGGCCTGAGTCGGTCGGCAAGGGCGGCATCATCCGCGATTCAGAGGTCCATCGCGCAGTCCTGACCGATTTGCTGGGTTGGTCAGTTTCAGAGGGGTGGTGTGTTAGTGGATTAGTTCCATCTTCTATTCAGGGCGCAGACGGCAACATCGAATACCTGGCCTGGCTACAGAGGGGTGGTCAGGCGCTACCGGTAACTGATCTAATCGATGATGTGATGCGTTGACGGGTTCGGACCAGGCCTGAATGCGTAGTCGTCAACTGCCCCATTACTCATATCCGCCATTTTGTTATACTTAGGCGCATGGATCAAAGCAGGATACGCAATTTTTGCATTATCGCCCATATCGATCACGGCAAGTCGACCCTGGCCGACCGCCTGTTGCAGGCGACCGGCACCATCTCCGAGCGTGAAATGCAGGAGCAGGTGCTCGACAGTATGGATATCGAGCGAGAGAAGGGCGTCACCATCAAGGCCTCGGCCGTCCGCATGAGCTATCGCGCTCGTGATGGCGAGGCCTACGAAATGAACCTGATCGACACCCCTGGGCACGTCGACTTTGCCTATGAAGTCAGCCGGGCGTTACAAAGTTGCGAAGGAGCCATCCTTGTCGTGGATGCCACGCAAGGTGTTGAAGCTCAAACGCTGGCTAACCTCTATATGGCGATCGAAGCCGATCTGGAGTTATTGCCGGTTGTCAACAAGATCGATCTGCCCGCAGCCGCCCCGGAGGACGTCGCCGAAGAAATCGAGAACATCACCGGTATCCCGGCTGAGGATGCCATCCCAATCAGCGCCAAGACCGGGGAAAACATCGAAGAAGTGCTCGAGGCCATCGTACGAAAAATACCCCCGCCGAAAGGGGACCGTAATGCTCCGTTGAAGGCGCTCGTCTTTGATTCTCATTATGATTCCTATAAAGGCGTCATCGCTTATATCCGGGTGTTTGAAGGCACTATTCGCAGCCGCCAGCCGATCAAGATGATGTCTAATAATGTGAGCATTGAACCCATCGAGATCGGTCTCTTCAACCCCGGCATGGTCCCTGTGGATGAATTGGCCGCCGGGGAAGTCGGCTATATCGCCACTGGCCTTAAGACGGTTCGCGAGTGTCGTGTTGGCGACACGATCACGACCCGTGACAAGCCGGCTGGTGAGCCCCTGCACGGCTACAAGGCTGTCAAGCCGATGGTTTACGCCGGGCTTTATCCCAGCGACGGAGAAGATTATCCCCTGCTTAAGGAAGCGCTCGAGCGTTTACAGCTGAACGATGCTTCCCTGGTTTACGAGCCTGAGACTTCCAATGCGCTCAACTTCGGCTTTCGATGTGGCTTCCTGGGGCTATTCCATATGGAGATCATCCAGGAGCGGCTCGAGCGCGAATATGATCTGGATCTGGTGGCCACCGCTCCCAGCGTGAAGTATGAAGTCGTTATGGCCGCTGACGGTGAAGTCCGCTTTATCGAAAGCCCGGCCGATCTGCCTGACGAATCCACTATTGCCGAGATCCGCGAGCCGTGGATGCGAGTTCAGATCTTTATTCCGGAAGAGTTCTACGGCACGGTTATGGATCTGGTCCGCAAACGCCGTGGTGAATTTATCAAGCAGGAACACCCCGCGCCCGGCCGGGTAGTGCTTCATTACTACCTGCCGCTGGCTGAGATGATCGTTGATTTCTACGACAAGCTGAAGAGTGGTACCCGAGGCTACGCCTCGATGGACTACGAATTTGACAGCTATCGCGCTTCTGATCTGGTCAAGCTAGAGGTGTTGGTGGCCAAGACCCCGGTCGATGCCCTGGCGATGATCGTCCATTCCGATGATGCGTATCATCGTGGACAGCGCCTGGTCACTGAACTGAAAAACCTCATCCCTCGCCAGATGTTTGAAGTGCCTATTCAGGCTGCGACCAGTAAGCGCGTGATCAGCCGGGCCAATGTTAAGGCGATGCGAAAGGATGTATTGGCAAAATGCTATGGGGGCGATATTACCCGGAAGAAAAAGCTCCTTGAGAAGCAGAAGAAGGGTAAGAAGCGCATGAAGATGATTGGCAACGTTGAAATCCCCCAGGAAGCGTTCATGGCGGTGCTGAAGCTGGGCGAGGACTAGCCGGCGGCCGTCTGCGATCCCGTGCTGCCCCATTTCCATTCCAAACGAGAGGCTCGCTTATGAGAAGCGTTGAACACACGTGCCCGGCTTGCGGTTCGGCCGAGATGCACGTTTTCTATGAAGTGGATGACGTGCCTGTTAACAGCGTTTTGCTAGTGGCAAATCGCGATGAGGCATTGAATTTTCAAACCGGTACTATCACCCTGGCTGTTTGTCCGGCCTGTGGCTTCATCTCTAACATTACCTTTGATGAAGCCCTGACACAATACACGGCCCAATATGAGGCTACTCAGGGTTATTCGCCTACTTTTAACAAATTTCATAAGGAGCTAGCCCAGAACCTTATCGATCGCTATGACCTGCATGGCAAGGATATCATTGAGATCGGCTGCGACAAGGGCGATTTCATCACCATGCTCTGCGAGATGGGTGATAATCGCGGCGTCGGGTTCGATCCGGCTTACGTCCCCGGACGCCATCCCAGCCCGGCAGTCGATCGCCTGACGTTTATTACCGACTTCTACTCCGAGAAGTACACTAACTATCGGGCCGACTTCATCTGTTGCAAGATGACGCTGGAGCATATACCGGACGTCGGCGACTTCATTGCGACCGTTCGTCGCTCAATTGGCGAGAATCGGGACGCTATCGTGTTCTTCCAGATTCCCAATGCGCGCTATGTCCTGGGTGATATCGCTTTCTGGGATATCTACTATGAGCATTGCTCCTACTTCACCAAAGGGTCGCTTGCCCGGCTGTTCCGTGCCAATGGTTTCGAGGTTGATGATTTGTGGACGGTTTATGACGATCAGTACCTGATGATTGAGGCGCGACCCGCGAATGGCTTGGCCACTGCAGAACCACTGCCGGACGAAGAAAGCCCGGTACAGACGAGAGAATTAGTTGATTATTTCGTCGAGCATTACGAGGCCAAGCGTGATAAATGGCGGCGCGAGTTGGCGCGACTCAAAGCAGCCGGCCAAAAAGTTGTGTTGTGGGGTGGTGGATCCAAGGGCGTCGCCTTCCTGACGACCCTTAACCAGTCCCTGGATGATATCGCCTATGCCGTCGATATCAACCCGATCAAAACTGGTACTTTTATGGCCGGAACCGGACAGGAGATTGTCGCGCCGTCCTTTCTCAAGGAATATCGACCGGACATGGTCATCATTATGAATCCCGTCTATCGCGATGAAATCAGCCGCGATCTCGCCGCAATGGATCTCGCGCCTGAAATCAGAACGCTATAAACAGCCGACACTCAACTGGAATTACTGGATCATAAAGTTATGACTCGGATATTACCCATCTGTCCCGATTCTAGGATGATACCCCTCATCGAAATGAATCGACTGCCTGTCCACTGTAATGTGCTCTGGCCTACGCGCGAAGCGGCTATCGAGGCCCCGCGCGGTGATATTCACCTGGCTTACCTTGCCGAATGTGGCCATACCTATAACCTGGCTTTTGATCCATCCTTGATGGAATACACACAGGAGTATGAGAACTCGCTTCACTTCTCGTCACGCTTCCAGGAGTATGCTACGGCTCTGGCCAATGGCCTTGTGAGCAAGTACGGCCTGCATGGCAAAGACATTGTCGAGATCGGCGCCGGCAAAGGCGATTTCCTCATCATGTTATGCCAGATGGGTGGCAATCGCGGCTGGGGCTATGATCCCAGCTACGTGCCTGAGGAAGGTTACACCGCCCCCAACGTGACCTTTGTCGAAGATTTCTACGGCGAGAAATACACCCACCAGCGAGCCGATCTTATCGTCTGTCGTCACGTCCTCGAACATATCGAAGACCCTGATGCCTTCATTGCCCAGGTGCGTCGCGCTGTTGGCGATCAACAATCGGTCGTTTTCTTCGAGGTTCCCAACGCGCTCTGGACCCTGCGGCATGGGGGAATTTGGGACATCATCTATGAGCATTGCTCTTACTTCAGCCCGCTTTCTCTGGCGTATCTTTTTCGTAAGCACGGCTTCCGGGTATTGGCCGTCAACGAGGTGTTCGGTGGGCAGTTCCTGACGATCGAAGCTGTGCCTGATGACAGCGCTCCTGCTGCCCCTGAGACGACGACTGAATTGGATATGTTGACAGCCGACGCGCGTGCTTTTGCCGAAAACTACCGCGCCAAGCGCGATGAATGGCAGGTGCGGCTCCGTGCACTGGCCGCTGCGGGCAAGCATGGGATTGTCTGGGGAGCGGGATCCAAGGGCGTGACTTTTCTCAATGTGATGGGGACTGGCGAGGAGATCGTCGCCGTTGTCGACATCAATCCGCGTAAACAGGGCAAATATGTTCCGGGAACCGGCCAGCCGATTATTTCTCCCGACCAGGTGTCCGAGCTTCAGCCCGACTTCGTGATCATCATGAATGCTAACTACCGCGACGAGATTGGCGAAACGTTGAAGACCATTGGCGTAGATGCCGAGATCCTGGTCGCGTAGAATGTAGGGTTGCTTTATCATTCGCATAGACATGATTATTGGAGTGGGGAAGTTCAGTGCTGCCTGAGTGCCGTGAGCTTTCTCGTGGGTATACTTGCCGACCACTCGCCCCATGCTTATAATATCTCCTTGGCGGAAAGGTGCGACGTTATCGGCACGACGGTCTTTCGGCCGAGGTGATACACCTCTCGATCAAATCACACTAATTTACGGAGGAAAGAAATGCCCTTGACTGTGGCAGAGAAAGCCGAATTAATCAGTAATTTTGCGACACACGAAGGCGACACCGGTTCGCCCGAGGTGCAAATCGCGCTCATGGACAAGCGGATTCGCCAGCTCCAGGAGCACTTGAACACTCACAAGCATGATGAAAGCTCCCGGCGCGGGTTGCTCAAGCTGGTGGGTAAGCGCCGGCGAATGCTGGCCTATTTACGTAAAGAGCATCCCGAACGTTACCGCGTTCTCATCGGCCGTTTGGGCTTGCGCCGTTAATTAAAACTGGAATTGTGAAAAGGGCGAAGTCGACTTCGCCCTTTTTATCAGAGTAGATTACCGGCAGGGTTTAGGAATTGGGTATTGCCGCTTACCTCGCGCCATAAAACCACGTGGTGCAGCGTAAGAGCCAATCCCCAGTCCCTAATCCACAATCTACTCCCCATCAATCTATGCGGGATCGCCCGGTTTGGCAAAAGCATCCGCAGTGAGGTGTACGGCAGCGCCGGTAGGGCTGCCTGTTCGCTGTTTCTGCTGCTTGTAACGAATCGGCCCCGCGAACTACATTGAGGTAAGTTAGAATGCATCAAGATACCGTTTTTTCAACAACCGTGGGGAGACACGTGTTGACCATCGCGACCGGCAAGCTGGCCGAACAGGCTGGCGGCGCGGTTACGCTGCAGGTCGGGGAGTCAATGCTCCTGGCTACGGCGACTATGTCGAAGAGCATCCGCGAAGGACTGGACTTCTTCCCGCTCAGCGTCGATTTCGAAGAGAAAATGTACGCTGCCGGCCGCATCCCCGGCGGGTTTTTCCGTCGTGAGGGCAAGCCGACCACCGAAGCTGTGTTGACTTCACGCCTGACCGATCGACCGTTGCGGCCGTTATTCCCCGACGGCATGCGTAATGAGGTTCAGGTTATTGTCACGACCCTGTCATCCGACAGCGTCTACCATCTGGATATTATGTCTGTCAATGCGGCCAGCGCTGCGCTGACCATCTCTGACGTGCCCTGGAATGGCCCGATCGGAGCGGTTCGCATTGGTTATATCAATGGCGAGTTTGTTATTGATCCGACCATTCCCGAGATGGCCGACAGTACGCTTGATCTGCGCATCGCCGGCACGCGCGACGCTATCATCATGGTCGAAGCGGCCGCCGACGAAATCCCCGAGGATCTAATAGTCGAGGCGCTCGCGTTCGGCCATCAGGCTCTCCAGCCGATCATTACTCTGCTGGAAGAAATGCGCGCTGCTGTTGGTAAAGAGAAGCGTGAGCCGACTATCTCTGAGGTCGATCCGGCTATCGTTGAAGCGACCAGGAATCGTATCGATAGTCGCATCGCTCAAGTCATCGCCAACACAACCGAACGTGAGGATCGCAACGAGGCTCTCGACGCCCTTCGTGAAGAGATCGTCGATGGTTTTATGGCGGAAGATGAAGCCCTTGATCCCAAGGACGTACGCGAGGTCTTCTCCGATGAGATTAAGAAGGCCGTTCGCCACCGCATCCTTTATGATGGAATCCGCCCCGACGGCCGCGATTACACGACCATCCGCCCCCTGTCTTCGGAGGTCGGCATCAGCCCCCGCGCTCATGGCTCCGGTTTGTTCCAGCGTGGACAGACCCAGGTGTTATCCATCGTTGCCTTGGGCACGCCTCGCGAAGCTCAGAAACTCGATGGTTTGTCGCCTGAAGATAGCCGTCGCTATATGCACCACTATAATTTCCCGCCGTTCTCTACCGGCGAGACCTGGCCTATGCGCGGGCCGCGCCGCCGCGAGATCGGGCACGGCGCCCTGGCTGAGAACGCTCTCTTGCCGATGATCCCGTCGGAAGAGGAGTTTCCCTACACCATCCGGGTTGTATCGGAGGTTCTGTCTTCAAACGGCAGCACCAGCCAGGCCAGCGTCTGTGCCTCCAGTCTGGCCCTGATGGACGCCGGCGTGCCGATCAAGCGGCCGGTCGGTGGCGTAGCTATGGGTCTCGTGACTGACGGCAATAAGTATGCCGTCCTGACCGATATCCAGGGTATGGAAGATCATCTGGGCGACATGGACTTCAAAGTCGCCGGCAGCAGTGAAGGCATTACTGCCTTGCAGATGGACATCAAAATAAGCGGCCTCAACATGGACATCATGAAGGAAGCGTTGGAGCAAGCTCGTGTTGGCCGCATGGAGATCCTGGATTCGATGCTGCAGACCATCTCTGCCCCGCGCCAAGAACTCAGCCGCTACGCTCCGCGCATGTTGACCATCAAGATCGATCCCGAGAAGATCGGCGCGGTCATCGGTAAGGGTGGCGCGACGATTCGTGGATTGGAGGAGGAGTTCGAGGTTTCAGTCGACATTCAAGAGGACGGCACGGTCTTTGTGGCCGGCGTCGATGGTTTGAAGGCCGAGGCGGCGCTCGACCGCATCCATATGTTGACTCATGATCCCGATCTGGGCGAGATTTTCACCGGCAAGGTCGTCCGTCTAACCGATTTCGGCGTGTTTGTCGAACTGGCGCCCGGCCAGGATGGTATGGTCCATATCTCCCAACTCGCTTCGGAGCATCTGCAGCGTGTTGAGGATGCGGTGCAGATGGGCGATGAAATCATGGTCATGGTCACTGACGTCAGCAGCGAGGGCAAGATTCGCCTATCCCGGCGCGCTGTCCTCGAGGGCTGGACGCTGGAAGAGGCCCGCGCTCAGGATGCTGTTCGCAAGGGCGGCGGTGGACCGCGTGGTGGTAATGGCGACCGTCGCGGTGGCGGCGGTGATCGTCGTGGTGGTGGCGACCGTGGTGGCCGTCCCCCGCGCCGCTAATTTTAGAAAGATGAGCCAGCAGGCTGGCGAGTAGTGTTTGCCAGCCTGCCGGTCTTGACTTTAATCCAATGTGTCAGGAGCATCGCTCTATGAAAAGACTTGGACTGTTCCTCACGCTTCTATTGCTGATTACCACAGCTTGCGGTAATTCCAATAAATCGATGTTGGAGGAGCAAGGAGTTGTTGAGGGGCCTTCAACGAAGGCGACCCAATCTGCCCCCATTAGCCAGGACGCAGCGCCTGCCGCGACTGAATCATCGGTCGATGATATGCTCGCATCCAGCGATCTGGCCTCCGGTGATCCGGCGTTGATCCGAGGTCGCGACTGGAAACTCACCCAAGTGACGGATCCGGCGGTGACGATCATCGAATACGCTGATTTTCAATGTCCGGGCTGCGCCGGATTTGCTCCGGTTTTGCATGAATTAGCCGCCGCCTATCCCGATGACGTACAGGTCGTCTTCCGTTACTTCCCTCTGACGAGCATCCACCCTAATGCTCACAAATCGGCAGAAGCGGCTGAGGCTGCCGGCGCCCAGGGTAAGTTCTGGGAATATCATGACTTACTGTTTGAACGTCAGGCGAAGTGGAGCCCCCTGGATGCGGCTGCCGCGCGCGACTTCTTCATCGGCCTGGCAGGCGAGCTAGGTCTTGATGTCGACCGTTTCACCGCTGAATTGGATAATGGAACTTATGCTGATTACGTGTCCAGCCTGGAGCGCGAGGCTATTAACCTCGGGTTACCGGGCACGCCATCGGCTATCGTCAACGGCCGGCCCGTCCCGGGTGAAGGCCTGCCCCGAGATCTGGAAACTTGGGGGAATTTCATAAATGAGGAAAAAGCTATGAAAGATCTGGCTTCCCGCCAATATAAAACCGCGCCGGAAATGATCATCAATATGGACGCACGATACCTCGCCCACGTCGAGATGGCTTCCGGTAAGACATTCACCATCGAACTGCTGCCGAAATCTGCGCCGCAGACGGTTAACAGCTTCGTTTTCCTGGCTCGTAACGGCTGGTTTGATAATGTGACCTTCCACCGCGTTATCCCCGGCTTTGTCGCCCAAACCGGCGATCCCAGCGGTACCGGCCGCGGTGGTCCTGGTTACTATATTCCCAACGAGATTGATAAGAGTCTATCGCACAACGCTAAAGGCGTGGTCGCCATGGCTAATGCCGGCCCCAATACCAATGGCAGCCAGTGGTATATCACTTATGGCGATGTGAGCCAGTTGGATGGATCATATACGATCTTCGGCAAGGTCATCGAGGGAATGGATATTGTCGAGGGCATCACGCCCCGCGATCCGCAGCGCAATCCTAACGCCCCTGCTGGCGATCTGATTTCGACGATTACTATCGAAGAAATCCTCCCCTAACCTATCATTGAACACCCGGCCGGAAATAACTCCGGCCGGGTTGATTTTAAAAAAGGGTGCTCAAATGACGCGACGGTCGTTGTCTCCGGCTGAGCCGTTAGTCGAGCAGAATCGTTACCGGCACCGCAGTCGGATCCAGAGTCGAATTCCTGATTTTGATGAAGTTCGCCCTCGCCTGCCCATTCCGGTGTTCCCCGAAGACCCCTGCTGGGAAAGAATGTATTGGGCAGCTTGGGAGTATCTTTGGGGCCGTTTCCGTTTCCCTCGCGAGGATTCCTCCTTGGTCGCCGGCTTCACTCTGCCCAAGCCTGATGGCAATATCGAAATAGCGACTGCTACGTTGGTTACGCAGCTGTCAGGTTATGTTCCCGGCCCTTTTAGCCTCATTGACTTTCTCGACAACTTTTATGCTGCCCAACATGATGATGGCTTTATCTGTCGTGAACTGGATTCGGAGGCAGGCGCGGACTTGTTCTACCCGTTTGACCCAAACAGCACAGGCCCGAATCTTCTGGCTTTCGCTGAATGGCGTCATTTTCGGCTGACAGGGGATAAGGAGCGCGTCGCTGAGGTTTTCTGGCCTCTATATGCCTATCATCGCTGGTGTCGGGCAAACCGTACCTGGCCAAATGGCCTCTATTGGACCACCGGCTACGCTTCCACGCTGATTAATCAGGCGCGCGTGCCTGATGGCCAATATCATCACCGACATTGGGCCTGGATCGACGCCAGCGCCCAGGCTTCTCTTGATTGTTCGCTACTGGAAAGGATGGCGATTCTGTTAGGTGAGCAGAAGTTGGCCGAGGAGATCGTCGCCGAGCGCGAGATCTTGCAGCGCGCGATTAATGCGGAGATGTGGAACCGTGACCTTGCTTTCTATCAAGACGTTGGCCCGCATGGCCAATTCAGTGAGGTCGAAAGCCTGGCAGCTTATTGGACCCTACTGGATGGCCAACTCGTGCCCAAGGAGCGCCTCACGGCGTTTGTCCAGCATCTCCGGGACACAGACTCGTTTCGGGCCAAGCATGTTCTACCCAGCATGGCAGCTGATAGCGAGGCTTACGACGGGCAGACTGACGGTGGTTGGCGAGGGGGCGTATGGCCATCGTTGACCTACATGACCCTGCGCGGCTTGAAGAGCACCGGCCATCATTCGCTTGCCCATGAATTGGCGCTTAATCATGTCGATACCGTTAGTCAGGTGTTTGAAGAGACGCACCACTTTTGGGAGAGTTACCTGCCGGAAGCTTTGGGGCCTGCGGAGCCTGCTGCAGTTGATCAGACCGGCAAGACGCCATCGGCCGTTATTGCCATGATCCTCGAAGACATCCTGGGCATTTTTATCGATTGGCCGTTGCGACAGGTAACCTGGCGGCGGTTTCTCGAGCGCGAGCAGCCTTACGGTGTCAAGAATCTGCCGCTTGGGAATGAGGGAGTTCTCGATCTGGTTGGCGACGCCGAGACCGTCCGGATACGCTCCGATCTTCCGTTCACTTTCACGGTTTACCAAGGCCAAGACGTCGTCCAGGCGGCCGTTCCAGCGGGAGAGACTGAGTTCTCGCTAGAGTAGATCGTTTTACCGGTGACTATAGCGGCATTTGTGTTTCATGTATGGTTTTACAGCGGTCACCCTTAATCTCCGTGGTCGAGCCAACCGGTGGCCGGCGCGCCGGCATCTTCTGGTTGGTCAACTGGTGGACGCCTTGCCGGATATCGTTGCCTTGCAAGAGATCAGCCTGCCGATTAGCCAAGGAGCATGGTTGGCGCGTCAGGTTAATATCCGACTGACCGGCGACTCACGGCGACCTTATCGTATCATCCAGGCCCGCTACACCCATCCTCGTCATTTTTTCGAGGCCGTGGGCATCATGACGCGTATGCCTGTTATTTACCACGAAGCGGTACCATTGGGGTATGGTGGCCAGATGGCGCTCAGGGTCAATATCGAATTGCCGGCGGGCGCTGCTGGTTCTCGGCGTCAGTCGCTTGACTTTGTATCGGTTCGCCTGCATCATGGTGGGAGCGGTGGGCAAACCCGGCATGAGCAGGTGATGAACCTGGTCGGCCGACTTAATGAGAAACGCCGGGTACCGTTGCAAGTGGTTGCTGGAGACTTCAATGAGCCTTCGACTGGATATGCGATCGCTCTGATGCGCCAATCATATCGTTCTGCCTATGCTGAAGCTCATGGGCGCGATCCATTGGCGACATATCCGACTAACCTGCTGCAACCGCAGCCTGTCTCAGCGGCGTGTCTCGATTATGTATTCATCTCACCTGCGGTGCATCGCGTGACAGCCGCCTCTATCTTTGCTGATAAAGCGGCTGTTGATGATGATAAATTATATCCTTCTGACCATGTTGGTCTGATTGTTAATCTGGAAGTTTAGGTGACGGGTGGAAGATCGTAAAGACTTAATCTCAGTTGTTGCGCCGGTCTATAATGAGGACGCTGTTCTGGACGCACTTTACGAACGCGTCAAGGCGGTGCTGGACGGCGCGGGGGAGATGTGGGAGCTTGTACTCGTTAACGATGGAAGCCGGGATAATTCAGCCGCGGTTATTGCCCGGCTGCATGAACAGGATCCGCGAGTCAAAGGCATCAGCTTCTCTCGTAATTTTGGCTTCCAAATCGCCGCGACAGCTGGACTTGATTTCGCCAGGGGGGATGCGGTGATCCTGACCGACGCCGATCTTCAGGACCCTCCTGAGGTTTATCCGGCGATGCTCGAGCAATGGCGCGCAGGCTACGATGTGGTTTACGGCGTGAGAAGCAGCCGTGAAGGCGAGACATGGTTCAAGCTGGCTACGGCCAAGATCTTCTATCGTCTTATTCATCGCATAACCAGCATCGATATCCCCCTCGATACAGGCGATTTTCGCCTCATGGACCGCCGGGTCATCAGTTCGTTGCGTGGTATGAATGAGCGCAATCGCTTCTTGCGCGGCATGGTTCCCTGGATTGGATTCCGCCAGATCGGCGTGACGTATCACCGGGAAGCACGCTATGCCGGCGATGCCAAGTTCACCAGCGTGAAGAAAATGCTGCCTTTTGCCCTCGATGCTATCACCAGCTTCTCTTACTTCCCGCTGCAGCTAGCGACGATTATGGGTTTCATCACCGCTGCCCTCAGCGTCATCGCGATCCTGGCAGTGATTCTGATTCGTCTTTTGGCTCCACATGAGCCGTTATTGGGGCAGGCTACGACGCTGGTTGTCGTTCTATTTCTGGGCAGCGTTCAACTCATCAGCCTGGGCATTATCGGTGAGTACCTCGGCCGAATCTATGATGAAGTCAAGGGCAGACCTCTCTACCTGATCCAGGATAGCTGGGGCCTGGAAGACGCGCCGCTCGGCCGCTTTGCTCCGCCCTCGGCCGTCGGCAATCCCGGCCGATAACGGTCGCGGGAATTAACCGCCGATCTCGGACATCACGCGGTTGAGCGGGATAACGTCCTGGTCTAGTTGATGACCCCAGGGCTTCCACCAGATTCCTTCCTTGAGGATGTCCATCATCTCGTCATCGGTGGCCCCTGATCGGAGAGGTGTCATCAGGTCGACTTCTTTTTCGCGTAGCAAGCAGAGCCGCAACCGACCGTCGGCCGTCAGACGGGTTCGGTTACAGCTGGCGCAGAAGGGGTGGCTGACAGAGCTAATGAACCCGATCCGCCCCCGTGCGCCTTCGAGACTCATCAGGCGCGCTTCGCCATCCAACTCGCCGTTATTTACTGGTGTCAATGGCCCGAGAGCGTGTTCGATTGTTTTGACCATTTCAGGCTCAGTGACGGAGCCGGCCAGCTGGAAGTCAGACACATCGCCTAGCGGCATCATCTCAATGAATCGGATCTGCCAAGGCTGGTACAAGGTCAGTCGAGCCAGATCGACGAGGTCTTCCTGATCGTTATAGTTTCGGACGACCACGGCATTGAGCTTGATCTCCAGCCCGGCTTTCTCTGCGGCATGGATACCTCGCCACACGTCTTCAACCTTGCCCCAGCGAGTCATTTTCTTGAACTTGTCGGCGTCGAGGGTGTCGATACTGATATTGACCCGGCGCATTCCCGCTTCGGCCAGTGGGCCGGCCATCCGATCCAGCAAGACGCCGTTTGTCGTCATAGCGATCATGTCCACACCGGGCGTTGCGGACATACTCTGCACGATCTCAACGAGATTCGCTCGTACAGTAGGCTCACCACCGGTTAGACGGAACTTACGAAATCCGATCTTGGTAAATAGTCGTACCAGCCGCAAGATCTCGTCATCCTGAAGCAATTCACTGCGTGGGCGAAAGGTCATGTCTTCGGGCATGCAGTAAATGCATCGAAGATTACAGCGGTCGGTGAGTGAAATCCGGAGGTAATTAATATTACGGCCAAAACGATCAAAAGCCATGAGGTTAACTTGCCTAAACTAAACTTGCGTCATGGGGCAGGGCGCCCGATGACCATGAATCTACCCGATAAACATTGTCTCGTCAATGAGATTTGTTAATAAATATCAATTTTATCATAAAAATTTCCGTATGAGAAGTAGCATAATCAGAGGTTACCCGACGGGAACAGACGCGCCATGATAGGCGTCAAATGACTATAATATTGTTGTCATTATTAGATGAAAGTTTTCGATAGGATTGGAGTGTCAAGTTGAATAGACAGTCTATTTTACCAGGCTGGCTTAGCGCGTTGCTATCCGTGGCCTTTGTCATATCGGCCATCACCGTCATGTTCTTTGCCTACCTTACGGTACAACACCTTCTTAGCCAGCCTGCCAGGGCGGCCGAGGGCGTTGGCGGGCAGGGTGAGGAGTTATCTCCAGGCGGCGGATTGGCTCCGGTTCCGATTACTGAAGGCGTCACTGAACCTACACCGACCCCGGTACCAACGTTGGCGGCCTGGGATGGAAAGGACCGCGTTAATATCCTTTTGCTTGGCATCGATCGCCGGCCAGGAGAGGCATTTATTTCCCGGACCGATTCGATGATGGTGATTTCCATCAACCCGATAGATGATTCAGCCTCCGTCTTGTCCATTCCGCGCGACCTATATGTCCAGATTCCCGGCTATGGTCAGGATCGGATCAACACCGCGCTCGTCTATGGATCACGCGAAGGCGATTACCTCGATGGCGCGGCGCTAGCCATGCAAACCATCTCATACAATTTGAATATCCCGATCCATCATTTTGTCCTGATCGATTTTGGAGCGTTTACTCGTACCATTGATATCCTGGGGGGCATTGACGTCCAGGTCCCCTATGATATCAACGACTCCATGTATCCGGATATGAACTACGGCTACGATCCCCTCTATATTCCGGCGGGGATGAACCACTTCGATGGGGAACTGGCCCTGAAGTACGCTCGCACGCGCCACGCCGACAGTGACTTCAATCGCGCCTATCGCCAGCAACAAATTTTGTTTGCGGCCCGCGGCAAGGCGATGAGCTTGGGGTTGGTTGGGTTGCTATCGCGCGCGCCCTCGCTCTACCGCGAAGTAGAGGGTGGTATCCGTACAGATCTCAGCCTGGAGCAGATCGTGCGCCTGGCCAAGACCGTCGGTGATATCCCTTCCGGGAATATACGCAATGCGGTGATCGACCAGGATTACGTGACCAGCTTTCGCACACCTGGTGGCGCTTCTGTGTTGTTGCTCAATAGCGATATGGCTCTGCCCATGATTCATGACTTATTCGGCAATTGATCGGCCGCTGGCTTACCGGTAGGTATATCGGAAGTCCGCCGGGGCGAACTTCAGAAGGTTCTTAAGATCGCTCGCTATAATTCGTGATCATAGGTAAGGTCAATGCCGATAATGAGCAATAATCTGATCAACCGCAGTTGGTTCAAAGAGCGTTTGGGACAAGGGCCGATCCTGATGGATGGAGCCTTTGGCACGGTCCTCCACGATCGCGGCGTGGGCATCGATCAATCGTTCGATTCCGTCAATCTCAGCAACCCCGCCCTGGTGGCCGAAATTCATCAGTCCTATATCGACGCAGGCTCTGACCTCATAGAGACTAATTCTTTTGGAGCCAATTATTTTAAACTGGCTGAGTTCGGCCTGCAGAGTCAAGTAGATAAGGTCAATCGCGCGGCTGTTACCATTGCTCGGCGCGTTATCAACGACGCTCAAAAAGGGACTCTGTTGGCCGGTTCCATCGGCCCGCTAGGCGTACGTCTCGCTCCGCTTGGTCGAGTAACTTTTGCCGAAGCGGCCGAGGCTTTCACGGAACAGATCAAGGCCCTGATCATGGCCGAACCACAAGGGGTCGATCTACTCATTATCGAGACTATGTCTGATATTAAAGAGATCGAAGCCGCTGTCTCGGCCGCCCGCTCACTTAGCGCGGATATTCCCATTATCGTTGAGATGACCTTCACGCGAGATGACAAGACAATCCTTGGTTATCCGCCCGATGCTATTGCTACTCATTTGGCGAAACTCGATGTCGATGCCGTGGGCATTAATTGTTCGGGCGGGCCGGCTCAGGTTCTGCGACTCGTGAATATCGTGCGGCAACTGGCTCCGGAGATGCCGGTCTCGGCTTCGCCCAATGCGGGCTGGCCGGAGCAGATGGGAGGCGGCCGGGTCGCCTATCCAGCGACGCCTGATTATTTTGGCGGTTACGCTCGCGCGTTTATCGAAGCCGGGGTTAATCTGGTCGGTGGATGCTGTGGGACGACCGCAGCGCATATCCAGGCTATGCGCCGGGCGATTGATACGCCCGGAGATAGCCCTTATACCGTTTCTGAAGTTCGTTTTGTACGTCGCCCGGGCAAGGCCACGGTTGCCGTTAGCGAACGGCCGACTCGCCTGGCGCAGCATCTGGAACAAAGGCAGCTCATCTTGACGGTCGAGATGAACCCCCCTAAAGGGGTTGCTCCTGAGCGCTTGTTGGCTGGGGCGCGTATGCTCCATGAGGCTGGGGCCACTTTTCTCAATATCGCTGATAGCCCGCTGGCCCGCATGCGTATGAGCGCCTGGGCGGCCGCCTATCTGGTCCAGAGAGAAATCGGCCTGGAGACGGTATTGCACTTCCCGACGCGCGGCCGCAACCTGCTTCGCATCCAGGGCGATCTCCTCGCCGCCCACGCCATGGGGATTCGCAATCTGTTTGTCGCCATGGGCGATCCGACGCGCATTGGTGATTTTCCGGAGGCGACCGATTCCTATGATATTGTGCCGTCTGGCCTGATCGAATTGATCAAAAAACAATTCAATCAGGGCCTGGACAAAGCCGGTCAATCCATCGACCAACCCACCTCCTTCGTAGTCGGTTGCGCGTTGAGCTTGACTCCCAAGAATATTGAGGCGGAATTGAAGCTACTGCGTAAAAAAGTCGAGCATGGCGCGGATTTCGCCATTACCCAGCCGGTGTTTGATCCGCAGAAGGCGATCGACTTCCTGGCGGCCTATGAACGGGCTTATGGCGAGCCTCCCCCCCCCATCCTGGCAGGCATTAAACCGCTCTATAACGTTCGCAACGCCGATTTCCTGCACAATGAAGTGCCGGGTATCTCCATTCCTGAAGAGCAACGAGAGAGGATGCGTTTGGCCGAGTCACCTCAGGCCGAAGGAGTTGAGATCGCTCGCGAGATCGCTCAGGCGTTGCGGCCCTACGTGCACGGCTACTACTTTATGCCTGCATTTGGGCGCTACGATCTCGTGGCCGATGTGCTGGATGCCTTTCATCAAGGATAATTCTCGCGCGGCTATTCAGATCGTGTAGTGGCCGGGCGGATATGATCCTTCCCACTTTCCCCTTTTGACAGGCGGTAAATAGTGGTTAAATTATTTATAATGATATGAATGTCATTATAAATGAGGCGAACTCCGATGAGTGAAATGCATACGATTGTTATTTTTGGGGCTTCCGGCGATCTAACGCACCGCAAGCTTATTCCATCCCTCTACGATCTATTCCGCAAGGGCAGGCTGCCGGAGAGATTCCGAATAGTCGGCGTGGCCCGTAGCGAATATACCAATGAGGCTTTCCGTAGCTACGTGGAGTCTGGCGTAAAGGAGTTTGCCAAATCCACTTACGACCCAGATACCTGGCAGAATTTTGCCCCGCTCATCGAATATTTTCAGGGCGACTTGACCGCGCCCGAAGAGATGCAAACGATAGATGAGGCTCTTCGTGAACTTGAGAAGGGGGAGCCGGGCAATCGAATCTATTATCTCGCCATCGGGCCTCAGCTATATGAGAAGGCTATCGCCAACCTGGGCGTGGCTGGTATGGTCCAGGAGATGACCCCTGATGCAGGCTGGCGGCGGGTTGTCATTGAGAAACCGTTTGGCCATGACCTGGCTTCTGCTCAGGCGCTTAATCAGGCCATACATCAGGTCCTGGATGAATCCCAGATCTATCGTATTGATCACTATCTGGGCAAGGAAACAGTCCAAAACCTCCTCGTCTTTCGCTTTGCCAACTCGCTGTATGAGCCGGTGTGGAATCGAAATTATATCGACCACGTTCAGATCACGGTTGCCGAGACGGTCGATGTCAGCCAGCGGGCGAACTTCTACGATTCTGTGGGGGTCGTGCGCGATATGATGCAGAATCATATGATGCAGTTGTTTTCGTTGGTGGCTGCTGAACCCCCTTCATCATTTGATGCGGAGGCGATCCGTAACGAGAAGGCTAAAGTATTTAGCGCTATACGCCCGATCAAGCCTGAGGACGTAGGAGAAAGCACTGTACGCGGTCAATACCGGCAGTATCGGGACACTAAAGGCGTCGCGCCCGGTTCCATTACGCCTACTTATGCCGCCATCCGCTTTTATGTCGATAATTGGCGCTGGCAAGGTGTGCCTTTCTATATGCGTTCGGGCAAGGCTCTGGCGGCCAAGGATACGGAGATCTCTATTTTCTTCAAGCGCCCGCCTCATGTCATGTTCCCCATGAAGCCTGGCAGCAAACCCGCGCCCAACCGCCTGTCCATTTGTATTCAGCCTGACGAAGGCATCCACTTTTCCTTCCAGGCCAAAGTACCAGATACGGCGGCCGAGATGCGTTCAGTCGAGATGCTTTTCCACTATCAAGACACGTTTGGCGCCCAATCTATCCCTGAGGCTTATGAGCGTTTGCTGCTGGATGTGATCAAGGGCGATGCCTCACTCTTCACCCGAAGTGACGCTATCGAGCTGTCCTGGCGATTGGTTGATCCGATTATCCAGGGATGGGAATCACCGAACGCTCCGCCGCTATACTTCTACGAATCAGGCACGTGGGGGCCAAGCGAAGCCGATCGGTTGATCGCCCATAACGGCTATCATTGGACCCACGGCTGTGGGCACAGTTCTGAAGGCTGAAAACAGTTGGGTTACGGATTGCCTCCGTCATCGGGGCGACGTTCCTGCAGGTAGCGATAGAGCACTCCCATCACGGTTGCCGGTTCGGCCTCTTGTTCGCGGTTCCGGCTGCGTGTGGCTCGACTGCGACTGATCTGCAGGAAGCGACGCGCTCGTGTTACCCCTACATAAAGTAATCTCAGCCGTTCACAAATGACCTCTATATGTGCTGATTCAGTTGCCGTCCGGCCGGGGTAAATACCGGCCTCGCCGTGCATCAAGTAGGAGAGTTGGGCTGTTGCCTCTGCGTTGGGGTCGCCACCCAATAAATTATTGACGCCCATGAAGTATGATTCCAGGCTGCTGGGGATCCACTGGCCGTCGATACCAACCAGAAAAACCGCATCCCACTCCAGCCCTTTGCCGCTGTGCTGAGTTGCCAGGGTGATCCGCCCGGCTTTTGGTTCATAGCCTGAATCGTCACGCATGGTACTGAGCGTCCGTCGCCCGGCCGCTACCGATTGCAGTTGGATCACCAATTCAGGTAGCCGCCAATCCGGCTGCGCCTCTCGCCATTGCCGCATGAGCGCAGCGATTTGGTAGGCGATGGCGAGATCCCGCTCCTGGCCATCCTGGCCTGTGAATAACCTGTCAGCCAACGCCAGGACCATGTCATCGATAGGCAACGTGCGCAGATCGAAGCTACTTCTCAGGAAGTCGGCCAATTGCTCCAGGCGATTGATGCTATCCTCTGTGGCCACCCCCGTTGGCAGGTTGTCATCGATGGACTCGCCTTCTTTGGGGAAGAGGATCGATTCGGGCTGATAAATACTGCGCAACAGGACCTGGAAGCGAGAGGCATCTTCTGCCTCTTCTTCACTGCTGGATTCCATCACGCCCAATTCCGGAAGGGCATTGTAAGTTGCCTGCAGCGCCTTGGTGTCTAACGGATTGGCCAGCACGGACAGAACGGCATGGATCGCTGCAGCTACCTCGCGCTCCCGACTGCTGCCTCGCAACAGGTTATCATAATCCGCTTTGAACTTGTCCAGATGCTGGGCAATGATATATCCCATCTGATGGGTAGGGACCAGGATAGCGATTGTATGTTGAGGATGTCGTCGCACATATTCCATCGCCAGTTGCGCCACAGCCGGCAACTCTTCATCTTCACGGTGGCGGTAGACCCGTATGCGCATGTCCGCTTCGCTGTCTAGTGGATTCGGTTGAGCGTCACCTGGAGGCGTGGGCAATATATCCTGTCGCCGGAACGCATCCTGCCGCACCTCGGGCACAGGGTGGTTATCGATAGTCCAATTGAGAATGGCGTTGGCCGCGCCGATAATGAGCGGGGCCGAGCGGCCGCTGTTGGGCAGGGTCTTCGCCGTTACGTCCGGCCGGTCGATGAACTTGGAAAAGAAGCGCGGGTGGGCGGCCGTAAACGTACTGGTGATCGCCTGGTTTGGATCGCCCACGCGGACCCAGTTCCCATCGGGACCGATCAATCGATCCAGTAATATTTCTTGCAGCGGGATGCTGTCTTGCGCTTCGTCTTCCAGCACGAACGGCCAGCGATTTTGCAGGCCGTTGACCAGATCCGGCCGGTGATCGAGCAAGTCGGCCGCGCGCCAAATGAGATCGTCATAATCGAGGCCGCCCTGCCGTGCCAGCCCCGCCTGATAGCGCCCGTAAATGCCGGCCAGCATATACATGAGAGGCGAACGAGCGACATTTGTCTCTTCCTCTTTTGTTGGCGAGTCATACTGATCCCGGATTGACATCAGGATTGCCTCCGGACCAAAGCGATCGTTCTTGGCCGCGCGGATGAACGCTGCGGCCATATTGACCGTGGTATTGCGCCATCCCGCGATCATCTGTGGACTATATTCACGATTAGACTCGGGCAGGAACGCTTCCCATAAGTGCGTATTGTCATTAATCCAGCCATCGACGCTTGCTTCAAGTGTTTGACGGCTCTGTGTTTCGTCGAGAACGATTAACTCATCTCCCGGTGTCTCGCCTGCCCAGCGTACGATCTCCAAAGACAAGCTATGGAGCGTGCGTACATCATAGCCGGCATCAGACAGTCCCGTCTCCAGCAGCCGTTTGCGGATGCGCGCCCGGAAGGTATCGACGCTTGTATTGAGGAATGTGACAATCAACACTTGCTGATCACTGGCAAGATCGACACGACCATCACCGATCAGCCTGGCTGCCAATAAGGATAGCGTGAAAGTCTTGCCGCTGCCTGGCACAGCGCTGACTGCCATACGACCGCCGCGATAGGCTAGAACTTCTTCCTGGGCCGGCCGCAAGATTAGGGGAGAGGGTGTCGTTAAGTCGTTCATGTTGGAGAAGTGAGCCAGCATCCATTATAATCATGCCTTCCTACTCCTGCATCCTGGGAGCCTTTCCTTTGCTATGAACGAAAGAATGAAGCTGCGAACGATGATATTGTTGGCTGGGTGGGCGTTGCTATTGTTAACCCAACCAGTAGCGAATACCTTGGCGCAGGGAGAACCTGAGCAGCCACGAGAATCAGCTGAGAGTGCTGAATTGAATGACCTCAGGTTTGGTATTGTTGAGGCTTTTTGGCGGCCTGACGATGCCAATGAGCTGGGTGTTGGTTGGGATCGTATCCTGTTTTACTGGAATGAGATTCAACCCACCGGCCCTGACGATTGGAACACCCTTCACGTGCTTGAAGAATGGCTTCGCGACGCTCGTGACGGCGATCGTGTCGTTATGGGATTGCTTAAGAATACACCTCCCTGGGCCACAGATGCAGAACCGTTCTCAGGCGCGCCTCGCGGTCTCTACTTGCCAATCGATGACCCCGATAACCTGTGGGCTGGCTATGTCGGCAAAGTCGTCGATTATTATGCGCCTCTCGGCGTCCATCACTGGATCGTCTGGAACGAACCCGAGATAGAAGCCGGTGTATATGGCCATGAGTTCAGCGGGTCAACCCGTGACTACTACCAACTGCTGAAGGTAGCCTACCAGGTGGCCAAAGCGCGTGATCCGGAGGCTGTTATTCACCTGGCCGGTTGGTCTTATTGGCATGATACCGATTGGCTCGATAAGTTTCTGAAAGTTGCCACCGCCGATCCAGAGGGGGCAGCCAACGGCTATTTCTTCGACACGATCACCCTGCACATCTACTTTCGAGTGGAGACAGTTGAAGAACTGGTCGAGAAGACGCGGGCAATCCAGAAGCGATATGGATTGGATAAGCCCGTCTGGATCAATGAGACGAACGCCTCGCCTAATCTCGATCCGTTGTGGCCTGTCGTCCGGCCGAACTTCCAGGTGGATCTGGAGCAACAGGCATGGTACATCGTTCAGGCTCATGCCCTGGGGTTTGGAGCGGGCAGCGCCAGCATCGGGGTTTATAAATTACTGGATATTCTCTTACCGGAGGGCGGCGAGTCGTTTGGCATCCTCCGGCCCGACGGCAGCCGCCGTCCAGCCTTCTACGCCTATCGGACGACCATCCATTATTTGAACGGCTTCACTTTTCCTGTTGGTCGCCAGCAGGAGCGAGATTTCTACGCGTTCGCATTTCAGCGGCCGGAAGGCGTCACTCGTATCCTCTGGGCACGTAACTCTTCCGACTTGATCTTGCGCGTTCCTGCCCTGGCTGACGAGGGTTTACTTGTGTCGGCTCTGGGGCAAGGGCACCCAATCGAGGCAGTCGACGGGTATTATCATATTCGACTAAGTGGCGCTCGCTGTACCCCTGCTTGTGATATTGGTGGGCCACCGGTGTTCCTTGTTGAAAAGACAAACGGGGGAGTGGATGTGGAAGCTATCGAGCGTATCAACCCTCAGACGGCTGTTTTAGCCACAGCAACGCCTACGCCGTCGGGTGGGGTGACAACCAGCCCCGCTGAGCAAGCCACATTTGAAGCTGAACTGGCAACCCAGGTTGCCTGGACGCTGACCCCAACAGCCACGCAGATTCCTTCCGAGACGCCCGTTCCCGCATCAACAGCTACAATGACTCCTACGTCAACTGCAACCTCGACACCGCCTACCCCTGCTACCATCGCCATTGCCGAGAATCTGGATGAGGCCACTCCGATCCATGATGATTCATCGGCAGCGTCACGGAGTAGCGGGCCGTATCTGTCCTGGCTATTTATTGGCGTCGCTCTTGTCCTCAGCCTTGCCTTGGTAGTATTGGTCGCGCGCCGGCGTGGTAACAGTTGATGCGCATGGCCGTAGAGCGATTCGATACGATTATCGTCGGTGCGGGGCTGTCTGGACTGATGGCTGCCCGCCGGCTTGTTGACGAGGGCCTGCATGTATCTATTGTTGAGCGTGAATCTGTCGCGGGAGGCCGTCTGGCGACGTGGCAGGCTGGTTCTGATCGGGCAGATATCGGGGCACAATTCTTCACGGTCCGTACGCCTGAGTTTCAGGCCGTTGTCGAACAGTGGCTGGCTATGGGCTGGGTAGTCGAATGGTCGCGCGGTTGGTCCGATGGGCTATCGCTTGAGAGTCAGCCGGACGGCCATCCTCGTTACATCGCCGCCGAGGGGTTTGCCGCATTGGCGCGCGAGCTCTCGGCCGGACTGCCCGTCCGTTTCTCTACACAACTCGACGTGATTTCAGTGGACGATGGGGGCTGGATTGCAGCGACCACGGAGGGACGACGGATCGCCGGCCGCTCTCTCATTCTCACTCCGCCTGTACCTCAGTCGCTGGCTTTGTTGCGGGCGGGTGGCGTGGCCATCCCTGATGAGCAGCGGGCTATTCTGGACGACATTCGCTATGGCGCGTGCCTGTGCGGAGTTTTTACAGTTGATGGCGAGACGACCTTGCCCGAACCGGGCGCGCTCCAGCGCCCCGACCACTCGATATCATGGATAGCGGATAATCGACGAAAAGGATTATTCGCGAGCGGGCACGCTACCTTAACCATCCAGGTTAACCCGGAAACCAGCGCTGCTCGCTGGGGAGAGGCGGATACGGAGGTTTTGACCTGGATGGCGACCGAGCTCGAGCCATGGCTAGCTCCCGGGGCGCAATTGCATCCAATCACGTTGAAACGCTGGCCCAATGCCATCCCTCTGGGTCTGTACCCGGCGCGTTACCTGATGTTGGAGGCTCCGGCTCCATTGCTCTTGGCCGGTGACGCCTTTAATGGGCCGCGTGTGGAAGGGGCGGTGCTATCAGGGTGGGCAGCGGCCGATGCCCTCCTCAGAAGCTTATACAGCTGAGGTTAATCTCCCCCGACTAATTGTGTCGACGGCTGACTATTGAGCACTTCGATCGCTCCCACTATCGGCGGTGGCTTGCGCCGTGCTACATCCAGGGCCGCGATGAACGTCGCCGCGGTTTCCCGAACCTCGTACCAGGTCGCACCACGGTAGGAGCGTTGGTCGGCAATAACCCCAACGGCATCGATCCCAAGCCCCTGACAAGTCATGAGCGCCCGAGGGAGATGGAAAGCCTGGGTGACCAGTATGGCCTGGTTGATCTTGAACACATAGTTTGCTCGATAGCACGTGTCGTAAGTTCGCTGTCCGGCGCGGTCGGCGGTGATATCGTCTGGATCAACGCCTTTCTCGATGGCGTAACTTACCATTGCCCCGGGTTCGTCATAGTTGGACGCGCGGTTGTCACCACTCATGATGATGCGGTCGACAATGCCCTCTTGATAGAGGCTCACGGCTGTATCTACTCGGTCGCGGAGGATCGGGCTTAATCGGCCATGCTCGTATACGGCCGCCCCAAACACCAGCGCCACGGGTTTTTCTGGTACGTTGGTCTGGTCGTAAATGGCGCTGTGGAAATACACCTTGACGACGACACGCCAGATCAACGGTACGGCGACAACGATCACAACGATAGCTAATAGATTCAAGCAGCCTTTGCGCAATAACGAAATCACAAGCACGATTGTACGTGGATAAGCTGGGTGGCTCATGAGAAATGGCTGGCTTCTCAGGAACCTCTGACCCTATGGATCAAAACATATCGCGACGTTTTGACTCGTTTCACACCTCCGGTTACACTTCCGGCCTGGAATTTGATTATGCTCGACAAACCTCTTCAATTTGCTCAGGTTTTTCAGATCAATGCGTCCGGTGGCGGCGTGCCCAAGCTGCCGCTGCGTTCGGCCGAGGTCAATACGTTGGGGATCGTCGGTGACGACCACAATAACAAAGTCAACCATGGCGGCCCGGATAAAGCCATTTGCCTTTATTCGCTGGAATTGATCCGGGCGCTTCAGGTTGAGGGCCATCCGATCTTTGTAGGTTCGACAGGCGAGAACATCACCACCGCCGGGCTGGATTGGTCTCTGGTAGAGGCGGGCGTGCGATTGAAAATCGGTCCTTCTGTGGAACTGGAGATCACCAAATATACAACGCCCTGCCAAACTATTCGCGACTCATTCCGCGATCAGAATATCGAGCGCATGTCCTCGAAGGCGAATCCGGGGTGGGCGCGAGCGTATGCGCGAGTCCTCCAGCCGGGAACGATCGCCGTCGGCGATGCCATTCGCATAGTCGATTAATCATCGCTGCCGGTGGCGATCTCATGACTCCACAATCGCCCGGGCGGGCGACCGCTACCGCCACTATCCCCGCTTTATTCGCTGTTCTACTCGTTGTCGATAGCCTTCATTTTGTGTTTGCCAGGGCGCTGCTGCCTTTCCTCCCGCCGGAGATGTCGTCCTTTCTGATGTTGGGGATCGCTGCGGTGCAAGTGGGAGTTTTTCAAGCTTATCGAGGCAAGCTGCGGTGGCGGGCCTTCCTGGATCATTGGCGATTCTATACTGCCATCGGCCTGCTCGTAGCAACATCGACCATTATTGATTACAACGCAGTGGCTTTCATTGATCCCGGTACTGCCTCATTATTAAGTAGGGCGGCCGTCTTGTTCTCGTTGGCGTTTGGTCTTTTTTGGCTGGGTGAGCGTCTGCGCCCAACCGAATTGCTCGGTGCGGCTCTGGCAGTCGTCGGGGTTGTCATCATTAGTTTTCAGCCGGGTGATTTCCTGCGCTTCGGTTCGTTGTTAGCGCTGATTTCTTCATTCCTCTATGCGCTCCACACGGCTATCGTCAAGCGTCATGGCGAGGGGATCGACTTTGGCGATTTCTTCTTGTTCCGGATCGCCACGATCGCCTTCTTCCTTCTGTTGTTTACACTGGCTCGCGGCCAGATGGTTCGACCATCGCCTATGGGCTGGTTGCTCGCCGCCCTCGCCGCCACGGTGGATGTCGTCATCAGCCGCTCGCTCTTCTACTTATCATTGCGTCGAATGCCAATGAGCATTCATACGATCATTCTCACCCTCAGCCCGGTGGTGACTATCCTCTGGTCGTTCGCATTGTTCCAGTCAGCCCCGTCTATGCTCGGGTTTGCCGGCGGGGCGTTGGTTATCGCAGGTGTTGCGCTAGTGACTCTCTGGCGACGGGCCTGAGCGCTGCCTCTGCCAAAGAGTCTTGTCGAGATCATGTCCGCAGGTATGATGCCCCGTTGACGTCGATGATGGCTCCTGTCATAAACTCTGCCCCTTCAGAAGCCAGGAACAGCACAGCATAGGCAACTTCTTGCGGTCGTGCGACCCGATTGAAGGGACTTTGGCTACGAATATCGATACCGCTTTGCCCGGTCAGCGCCTCTCGAGCCATCTCTGTTTCCACAAACCCCGGGGCAACGACTGCGACCGAAATGTTATAGGGCGCCAGGTACTTGGCCAGCGACTGACTCATGGAATTGAGCGCGGCCTTGCTGGCGCCATAGGCTGGGCCTGTTGGTTCGCCGCGAAATGCTCCGCGTGAGGAGACGTTGACAATTCGGCCGCCCCCACGTTCGATCATATGCCGGGCGACACAAAAGCACATATTGGCCGCGCCCAGCACATTGGTGTCAATGACTCTTTGCCAACTCGCCTGCCACGCTTCGTAGGACACGTCAGCCAGTGGGTGATCTTCATAGATCGCTGCGTTGTTGACCAGCACGTCGATCCGGCCCAACCGGGTTACTACATGGTCAGTCAACGCTGCCACTTCATCTGCCTTGGCGATGTCTCCCCGTACGATGATATGACCTTCTCCGTCGAGCGAACGCAGAGTTTCTTCGGCCGCAGCCTGATTGCTATGATAATGTACGGCGACCCTCGCCCCCTGGGCGGCAAACAATTGAGCTGTGACGCGACCGATGCCACGCGATGATCCGGTGATAAGCACAACCTTGTCCGTGAAATCAAGCATATCCTGTCCTCATATCTTTCAGTATGTTTGAGTGCATTATCATGGAACCTGTTTCACTGGGCAAATCGTTCGTCACCGTTTCTTGTCGCGGACGAATTCCCTGACGTGCTTGCCCATGCGATCAAAAAATGTTATTCTTTTTTCCGTTAGAGGACGGTATGTACCGTTGTAATCTGCGAGATATAAGAAAATGCAGTGTACTTTGATAAGTACCTGATTGGGATGGGGCACGTCACCCAAGATGACGTGCCCCATCTCTCTTTTTAGGGAGATACGATGACCAAATATATATTTTTCACTGGTGGGGTGCTCAGTGGCGTGGGTAAGGGAGTGACAGCCGCGGCGCTGGGCCGCCTCCTCAAGGCGCGTGGCTTTGCCGTGACCGCGCAGAAGCTTGACCCCTATCTCAATGTCGATGCTGGAACCATGTCACCATATCAGCACGGGGAAGTATTCGTCACCGATGACGGCGCCGAGACCGATCTCGACCTGGGTCATTATGAACGGTTTATCGACATCAGCCTTAATAAAGCCTCGAACGTAACTTCTGGCCGGATAGATGAGGAAGTCAGGGCCCGCGAGCGACGGGGCGACTACCTGGGCGCCACGGTCCAGGTCATTCCACATGTCACCAATGAAATTAAGCGTCGTATCTCTCTTGTGGCCGAGGCAAGCGGCGCCGAGGTGGTGCTTGTTGAAATCGGCGGTACCGTCGGCGATGATGAAAACCGCTCGTTGCTGGAGGCCCTCCGCCAGATGCGCTCCGATCTCGGCCGCGAGAACACCTTCTTTGTCCATGTGACGTATCTCCCTTATCTCGCCGCCAGCCAAGAATTGAAGACCAAGCCAACCCAACATAGTGTGCGTGATTTGCGCACCCCTGGCATCCAGCCCGATGCGATCATTGCTCGCGCGGATTACCCCATCGCCGAGGAGCACCTCAGTAAAATAGCGCTCTTCTGCGATGTCCCGCGAGAGGCCGTCATCCCCGCCGTGACCAGCGACATCCTGTATAATATCCCTCTGGAGCTCGAGCAAACGCGCCTCGCTGATTTCGTCATTGAACGCCTGGGCCTTACTCAACCAAAGGCGCCCGATCTGAGCGAATGGAAGAAGATGGTCGATGAGATCAAGCGGCCAAAGCCCGGCATTCGCGTGGCGATCGTCGGCAAGTATGTCGAATTACACGACGCTTATTTGAGCGTCCGGGAAGCTCTTTACCACGCCGGGATTAGTAATAATCGGCGTGTCGAGATCGAATGGATTCAGTCGGGCGACCTGGAGAAAGGCAGACATTGGGATCAGCTGGAAGGCGTCAACGGAGTTGTAGTTCCGGGTGGCTTCGGCGAGCGAGGCGCTGAGGGCAAGATTAGCGTCGCTAAATGGGCCAGAGAGAACAAGGTGCCCTACCTTGGTTTATGTCTCGGTATGCAGGTTATGTGCATCGAGCTGGCTCGTAGTATCCTCGGCACAGACGAAGCCAACAGCACCGAATTTGATGCCGGCTGTGAGCATCCCATCATCAGCCTGATGCCCGACCAATATGACCTACCCAATATGGGCGGAACAATGCGACTTGGCGCGTATCCAGCCCGACTGCTCCCGGAGACCAAGGCTTATGAAGCCTATGGACAGGAAAATATCTCTGAGCGCCATCGCCATCGCTGGGAGTTCAATAATACTTATCGCGAGTTGCTCAAGGAAGGCGGAATGGTCTTCAGTGGCCTATCACCCAATGGGCGCCTTGTCGAGGTTGTCGAATTGCGGGACCATCCGTTCATGCTTGGCTGTCAATTCCACCCTGAATTCAAGAGTCGCCCTAATCACCCGCATCCGTTATTCAACGCCTTCATGGCCGCGGCGGTTGACTATCAGGAACAGCAGGGTGTAGAAGCGGTCGATATCAGCGAGTGAGAGTGAATCTTGGGGTGGTTTGCCCATGCAGGCGCACGGCTAATTTGATAGCCGTGTGCCTTTGCGTTTTGATGGAGAGGTTTGTTATCAGCGAATTTGTGACGAGAGATAGTCGAGAATATCGATCTTGGTCAAGATTCCCTCGACCTGATCATTTTGGTTGACGATGACTACCGCAGGTCGATCCTTAATGAGGGACATCAGTGTCTCCAGCCGCGTGTTTGGTCCGACGATGGGGACGTCGATGTTGACCATACTCTCAATCGTCTCGTCCGGCTGATGGACATGATTCGTCAACAACATATGATTTAGTAAATCGATCTCACTCACCAGGCCTACCAGCCGCTCTTCGGTATTCACAACCGGTAACTGGGAAATATTGCGACTTTTCATCAGCACGATTACATCTCGCAATAAGTCGGTTGTTCGGGCTGTGTAGATCCGCCCGCTCTCCTTCTTGGATTGGATATCTTCGGCACGGATATCGCTCCATATCTGATCTAGGTAGCCGTTCTCTCGCATCCAATCATCATCGAAGACCTTGCTCAGATAGCGGAGACCGGAATCAGGCAGGATAATCACAACGACCGCCTCCGGTCCAAGCTGGTGTTGTTGGATGTATCTTAATGCGCCAACCACAACCGACCCGGAAGAACCCCCGCCCAGGATCCCTTCTTCACGCACCAGCCTGCGAGCCATCAGGAAGCTTTCGCGGTCGTCAACCTGGACGATCTCATCAATGACGCTCAAATCGGTCGTGCCGGGCAGGAAATCTTCGCCAATTCCTTCGACCTTGTACCCTTCGGCATTGGTATATTTGCCGCTTCGATGCAGTTCATAGAGGATAGAGCCGAGGGGATCGACGCCGACGATCTGCACGTCAGGATTCTGTTCCTTCAAATATCGCCCTGTGCCAGATATCGTCCCGCCGGTACCCATGCCGACGATCAGGTGTGTGATGCGACCGCCCGTCTGGGCCCAGATTTCCGGGCCAGTGCTGTCATAATGAGCCTGGGGATTCACTGGATTGTAGTATTGATTCGCCAGGATTGAATTTGGGGTTTCCTCTACCAGGCGTCGCGCCACCGAGTAATAACTGCGCGGGTCTTCCGGCTCCACGGCTGTTGGTGTGACAACAACTCTGGCCCCATAGGCTCGTAATAACAAAATCTTCTCGTGTGACATTTTGTCAGGCATGACGAATATGCAGCGGTAACCTTTGATGGCCGCGGCGATGGCCAGCCCAACACCGGTGTTGCCTGATGTTGCTTCGATGATCGTGCCGCCCGGGCGCAGACGGCCGTCGCGTTCGGCGTCTTCGATAATTGGCCAACCGATGCGATCCTTCACCGAACCCCCTGGATTGAAGAATTCAACCTTGACTAGCACCAGGGGTTCCAACCCGCTGGTCACAGAGTTGAGGCGCACCAGAGGGGTATTTCCAATGGTTGAGTGAATGTCATTGTGGAACTCTATTTCATTTGTATCGGTGCGCTGGTTCAGCTCCGGACTGGACATCGTCTATTTTCCTCTTCTAATCTTTTTCACGCGGGCTTCATGTAATGATACAGATAAATCTGGCATGATGCATCTGCATACTTATGTAAAAATGTTGCACGCGAATTGCGATACACCCCAACATTATGTCATAATGTGGCCTGACAGCTCTCGACATATGGTGAATAAGGAGTGAGGTTATGAAAAAGTCTCGCTGGACAGCGACTATCGCCGTCATTGCGCTGCTCTTGGTGACAGTGGCTGTTGTCTCGGCCGCTACCTATATCGTCCAGCCGGGGGATACATTATGGCGTATCTCTCGTCAATTCAACACAACCGTAGATGCGATTGTCAGGACGAACAATATTCCTAACCCGAATTTGATTTACGTCGGTCAAACCCTGGAAATCCCGGGCGATGGCGCGGCCCCGGCTCCGCCTGCGCCACCCACTGTCCCGGGGGTACCGGCGCCGCCCGCAGCTCAAACATATGTCGTCCAGCCGGGGGACACTCTCTCCGGGATTGCTGCCCGGTTTGGAACGACGGTGCAGGCGATTGCCCAGGCTAATAACATCGTCAACGTTAACCTGATCTTTGTCGGTCAGGTACTCACTATTCCCGGTGCCGGCCCAGCGCCAGCCCCGGTGCCACCGATCGACCCTGGTGTCCCGCCGTCGCCGCCGCCGGCCACTGGCTTCAATTTTGGCGGCCAGACCCAGACCTTTGCCAATGCTCAGGCGATGAAAGACGCGGGAATGGGCTGGGTCAAGTTCCAGCATAAGTGGTCTCCCGGAGACTCCGCTGCGGATCTGGCCGGTACGATTCAAAATGCCAAGGCCAATGGCTTCAAGGTGCTGATCTCCGTTACAGGTGCGACAACCTATCCATCTCCCAATAGCATCGACTTTGTCGCCTTCGTCCAGTTCATGGGTGCGCTGGCCGGGCAAGGTCCGGATGCGATTGAGGTATGGAACGAACAAAATATTGACTTCGAGTGGCCGGCCGGACAGATCGACCCCGCCTCTTACGTTAATAACATGCTCGCCCCTGCCTATAAAGCTATCAAGTCGGCCAACTCTAACGTGATCGTTATATCCGGTGCGCCTGCGCCTACTGGTTTCGACAACACGACCAACGCTTGGGCTGACAATCGGTACATCGCCGGCATGCGGTCGGCCGGTGCAGCCAATTATGCCGATTGTATTGGAGCGCATTACAACGCAGGGGCTACGTCTCCCAGCGCCACATCCGGTCACCCGGGCGGTTCGCATTACAGTTGGTACTTCTTCCCGATGCTGGACCTGTATTACAATACGTTCGGTGGCGCTCGCCAGGTTTGTTGGACCGAGTTGGGCTATCTCTCGGGCGAAGGCTTTAGCGGTCTTCCGCAAAACTTTGCCTGGGCTGGTGGGACAACGGTTCAACAGCAGGCGAAGTGGCTGCGAGAAGCGCGTGACCTATCGGTTTCCAGCGGCCGTGTCTTGATGATGATCGTCTATAACGTCGATTTCACCTCGTTCGACCCGGCCGGCGACCCGCAAGCGGGTTACGCTATGATTCGCCCCAACGGTTCGTGCCCGGCTTGTGAAGCCTTCAAATAAATCAACTCATCTAGTTTTGTTCTAGGGATAAAAGGCGTAAAGGTTACCTCTTTACGCCTTTTACGTTTATACTTGGGCTAGATCAAGGCGGCCGGGAGCCGCACTTCCTTAGAGAGGAACCCATATGAAAGTCCGAAATATTCTGGCAACGAAGAAAGGTAGCCTCATCACGATTCGAGCCAATGAGCCTATTCGCCGTGCGATAGCCATACTCGTCGAGCGACGGATCGGAGCGATGCCTGTGGTTGATGAGGCCGGGCAATTGGTAGGAATTTTGAGCGAGCGCGATGTCATGCGCGCGGCCGCCCAGGATGAGAATTTATTCGGGCGTCCGGTTGCGGATATCATGACTCGCAGCGTTGTTATAGGCATGCCTCAGGACGACGTCATGTCTGTAGCCCAGACGATGCTCGAGAGACGATTCCGTCATTTACCTATTGTTGATGAGGGGCAACTTATCGGCATTATCTCAATCGGCGACGTATTAAAGACGCAACGTGATGCTTATCGCGGAGAAGCCGATACTCTGGAAACTCAGATTATTGCGGAAGGAGAGGAATAATCCCATGTCTCAAATCGGAACCGCCGCGCAGCCTTTGCGCGTTGCGATTATTGGCGCAGGCCCGGCAGGCTTCTTTTCTGCCGAGCGCCTGCTTAAGGACTCATCCATGGTCATCGAGGTCGATATGTTCGATCGTCTGCCGACCCCCTATGGCCTCGTCCGTAACGGCGTGGCCCCTGACCATCAAAAGATCAAGTCCGTGACAGCTTCCTTTGACCGGACCGCCGGCAATCCTCGCTTTCGCTTCTTTGGCAATGTCGAGCTCGGTCGAGATATATCCGTCGATGATCTCAAGGATTATTATCACCAGATTCTCTATACGACCGGTGCGCAAACGGATCGTCACTTGGGCATTCCGGGCGATAATTTGATCGGTAGCCACCCGGCGACAGAATTTGTTGCCTGGTATAACGGCCATCCGGATTATCGCGACCTGGAATTCGACTTGTCTCAGGAGCGCGTGGCCGTCGTTGGCGTTGGTAACGTTGCCGTCGATGTCGCGCGCATCTTGTGCCGCACCCGCGAAGAATTGATGAAGACCGATATCGCCGATTATGCGCTGGAAGCTCTTAGTAACAGCAATGTGAAGGAAGTCTATATTCTCGGCCGCCGTGGCCCGGCCCAGGCCGCCTTTACGGCTCCTGAAGCCAAAGAGTTGGGCGAATTGGACGATTGTGATGCTCTTGTTCCGGCTGATGAAGCTGAATTGGATCCGTTGAGCCAGGCGGCGATGGCCGAGGCCGATCGAGCCGATGTGCGTAAGGTGGATATTATCCAGGAACTCTCGAAGCGGCATCCGACGGGCAAGTCGAAGCGACTTCATTTGCGCTTCCTCGTGTCACCTACCGAATTGATTGGTGATGAACACGGCCGCGTCAAACAGATGAAACTCGTTCACAACGAGTTGTACGCCACCGATGCCGGCTCGATGCGGCCGCGTGCTACTGATCGGACCGAGACATTGGATGTTGGCCTGGTATTCCGTTCGATCGGTTACCGCGGCTTGCCGCTCCCAGGCGTGCCGTTCCACGAGAGCTGGGGGGTTATTCCCAATAATGGCGGTCGCGTTCAGGGTTCTGATGGGGCGCTGCTAGGGCAGTACACTGCCGGCTGGATCAAGCGAGGGCCTACAGGCGTCATCGGCACCAACCGACCTGACGCGAACGAGACAGTCGACAACATGTTGAGCGACGCTCGCGAGGGCCTTGTTTTAACCCCGAGTCACGCCACAGCCGATGAGGCTTTGGCGTTTGTGGGTGAGCGCCAACCGTGCTTCGTTACCTTCCAGGATTGGAAGACCCTGGATGAGATTGAGCTGAGCCGGGGCAAAGAGCAAGATCGCCCGCGTGTTAAATTCACTCGTGTGGAAGATATGCTGGAGGCTTTGGGCAAATCCTGCTCAAGTTGACCGCGCTTCATGCCTGATGATTCAGAGTTCGTGATCATCTATAGCGATGGGGGGGCCGACCCTAATCCCGGTATCGGAGGTTGGGCGGCCCTGCTTCGTTACGGCGATCGTGAAAAAACCCTGACGGGTAACGCCCCAAAAACCACCAATAACCGCATGGAGATGCAGGCGGCGATCAGCGCACTCGGTGCACTGCGCCGTCCTTGCCGCGTCGAGTTCCATACCGATTCGGAATACTTGCGCCGAGGCATCACCGGGGGTGTTGAGAAATGGGCGGCCGCTGGATGGAAGACAAAAGCCGGGCGCCCTGTTTCCAATGCCGACCTCTGGCAGGAACTTCGCGAACTGGTCAAGAAGCATCGCATCAACTGGTATTGGGTTCAGGGGCATAGCGGTGATCCGTCGAATGAACGGGTGGACCGGCTCGCTCGTGAGGCTCGATTAGCCATTACCCCACGAATTGATCTTGAATCTGATGTGCCTCGCCTCTACTTGCGTGCTTCTTGCAAGGGCAATCCTGGGCCAGGTCGATGGGCGGTTGCCCTGGAATCAAACGGGCAGTGGGAAGAATATTCGGGTGGCGACTCCAGGACGACCAATAATCGAATGGAGCTGACCGCTGCACTCGAGGGCCTCTTGTTGCTGGAGCCGGGCAGCCGCGTCCAGATATTTACAACCTCGGACTACTTATATCAAGGTATCACACGATGGACTGCCGGTTGGAGCGCTAAAGATTGGCGCAAGAATGATGGGCAGCCCGTTGCCAATGCTGACTTGTGGCGTCCGCTCGTAGAGTTGTCCACAAACTATCAACTGGAGTGGGTTAACGCCAAAAATCAGCGGCTCGAAGGTTTGGAGCGAGCGGGCAAGTTGGCGTCTGGAGGCTAGGAAAACTTCAATTCCATTGACAATCATATCGGGCCTGATAAAATACCCTCTACCTAGCCGAAGTGGCGAAACAGGCAGACGCGCTACGTTCAGGGCGTAGTGAGGGTTCCCTCATGTGGGTTCGAATCCCACCTTCGGCATACTGCAGGACTGAATCAATCATAGACGGCCCAACTATTAAACTGGTTTGGGCCGTTTTCTTTTTGAGAAAAATGCCACAAAGGTTATAATGGAACGGCATTTCGAAGTCGAATACCGGCGAGGGTGATTCTTTATGACCATTTTGATTATCGTTTCTGTTATCTTCCTGGTGCTGTTAGCGGGAATGCTCTTGGCCTTTCTGTTCACAAGGATGTCTCACGCGGTAACCGATGTTCAAGCTGAGATGGCGTCTGAAGAACGCGCCTATAATCCTGGCGTGACATTGGGTCATCGTATCAAGGTTGAATCTGATTACGAAGAACAGTTAAAGCAAGCTCGCCTGGAAGCGGCTAAGGCCGCTGCCGCGTTGCCGCGTGGCGGGAACTACGGCATTGGTCGTGATGGCCAATCGATGCTCTCTACCGCCGGGAAAAATATTGATAAGGATCCCATAACCGCCGTACGCATCGCGCGTTTTCATGGGTGGGATGGCGCGCGCAGCGGCGCCCCGTCTGCAAGCGCCTCTAATGGTGGCGTTGCTCCGGCCGCTGCTGCTCCCGCTGTTGCTGTCGCAGCTGCTCCCGCAGCCCCCGCTATTGCTCCGCCCGTTTTAATCGAGATCACCAGCAGTATGTCCCCGGAAGAAGTGCGTAAGGCGCGTGTGGCCAATGCCAAGGCGCAGTCGGCCTATAACAAGGCTCTTAAGGCTGCGGCTTCCGGCGCCCCGGTTGCCGCACCGGTTGCGGCTGGTGTGGCTCCTGCCGCGGCGGCTGCGCCGGCTGCCGCTCCCGTCGTCAATATCGCCCCTCCCACGCTCATCGAAATTACTGATAGCATGTCCCCGGAGGAGGTGCGCAAGGCGCGTGTGGCCAACGCCAAGGCTCAGTCGGCTTACAATAAGGCCCTCAAGGCGGCTGGTGTTGATCCGGCTGCGCTCAAGGCTGGGGCTGTCGCTGCCCCTGCTGCCGCCCCAGTTGCCGCTCCTGCCGTCGAAGCGCCTGCCGCTCCGGCCCCCGCTGCTGTTGCCCCTGCCGCCTCGGCGGTTCCGGCCGGCATCGCGCCGCCCAAGCTGATTGAGATCACCGACGATATGTCGCCTGAGGACAAGCGCCAGGCGCGCGTGGCTAATGCCAAAGCGCAATCGGCTTATAATAAGGCCCTCAAGGCTGCCGGTATTGATCCGGCATCGCTCAAGAAATAGTGGTCCTGAGAGTTCACCTCATTTTCAAAGAAACGATGCGGCCGGAGGTTTGTTCTCCGGCCGTTTTTCTTATGCAAGCGTAGGCTGATAATTGTCTTGTGAAGCGACTGATTCGCATCGCCCTCATCGTCGCCGTTTTTCTTGCTATTGTCTATGGCGTCACACAATTTATGCGCCTGGTTGGCGACATAAGAGATCCGCGTACTGGTCAGTACTGGCAATGGGCCAGAGGCAGCGAATCAACCCGGGCTGATCTTGTTACAGTTCAACGCGATGCCTGCCCTGGAGCGCCCTTTATCTTGCCCGCCGATGGCTTTATCGGTTTGCTATATGCCGATAGCAG
>JACFOH010000001.1:121939-150546 GCA_019454405.1 Promineifilum sp.
CGCCCTTTATCTTGCCCGCCGATGGCTTTATCGGTTTGCTATATGCCGATAGCAGAAGCCCCTACTCGGCTTCGTCACCTCATCAAGGGATCGACATATTCAGCAATGCCGAGCCAGGTGTTGTGCCTGTTTATGCCGCCTATGATGGTTATATCAGCCGTGAAAGTAATTGGCGCAGCGCTCTGATCCAGCGTATCCCTGAGGATCCCCTGGAGCCGGGCCGCCAGATTTGGCTGTATTATGCTCATATGGCGGACCGGGAGGGCAACAGCTTCATTATTCCGGCTTTCCCTCCCGGCACGGACGAGTTATTCATCGAGCAGGGGACGCTGCTGGGCTACACGGGCGACTACAACGGCGGGTCATTGCGCAGCGTATGGGTTCACCTGCACTTCTCGATTATTCAAGATGACAGTCGTGGCCGTTACACAAATGAACTTGAGTTTGCCAATACGATTGATCCGTCCCCTTATCTGGGGCTGCCTGTTCATTACGCGTGCGGCGGTACTCTGATGGAATGTAATGCGAATCCAGTTTGCCTTGACTGAATTAGCTGATCTTCTCCATTCCTCCCATGTAAGGCCGCAAGGCCTCGGGTATAACAATTGAGCCATCCGCCTGTTGATTATTTTCCATGATGGCGATCATGACACGCGGCAGGGCCAGACCACTCGCGTTCAGCGTGTGGACATGGCGAACGCGGCCGCCATCAGTCGGGCGATAACGTACGTTAGCTCGCCGCGCCTGGAATGCCTCGCAATTGCTGGCCGAGCTAACTTCAAGCCATTCCTGGCAACCCGCGGCCCAAATCTCCACATCGTACTTCTTCGCTGCAGCAAAGCCCAGATCCCCAGTAACCATTTCGATCCGGCGATAAGGCAAGCCTAATGCCTCGCATATGTCAGTAGCGTTGCTGACTAGCTTGTCAAGGTGCTCGTAGCTGGTTTCTGGCGTGACAAATTTGTACATCTCCACCTTATCGAACTGGTGGCCACGCTTGATGCCGCGTACATCACGCCCGGCGCTCATCTTTTCCCGGCGGAAGCAGGGCGTATAAGCGACATAATTGAGCGGCAACTCCGCCTCATCCAGTATTTCGTCGCGATGAAGATTGGTCAGAGCGATTTCGGCCGTTCCTAGCCACATGAAATCTTCTTCAGCGTCGCGATAGATGTTATCGGCGAACTTGGGCAACTGGCCCGCGCCGTAGAACATCGCCGAGCGCATCATAAAGGGCGGATAGATTTCGGTGTAACCGTGGTGATTGATGTGATAATCCAGCATAAACTGGATAACCGCGCGCTGCAGGCGCGCCCCGGCAGCTCGTAAGACATAGAATCGCGAGCCGCTCATCTTCACCCCGCGATCAAAGTCGATGATTCCCAGTTCTGGCCCCAGATCCCAGTGCGGCTTTGGCTCGAAATCGAACTGAGGCAGCGGCACACCTTCAGGTGGATAAGCGATGTTGTAGCTGTCGTCCGGCCCATATTTAACGCTTGGATGCGGGATATTGGGAACCCAAAGCATGTTTTCGTCGACTTCGGCCTCAACGACCCGCAGCTCTTCTTCCAAGGCTGCGATTTGATCGCCAAGCCGGCGAGTCTCATCGCGGACTTCGTCGGCTCTGGTCTGGAGGCTGTTGAGTTGGTCGCGGAGTTGATCGGCCGCTTCTCCTGCCTCTTCTGCTCGCTTCACATCTCCTTCCAGCTTCTTAAGCATGCCCATCCATGTGCCGATCTGCTTCGAGCTTTCATTTCGCCGACGGCGTAGTTCTTCCACTTCCTGGATGATCTCCCGGCGGCGGGCGTCACCCGCCACGATGGCGTCGATCGGCGCCTTATCGTCGCCCAGCCTTGCCATCTGTTCCTTGACCCATTCGGGCTTCTCGCGAATTAAATTTATGTCTATCATGTCTCCATCCCTCAATAAGAAAAGCCCCCTTCGTATTCCAGGACGAAGGGGGCTCGTGGTGCCACCTGGGTTCGCTGGAGCCTCGTAAGCTCCGGCCTCGTTCGCGCGATAACGGGCGCAACCGGCTTTCCTTAGGCCTATAGGCTTTCGGAAGCGACTCGGGAGTGGATTTCCAGCTTACGTGACATCGGCTCACACCATCCGCCGATTCTCTGTTGATCCGCGATTGCTGTACTTGTCTCCGTCAAAGCCGTTTAAATTATCGACTGTCTGGCTATCATCCCGCCCGAGGCACGACGATAACCTCCATTACCGACGCATTATAGTCACGGCTGGGCTGACTGTCAATCAGCGCCTATCCCTTCCTTACCCTTGCTCAACGCGACGGCGATTTCGCCCGCCACGCGGCCGTTGTTTCGCAGCAAGGCTGTGTTAGCGAGCATACTGCGGCCATCCGTCAGTTCCACGACGCGCGCCAGCAGCCAGGGCGTCGAGGCCGGGCCGTGGATGCCTGCCTCGTCGGCTTCTCGTGCGGCCTGGGCTGCAGCTGCCTCGGCTTCCTCCGGATCCATACTGAACTCCTCCGGTATCGGAACAGTTACCAGGGTGCCACTGGCCAATCCTAGTTGTTGCCTCGCCCTGATCAAGGTAGCTACGGCCTCCGGCGTATCCAGTTGGACATCCACCGGCAAGCCGCTTGACCGCGCGAAGAAGGCCGGGACCTTGTCGACGCCATAACCGACGACTGTGACCCCTTCTGTTTCCAGTACTTCCCGCGTCGCGGGCAGATCCAGGATCGATTTGGCCCCGCTGCTGACGACCGTTACCGGTGTTTGTCCCAATTCGCGCAGATCAGCACTGATATCGAATGGATGACCGCGGTGAACGCCACCGATGCCGCCTGTGGCGAACAGTTCGATACCGGCCATATGTGCCACGACCACTGTCCCGGCGACGGTCGTCGCTCCATCCTCTCCGCGAGCCATAGCGATCGCCAGGTCGCGACGGCTGCACTTGCGCACTGTGGTGGCTCCCGCCAGCCGGCCCAGGCGCTCAATGTCGTCGAGCGATAGCCCTACGGTAATCTGGCCACGTAGAACAGCGATCGTTGCCGGAATTGCGCCGCCTTCGCGAACGGCCGCTTCCATCGCCAGCGCCGTTTCCACATTCTGAGGGTAGGGCAAGCCGTGGGTAATGACAGTACTTTCCAACGCTACTACCGGCCCGCCGTCGGCCAAGGCTTGTTTAATCAACGGAGAAATCGTCAGGAATTCATCCATGTCGTTGCTTCATCCTTCAAGATAGGTTGTGCTTGATAGCGGGAGCGGATGGGAGTCGAACCCATCGCCGCCTGCTCAGCGCAGTCGGCCATTCATTTTGAAGACGAAGGCATCCACCAGGACACAACCGCTCCCGTCGTTAATTGTGGCCGGATTGATCCCAATAGTCAATCAGGACAAGTTCTGGGATGTCGAAAATCACTTGACAGCCTATAGCCATTCCGGTAGAATCGGCCTACGATTAACAAATAAGGCATCCCCACTGGCCGGGATAGCTCAGTTGGTAGAGCACTTCACTGAAAATGAAGGTGTCCCCAGTTCGAGTCTGGGTCCTGGCATAGGTTCTGATTCGAACGGTCGAATTCATGCGGGCGTGGTTCAGTGGTAGAACGTCTCCTTGCCAAGGAGAAGGCCACGGGTTCGAATCCCGTCGCCCGCTCTAGTTCCAAACGGCAGGCCCCGCGGGGCCTGCCGTCTTGTTTGGCGACGTAGCCAAGTGGTAAGGCAGAGGTCTGCAAAACCTCGATCACCGGTTCGAATCCGGTCGTCGCCTCTTGCGATTATGCAATCAGTTAGCTCTTGCTTTCGCAAGAGCTTTCTTTTTTGATAGAATTCCGTTGCGATAACCTGCAGCATTGACGACTTAGCCCCTGTTGCCAAACAATGTTGAATTTCACCCAATGATTCCACCCTCTGTCTTGATCCGGAGAACCTGATATGTCTCTCGCGACAATCCCGAATATGCCCTTTGTTGTTGATACCTCGCGCTGGGAAGGATTCCAGGAGCGATATGATCGCCTGCGCGAGCAGCCCCTGACCGAAGAAAATTTGACCGATTGGCTTCACGAATGGTCGGACTTGAATCGCCTTGTCGAAGAAGTTGGTGCGATTGCCTATATCGGTTCTTCGCTCGATACGGCCGACGAGGAAAAAGAGAAAGCCTTCCTGAACTTCGTGGAGAATATGGCGCCAGGATATAGCCTGGCTGACCAGGCGCTGAAGGAACGATTGCTCGAACGCATGACGTCCGACGACATGGCAGGCGATGACATGCGCGTGCCTATGCAAAAGATGCGCAATCAAGCTGAGCTTTTCCGCGAGGCAAACATCCCCTTGTTTACTGAGCTTGCCAAACTGGGCAACGAATATGATAAAGCTACTGGTGGGATGAAGACCGATTGGGAAGGGGAAGAGAAAAACCTTAATCAGCTCAATTCATTGCTCCTGGATCGGGATCGCGACGTTCGTGAGCGAGCCTGGAAGGCGACGATGGACTTGTGGCAGGGCAAACGAGAGGAACTCAATGATATCTACCGCCGGATGCTCGAGCGCCGGCGGCAAATCGCTGATAACGCCGGATTTGATGATTACCGCGCCTTCGCTTTTCGTGAGTGGAACCGGTTTGATTATACGCCGGAGGATTGCCTTCGCTTCCATGATGCTATCGAAGCCGTGATCGTGCCCGTGGCTGAGCGAATCTACGAAAGCAGGCGGATGAAACTAGGACTTGATCGATTACGGCCGTGGGATCTCGCGGTTGATCCGTCAGGGAAACCATCGCTTAGGCCCTATCATGGACAAGATGAACTCATCCAGGGTAGCCTGAATATCTTTCAACACGTCGATCCGACGCTGGCGCGCTATTATGCGACGATGGCTGAGGAGAACCTGCTTGATCTGGATACACGCTCCGGTAAAGCGTTGGGTGGGTATTGCTCGACCTTGCCATGGCGGAGGCGCCCGTTCATCTTCATGAATGGTGACGGCAAACACGACGACGTCCAGACGATGCTGCACGAATCCGGCCATGCATTCCATGCGTTTGAGAGTGCGCCGCTGCCCTATATCTGGCAAGGCGATATCCCGTTGGAGTTCTGTGAAGTGGCTTCGATGGGCATGGAGCTGATCTCGGCCCCCTACCTGACTCACGAATTCGGCGGTTATTACACGCCGGCCGAGGCCGCCCGGGCGCGTATCGAGCATCTCAGCAGTGTCATCACGTTCCTGCCCTATATGGCTGTGGTCGATGGCTTCCAGCATTGGGTCTACACCCATGCCGATGAGGCGATGGACGCCGCTGCTTGTGACAAGGCCTGGAACAACCTTTGGACGCGTTTTATGCGTGGTGTGGACTGGACGGGTTTCGAGGACGAATGTGTCACGGGTTGGCATCGTAAACTCCATATCTTCCAAATCCCGTTCTACTATGTTGAATATGGGATGGCTCAAGTTGGGGCATTACAGGTATGGCGAAACGCCCTACAGGACCAAGCTGCGGCTGTGGCCACCTACCGGAACGCGCTGCAACTTGGCGGTACTCGACCCTTGCCGGAGTTGTTCGCCGCAGCCGGTGCTGAATTCCGTTTTGATGAGTCGATGCTCTCTGAGCTAGTCGCCTTGATTGAGAATACTTTGACCGAACTCGAACAAATCAACTGAATCGCATGGAATATCGGGGTGGACTAGAACCTAGCGCGGCGATGCGCGAATACCTGTCCGAAATATATCGGCTTCAGGAAGATTCGCCGACGGTCAGCACAACCAGCCTGGCGGAACGTCTGAATGTTTCCCCGCCGGCCATCCCGAGGATGCTCAAGCGATTGCAGAATGCCGGCTATGTCAAACATGTGCCTTATCAAGGGGTAGAATTGACCCCTCGCGGTCGAGAGGAGGCTCTACGCGAGATCCGCCGTCACCGCATCCTGGAAGTATTTCTGGTAAATGTGATGGGCTTCTCGTGGGATGAGGTCCATGAATATGCTGACGATCTGGGTGCGGGCCTGAATGACAAACTGACCCTGCGTATGGCCGAGATGACGGGCTTTCCGACGCGTTGTCCCCATGGAGAGCCTATCCCCGACCGGGAAGGTCAGCTGCCTGAGATCGACGATCTGTGTGTCGTTAACCTTGGCGTGGGACACAAAGGGAATGTTAGTCGTGTCCGCACCCATGAACCGGAAAAACTTCGGTATATGGCTAGCTTGGGCTTAATGCCTGGCACGGAGTTTGAGATACTCGGCCGCGCCCCTTTCAACGGCCCGATGCGCTTGCGAATCGGCCGTGAAGAAGTGATTATCGGCTACGAGTTAATGAAGCTGTTGTGGGTGACGTAAGCGGAACGTTTTGAGATTAGCGGGTAGGTTGTGCCGCGTCGGTCAGGAGGCGCCACCATGCTTGCCACGGCCGCGCTTGTAGGGCGGGATCGGGGGTAGGCGGTGGGATCAAGGTTGGTTCGGGCGTCGCCTCTTGCAGCATTGGAATGATACGTCGTTCGCCGGGCAGGATCATTGCCGCTTCGTTCCGGGCATAGGAGGCCACATAGGCATCGCTCGTTACGTATTCAAGTGTCGCTTGTAGTTCGACCTGTCGCGTGCTTTCGCTATCGATTTGGACTTGTAGCGCTTCCTCACCCCTTCCAACCAGACGACCGGATTGTGCTCGGTTATTCAAGTCGATGGTGATAATGATCGCGCCGATAATGATCATGAAGAATACAACCTGTGGCAGGTTGAATAACGGTCGCGAGCGGAATATCTTTGAGTCGAACACCTTCCTGGCCATCCCTGAAATCTTATCTGTAAAAACCGGCTGATGCAACCGCTCAGCCTTGGCGCGCTTAGTCGCCCTAAGGTAGAATGAACCGATGCAATCAAAGGCTGCCGCACACCCGCAAATTGACTTCCTGGCCGTTGGTCATGTCTGTTATGATCTGGTCACTGGCGGCCGTGTGGTCGGCGGCGCTGCCGCTTATGCGGCGATGACCGTTCAAGCCCTGGGTTATCGTTCGGCGATTGTAACGAGTGCGGCGCCGGGCGAAGATTGGGCGGCCGAATTGCCGGATGTCCCCATGCAGATCACTGACGCCGAGGCTACAACTATCTTTGAAAACGTCTACTATCCCGCGGGTCGTGTTCAAACGATATATTCCGTTGCCGGCCGGTTGAGAGCGCAAGATGTTCCTGCTTCGTGGACACACACACCGATCGTGTTTCTAGGTCCTATCGCTAACGAGATAGATTCGGACGTTATCCGGCTGTTTAGCGATAGCGTGATCGGTGTCGATCCTCAGGGGTGGATGCGCCGATGGGATGAGCGGGGACACATCTACGCCGTCGATTGGGAAGATGCGGCCGAGGTACTGCCTCTGACGACCATCGCCTTCACCAGTCCCGAAGATCTGAGCGATCCCTCATTGGTCGATAATTATGTCCAACTGACGGATGTTCTGGTCGTTACCGAGGGAGCCGATGGGTGCACCATTTACGCTCGCGGAGAGAGACGGTCCTTCCCTGTGCCGAAGGTCGCCATGGTTGATACGACCGGCGCCGGGGATATTTTCGCCGCCGCTTATTTGTTACGATTCTTCCGGACCGGGGGAGATTGCTGGGATGCGGCCATATTCGCCAATCGCGTGGCGTCGTGCTCGGTCGCGCAATTTGGGTTAAGGGCCAAATCCGAAGCCATTCGTCGTTTGATGCGCGAAGGCCTTCATCAATCAATTGGCTAGAATCTGAGAGATGGCCCGAATATATGCCATAGCGAATCAAAAGGGTGGGGTAGGCAAGACGACTACCGTCGTCAACCTTAGCTCCTATCTAGCCGGTAGCGGCTATCGCGTTTTGATGGTTGATCTCGATCCGCAGGCCAATGCCACGTCGGCCATCGGCTATAACAAGAACGAAATAGATCCGTCTACATATCACTTATTGTTGGAACAAGCCCGCGCCACGGAAATACGCCTTCGTCATGAGGAGTTCAAGATCGACCTGCTGCCTTCCCACCCGTCCCTGGCAGGAGCTGAGATCGAACTGGTTCATGTTATCGGCCGTGAATACCGCTTGCAACGTGCTTTGCAGACGATCAGTGGCGAATATGATTATATATTGATCGACAGTCCGCCAAGTTTAGGCCTGCTGACCCTTAACTCCTTGACCGCGGCTCGCGATGGAATCCTCATCCCGGTTCAATGCGAATATCTGCCTCTGGAGGGATTGAGCCAACTGACAGACACGATTTATCTGGTTCAGGAATATCTTAACCCGTCGCTCCGGATCCGTGGGGTCATGATGACCATGTATGACAGTCGCACGAATCTCAGCCGGCAGGTCGTGGAAGAGGTGCGTCGCCACTTTCCTAACAAGGTATTCCGGGCGATTATCCCGCGCAATATTCGATTGAGTGAAGCTCCGAGTTTCGGGCGTCCGATAAACTATTACGCTCCCCATTCGCCTGGCGCGATCGCTTATAAACTGCTCGCGATGGAATTGCTCAACGAGGATCGCCGTAACGGAGGTGGAGAACATGCCGGCTAAACGACAGGCCCTCGGCCGCGGATTGGATGCCTTATTCTCTACCTCTGGAGAGCGGCCTTCTCGCGTAGAGGGCGTCCACTCTGTCGCTATTGGGCAAATTATTCCCAACCCTCGCCAACCCCGTACCTCGATGGATCAGGAAAGGTTGGCTGAATTGGCTGACTCGATCAAGATTCATGGCCTTATCCAGCCGCTTATCGTTACCGAAACCGTCGAAGGTTATGTTCTGATAGCCGGTGAGCGACGATGGCGCGCCTCACAACTCGCCGGGTTGGAGCAAGTCCCGGTTGTCATCAAGGAAACATCGCCGCAGAGCATGCTGGAATTGGCCCTCATCGAGAATATTCAACGCGCTGACCTGAACGCGCTCGAAGAAGCCAATGCCTACCGACAGCTTATCGATGATTTCAATCTTACGCAGGAAGAAGTGGCTGAGCGCGTCGGCAAAGCACGTTCGACCGTGACCAATCTGCTACGTTTGCTGACGTTGCCGGCGGATATCCAGGCCGCGGTTAATGATGAACGTATCAGTGGGGCACACGCGCGTGCCCTGTTACCGCTGCCGACCTACGAGATGCAGATCGCGGCGATGAATCAGGTGATCAAGCTAGGCCTTAGCGTGAGGCAAACAGAGGCGCTGGTCACCAATCTGATGGCTGAGAAGCGGCCGCAGCCTAAGCAACGCCCCCAACTATCGCCGGAGACGGCCGAATTACAAAACCGATTTGAGTCTGCGCTTGGCACACGAGTTAATATCGAGAGAGGGTTGAAGGGCGGCCGCATCGTCATCCATTTCTATTCCGACGACGATCTGGACGCCCTGTACGAGGCTATCGTAGGGGAGTAGATTATTGTGTCTCGGTCGGATTCGCCAGTTGATTTTCCAGTTCCCGGATTTGCGCACGTGCCGTGGCATAGCGGTTGAGCAGATCCAAAGCTCCGTCCTCGGTTGAGGTGGCCTTCTGATAATACCAGATCATCAGCGCGGTCAGCATGGCGAAGAGAAAACCGATCACAAATGTTGAGCGACGAACGTGAATCATACCGACATTATACCAGCCCCGTCTGCCAATGTCCGCGGTTCCTTATGTTGGTCCTTGTCCAATATGAGGATAACTCATTTGATGGTCGGATGAACTGCTGCTCAATATCTGCATACTGAGAGAGGAAGTCCTGTCTTTCCCAACCGATCGCTTTCCGCCTCGCGCTGCCCAAACCGTTCGCTACTTGCCTGGCTTTGCTCTTGGTCTATTCTTGGCTCGGATTCTGGGGGAGTGGATAGGAATGCCCAGTGTATGGGCGGCCATTATACTCAGCCTCCTGCTTGGTATGATCGTGGCCCGGCTTCTGGCGCGTCGACCCTGGTCCGCTACATGGCCGGCGTTTATTCTCCTTGCTTATGTCGTTTATCCTGAGGTAAATACACTGCTGGCGCTGCAGATCGCCGCTGTGAGCCTCGTTGCCGGGTGGGTACAGTGGCAAGCATCGCGTGCGCGGCCGCGAGCGGAGGGTCGTATAACCATGCCCTGGCCCGCTGTATTGGCCGGGATTGCCACATTCGTTCTTTATGTGACCACTCTGGCACCTGATGTGCTCGCGGCCGATAGCGGAGAGTTACAGGGGGTGGCTGCGCAACTTGGGGTTGCCCACCCGCCGGGATTTCCCCTGTACGTGATGGTTGCGCATCTCTTCGTCCGCTTGCTGCCTTTCGTGTCGCCCGCCTATGCCGTCAACCTCTTCTCTTCGGTAACCAGCGCCATGACGATCGGCGTTGTTTATTATTGTGTTAATATCTTGAGCGATCGCCATCTACCGGCTGTCATCACCGCCATCGCCCTGGCGACGGCTACAACCTATTGGTCGCAAGCGACGACAGCTAACGTTCGCAGTCTGACCGGGTTGTTTGCCGCGCTTATTATTCTGGCACTTATTCGTTTCCATAACGCGATTGCGCATAGCGATATACCATCCGCGGACCGTTGGTTAATATTGGCCGCGTTGGCGATGGGCTTCGGGATGACGCATCATGTGTCGCTTCTGTTCCTCATTCTCGTTGGATTAGCGTTCGTTGTCTTGGCAGACCGGTCGTTGCTTCGCGCGCCGCGCCGGTGGCTGTGGCCCGTGGTCGCCGCGCTACTCGGATTGTTGCCCCTGCTTTATTTGCCGCTGAGGGCATCGGCCGATGTGCGTGGCGCGTCGCCTGACCTGGCCACTTGGCCGGGGTTTCTCGAACATGTCTTGGCCATAGGATTTCGGGGGGATCTCTTTTACTATCTGGCTCCGGCTGAGCTAGGCCAGCGCTTGCTCATCATGGGCAATGTCCTGACTTTCCAGTTCGCTCCGCTCATATTGTTTGGGATCCTGATTGGCCTGATCCTCGTCATTCGGCAAGATCGAGCGTTGGCTTTCCTCCTGGCTGGAATTTTTGTCGTCTATGTGTTGGTAGCGGCTACCTACCGCGCCCCGCAGACGGTGGAATATATGATTCCCGGCTATATTGCCGCGGTTATCCTGTTGGGCTGGGCTGTTGGCTGGTTGCCTGTGTCGTTGAGCCGATTTGGCTGGTGGGGCAAGACTTTCTCTATTTTGTTTTCCGCATTGATGCTGGTCGCTGCTATCGGACAGCTCCCGCGGAACATCTCCGCTTCAGGGGCGAAACATGAAGCCATGGCCGCGCGTAATTATGCGTTGCCCTTGCTGGCCTCCGCTCCACCCAACAGCGTCATCCTGGCGCACTGGCACTGGGTCACTCCTCTATGGTATCTCCGGGAAATCGAAGGCATACGCTCCGATGTAGATGTACGATTTGTCTTCCCTGAGGGTGAATCCTATGAGGAGACGTGGCAAAGGCGGACGAGAGAGGCCTTCGCCGAGGGCCGGCCGGTGATCACGACCTGGCTTCCCTCAACCGAGTTGGAGGACCTGCCTACGGCTGAGCCTCTAGGGGAGGCGGTCCTGTTCCCGCGGGAAGAACGGACGCTACTCCCGCCTGACTTTATCTCTGCTGATTTGAGCCTTGGCGGAGCTATCGCAGTCGTGGGTTATCGTGTTGACCTGTCTCATGAGGCCCTGTCTCCGGGAGATGAAGCGGCCGTCACGGTCGCATGGCGGCCGAAGCCTGCATTTTCAAATACGACGGGATTATTTGTGCACCTCGTTGGAGCGGATAATGTTATCTATGCCCAAGACGATCAGCCCGCCTTACCTGCCGACGGTCTTACGTTGACTCGTTTTCGCCTTACGCCACGCCCGAGCACGCCTGTTGAGACTCTGACGCTCTTCATCGGCGCGACGGGCGAATCGGCCGAGCGTATGCCTCTGGCGACCCTGTCGTTGTCACAAATGCACGTTGCCTCGTTCACCCAGAATAAAACTCAACGCAGGCTAATGGATGGCGGTGGCGACGTATTGATCGGTTACGATTGGGACCACACGCTTGCTGGCAGAAGGCGCCTGTATCTACATTGGCAGACCAACGATGGTTTTCGCACGCAGCTGGTTGACGATGTCGCCATAGATAACCTGGGGTTGCCGCCCTTCCGCGGACTGTGGGGCGTGCCGGCAAGGGATTGGCGCTTTCCCGACGATCGTGATGATAGACACTACGTTCCATTGGGGGAGGGCATCGTCTGGACAGGCAAGACGCTAAACGGGGCGAGCCTTTTGCCGGGCGAGTCGATCGTCCTCGATCAGCGACTTCATAGCTCACAGGCGATCAACCGTGATTATGTTGTTTCTGTCCGTCTGATCGGGTTGGAGCCTGACGAGATTCATTGGGCCTGGTGGGACTTGCAGGATTCTATCCCGGCAATGGGCGCCATCCCGACATTAAAGTGGGTGAGAGGCTCATCCGTCCGCTCGCCCCATCGGGTGACCGTGGCCGGGACGGCTGAATCAGGGCAGGCGCTGACCGGCGCGCTGATTCTCTATGACGCTTTCACAAACCAGGCGCTGCCTATTCTGGATGAGCGTATAACGGCCGAGACCCCTTGGATTCCGTTGGGCAGGGCCGCTGTCCGTTGACTGAGCAAAATGAGGGGAATGGGCCCGCAAGGATTCGAACCTTGAACCAATCGGTTATGAGCCGACCGCTCTGCCGTTGAGCTACAGGCCCCTGTTGTTGAAAAGAGCGGCAGACGGGATTCGAACCCGTGAAAACAGCTTGGAAGGCTGTTGTGTTACCACTACACCACTGCCGCAAATGACAGTCGGGGCGGCCGGACTTGAACCGGCGGCCTCTCGGTCCCAAACCGAGCGCTCTGCCAAGCTGAGCTACGCCCCGGAAACCGGCTATTGGTTAGTATACTGTTATCCCGGGGGAGCGTCAACTGGCCTAAGGTTCGCGCGATCGGCGTGAACGCACTGCAATCGGACCATGCGCCCACTGTCCGGCCGCACCCGTGCGCGATTGTCCACCACATGGCCAACGAGCCAGACCGCGTGATTTTCGGTGGCGATAATGGGCCAGTATCGCCTGGCCGATGCTGGGATCTTGCGGTTGATCATAATCTCTTTTAGCTTCGTCTCGCTGTCGAGGCCCAGCGGCCGCATGCGTTCGCCTCGCAGTCGCGGCCGCACATGCAACGCATTTGGCCCTGTATCCAGATAGGCTACCCACAGGTCGTCGTTCGCTGTGATGGTTTGTAAATCGATATCGTAGACCCACTCGGCCGTGATTTGCCATCCCATGGCCAACGAAATCTTTCCGGGAATGGGCAGTGGGATAGCGTCTTCTGACGACAATTGAGGATGTTCGGATTCGCCAGCGGATGCCCCGCTTGTCATCAATAATTTCCCATAACCAACTTGCAATATTACACCGGCGGGCAGCGTGGCTATCGCTCCTGTCCCTCCTTGTTCGGCGACAGACCGGGCTGACTCCAGCGTTCTATAACTGATATCGCGTAGATCAGGCCTTAGGACGCCGATCGCTCGACGAAGCGTGCGGCGGCGTAGAGCCAATGGCAGAGCAAGCCAGGCATCGCGATCCAGCACGACTTTATTCTTCGGTTCCGAGAGGACGACAGAACTCCAGGCCGAGGCGGTCAGGTCGCGTAGCAGATCTTCGTCGGCTGCGATGACCTCGCCCATGTGCTGTAATCGCTGATGGATTTGTGGATTGTACGATTCCAGCAGCGGTAATAATTCGTGGCGTAGCCGATTGCGGAAGAACACCGGATCGATATTCGTGGCGTCGATGATTGGATCGAGGTTGTGTTCGATGCAGTAGGCTTCGATTTCGCTGCGCGTCGCATGTAATAGCGGTCGGACTAACCATACTCCTGTATAGCCCGCCAGCGGGCTGATCGCGCGCATGCCGGCTAACCCGCTTAAACCGCTGCCGCGCAGGAAGTGCATCAGGATCGTCTCGGCCTGATCGCCAGCGTTGTGACCTACGATGACGGCTGCGGCTTCCTCTTGTCGAGCTACGCTGGCCAGGAAATCATAGCGCGCCTTGCGGCCTGCTTCCTCGAGCGATAGCCTTTGCGCTTGTGCCATGGCGGCCACGTCGACGCGATTGGAATAGAAACGTAATCCATCGGCGGCGGCGGCCACGGTCATCGCCTCTTTCGCTGAGCCGGGCCGCAAGCTGTGGTCTAGATGAGCGACGATCAGCCCTTTGGGTGACCGAATCGCCCGGATCACATGTAGCAACGATAGCGAATCAGGCCCGCCGGATACTCCAAGGACGACTGGCTCATTGAACAGGTCATGACCTGTCACCTCGGACGCCCGTCTGAGCGTCGCTTGTGCCTGTTCAACCAATGCCATATTCTTCCGTACGACAGCAGGGGGTGATGAGTAGGGCGGGTGGGACTCGAACCCACATGGGTGTTACCCCGGCGGATTTTAAGTCCGCTGCGTCTGCCATTTCGCCACCGCCCCACGGGAATAACGATCGCAATTATATCCCTGATGGGCGGCGGTCACAAACGGCGCGGCACGATGAATTGCCTCTCTTCCTGATGCCCCATACAATTGGTTCTGATGACTCCCCCTAAACCGACATGGCCCATCGATAATTCATTCGATGTGGCATTCGCTGACGAACTTGCCCGCCTGGAGACTTATAACAAGCATCACTATCGGCCGAACACCTATCTCCATAAATGGTGGGGCAGGCGTTGTGGTACCACTTTCCGCCTCATCCTTAAAGGCCTGGTTGATGATCCAGCAAATCGGCCGTATTACAAACCGGAAGGGCTAGAGGGCAAGGTCATCCTCGATCCCATGATGGGGGGCGGCACGACCCTCCATGAGGCGATCCGATTAGGAGCCTCGGTGATGGGTGTCGATGTCGATCCTATTCCCGTGTTGCAGGCTCGCGCGACGATGACCGACCACTCGGTGAAGAGCTTGCAAGCCGCGTTTAACCACTTATATAACGGCTTGGTACGATCCGTTGGCGATCTGTTCCAAACCCACTGCCCAGACTGTGACGCCCCTGTTCCGTTCTGGTATACGCTTTATGGGCTGAGACGTAGGTGCGCTTGCCGAGAAGCACTGTTTGTCGATTCGCTCATCTTGCGCCACGAACCTGACGGCCGCGTATTGCGTTGGTGTCCCGATTGCGGTGAATTGACGGATAGCCAAGATCATAATTGTATGACGAATGGACCCAACCTGATCGAAAGAGGCCAGGATTATTGCGAGCGTTGCAACCAGCCGTTTCTTGATATTACCGACCGGCCGTATTACGAGCGCTATCAACTGCTGGCCGTCGCCGGTCGTTGTGATGCCCACGGACTGTTCCACAAATCACCGGATCGGCGTGATGACGACCTGCTGGCGCAGGCAAACGGGCTCCGAGGGGCTTTGTCGTGGCAAGCAGAGCAGTTCTGCGTCGCTGGCGGCGACAAATCGATTCAACTGATACACCGGAATATCAGGAATTACCTTGACCTGTTTTCCAGCCGCCAGCTGGCCTTTCTGGATGCTGCCCTCCGCTATTTGCCCGACGACGATCCGATTGTTCGTCTTAATCTAGCCCTGCTTGTCTCGACGTCGCTGGAGTTTAACTCGATGCTTTGCAGCCACAAGGGCATTAACAAGAGGCGCGCCGGAGCTGTTCGCCACACCTTTTCGCACCACGGCTATTCGTTCCCCTACACGGCGCTGGAGAATAATCCGATCTTTCCTCGCCGCGCCTCTGGTACCCTGCAGAAACTCTTCCAGAGTCGAATCGTCCGTGGCCGCCGCTGGGCAGCTGCGCCACAAGAGCGCGTTCTTGGTGAGAATACGCCCCGCTTTGTCCCTATTTACGGCGAGCGTGATAGTGGACTTGAAGTCGAGGCGGCCGACGATTTATATGATGCGGGCAATCGTTTTTTTCTGATGCAAGGTTCATCGGTTGCCCTGCCAGTTGCGTCGGGCAGCATTGATGCCATCGTGACCGATCCTCCCTATTATGACAGCATCCAGTATGGCGATTTGGCGGCATTCTTTCGCATCTGGTTGCGCCAGTTTTTACCGGTTGCGGCCGATTGGGACTATGACGAAACGGCCGCGGCGGTCAGCCCGGAGCGGGCGCCTGATAACCACCAGTATTACACACTGATGGAAGGGATTTTCAGAGAAGGCCATCGCGTATTGAAGCCAGAAACCGGGCGCCTTATTTTCACATTCCATCATTGGCAGCCTCGCGCCTGGGCCGCGCTTTCGGCCGCGCTAAATAGTGCCGGTTTCGCATTACTCAATCATTACGTTGTTCATGCTGAGCATCCGATATCGGTCCATATCAGCAAGATGCGGGCCCTGACCCACGACGCAATCCTTGTCCTCGCCCTGCGCGATCCGAATATTTTACCGCGATGGCCCCGGCCCCGATCAATCGATCATACCGACAGCTTCCGTTTTACCGAAACCTGTGCCGGCTATCTGGGCTGGATATTAGACCAACCGGATTTGTCCAGAGCGGAAATTGAAGGGTTGTGGGCCGAGTTTCTTTCGGCTGACGACGGTACCGTTAGCGCCGGCAATAAAGTTCCTTAGCCTGGTGTGTCAGGCTAAACGTACTCAAATTTCAGCGCCAGTTGTCTGCCTGCGGCTAGCCCCGGCCTGTCGGCTCGAGCGCAGTAGACTAACCCTCGAAGATGTTCCTCGCGCTGAACGATAAATCCGGCCTTTTCCAGCGTGACTCGCCACTGTTCGCTCGTGGGCAGGTTATATGTGATCAGTCCGGTTAGTGGTGTATTCGACTGTGCTCGAACGCGCTCGGCTATCAGCAATCGACCTTCGGGTTCCAGGATACGGCGGACTTCTCCCAATAGCTTGTCACGCTCCTCGGGTAACCAGAACTCCGAGAGAATGTGGTCCATGAATACCGCGTTGATGCAACGATCGGGCAGGGGGAGCAGGTCGATGCGCCCGTCGATCCAGTTAAGCCTCGGATCGTCTAATGGTTTCTGTGCCAGGTCGCGGCTGCGCCGCAAGGCCGCCCCGTTATTAGACTGTGGGTTATAGACATCGATGACCGTCACAACACCTGTTGTCAGGTGTTGGGCGATCGTCACGGCCGTTGACCGCAAACCGAGATCAATACATACGACGCGATCGGTTGGTTGCGCCTGCGACATAGCAAATAAAGCTTCGGCCGTCGTGCCGCCCGGGCCATCGAGCGCTTGATGGGCTACATAGACAGAGGAGAGCAGTACGTATGACGCCACAAGCATAATGATGATTGAAAAGGGAACGAGGGAATACCAACCCACGGCGAGCGACACTCCGATCAGTAGAATGGAGAGTATGATCAATCCATAAAAGATGAAGTACACTGGCCAATGAGCCTGGATATAACGTATCGTTTGCTGAGAATGTCTTGGCGTTGCCATACGTCGATCGGAGAATTCGCAATGAATCTATCCTGTGCTATTGTACGGTGACCATTCATAGACGTCACCCCTTCCGACATGAGGAACTTGTAATAAGCTATGACAGATCCACAATCTATTGACAAAGGGAATCGCTTCGAGCGCTTCCTGGGGCGTTATCAGGAAGGGAAAGTCCCCTGGGATGATCCTGTACCGCCACCGGAAATCATCGCATTGGCATCAGAATTGTCTCCGGGCCGAGGGCTTGACCTGGGATGCGGCTATGGGCGCAGCGCGATCTATCTGGCGGAACTGGGATGGTCAATGGATGGCGTTGATTTCGTTCCCCAGGCGGTAGAGACCGCACGCCATAGAGCGTCGGCGGCCGGTGTGGCCGGTCGTGCTCGATTCTATCAAGGCTCGGTGACTGACCTTGCTTTCCTGAACCCACCTTACGACCTGGCCATTGACGTGGGGTGTATGCATTCGCTTACAGGCAACGCTCTGCTGGCCTACAGGGATGGCCTCGTGCGACTACTGCGCCCGGATGGTCAATATACGCTGTTCGCTCATCTTCGAGCTGATGATGATCCCGATGAGGATGCACGAGGTATTCCGGAGCGAATACTTATGCAATTGATGGAAGGCTATTTCCGGCTCGATAAGGTTGAGCATGGCGTAACTCAGGTAACAGACGGCCCGGTCTGGACGTCGGGTTGGTTCTGGTTTTCGCGCCAGTGATGATCGACTGGATGATGGCATTTGCTACCGGACTTGCTTGGTAGATCCGGCTAGCGATTCGAATGTCTCGTCATACCGTGGCCTCAGATTACTCCAATCGAAACGGACGGCAGTTGCAGCCAGGCCGGCGGCGGTGGTGCGCGTAGCCGCTGTGTCGGATAGCGCGCGTCGCAAGCGTTTGATCAGATCTGCCCGTCCGTGATACAGACAAGCGGCGTGGAATTGGGTTGGAATGAGTTCTGGATAGCTCAGCCGTGCCGGCAATAGCGGAAATGTGTGGCAGTAGATGGCTTCCAGGATGGAGATGCCGAAGTATTCGTGGCTGGCAGTGGATAGCGTGACCGTCGATTCCCATAACAGGCGACGGTACGTTTTTTTATCGGCGTATCCGTTGTAGATCACTCGCTCGCCCAAGGCTTCGACTCCCGCATCCCAGCGTTTGCCCGGTTTGCCAAACCGCTCACCGCATAGAGCCACGCGAAACGATAAGCCTTCATGTGCCAATTCGACTAGCGCGCTGATAAACGCTTCCGGGTTTTTGTCATATTCCAGCCGCTGGTTCCACAACACGAGTGGAGTGGATGAATCATCGGCCGGTGGTTCTGCTGGGTCAAAGCGTCGCAGGTCTACCCCCACCGGCAACACTTCGCTCTTCTGACGTAACAACTCGACGGTGTCCATCTCGTTATACTCGGGATAATGGCGTAGAAAAGGTGGCAGTGCGGCAAAGAAAGCGTCCAGGTGATATTGTGAATTGAAGAATACCCGGTCCGCCGCCATCATCGATGCGTAATTGATGAAAGCATAATGCCGGTCACGCTCGCCCAATTGCCGGCGCATTGGGCCGGTGGCCGGATCTTCAGGCAGGGGATACGTCAATTGATTCTCATGCATGTACAAGGCTACGGGAATGCTCGCGGTGGTCTTGCGCGTCAGAGCCAGGAAGGTGGTCAGGTCTAACAGGTCAGTTGCGAGGATCAGGTCGGGTGATGCGGTCGAATCGGCCAACCATTGACGGCCGAGTGTTACCGCGCCGCCGTGCATGCGCCACTTCCAGAAGCGCGCCGGCAGGGTGAGAAGGGTCACTTCATGCGCGCTGTTTGACCGGTAACCTTCGGCCCACGCTTGATGGCTCCCGCCATGATAGGGAGAGATGAGAAGGATTCGCATGGGGTGATTTTCCTGGGTTGTTGCTCGCTGATTTGGATTTACTGTTGCAACAATTCGACCTTCCAAAAATTATTGACTATACTTATTACCGATTCAAACGTAGGACTAATGTTTTGTTTGATCATGAACCTGAACTGTTCTGGGATTCGACTTACGCTATCGTTATGTCGCTGATGGAACATCATCCCACGCGACACCCTGACGATATCGGCATCGCCGAATTAGAAATGTTGGTCGAAGCCTTGCCCGGATTCCAGGACGATCCTGCTCTGGTAACCGAGCAGCTCTTACTGGATATTTTAACCGTTTGGTATGAGGAGGCGACATAACAATGACCGTAGCAGATACGGGTAGCGCCAATGGGGACATCGCGATCCCCGATGAAGTGGCACGCAATGTTTTCATTGGCAACATCGCCAAGCTGTTGGACCCGCTTTATAACTGGTCGCGGCGGAATTCGATATGGCCAGTCACATTCGGCCTCGCTTGCTGCGCCATCGAGATGATATGTACGGCCTCGAGCCGGTATGACCTTGCCCGATTTGGCATGGAAGTGTTTCGAGCCACCCCCCGGCAATCGGACCTGATGATCATTTCCGGTACGGTCACCAAGAAAATGGTGCCGGTGATCGTCCGCCTTTACAATCAGATGCCAGAGCCGCGTTATGTGTTGAGTATGGGCGCTTGCGCGTCCGGTGGCGGGCCTTTCAAGGAAGGCTATAACGTCGTGGACGGGATCGACAAGTTCCTGCCGGTGGATGTTTACGTGCCTGGTTGCCCGCCAACTCCACAGGCGCTTATCAATGGCTTGATCGCCCTGCAGGAGAAGATCGATCAACAATCTATCGCTACCGCCCCCTGGTATCGCAAAGATGATCCGACCGCCGGCATGTTGCCGGTGCCCGTGCTTGGCCCTGATCTGGTCGATTTGCGGCAGTTGGACATCATCCGTGCCAAGGCAGCTGACTATGAGGCCCAAGTTACAGAGTCTGCCGGGGTAGAAGCAGCCGCCCAAGCTTGATAATAATCGGTTTACTATTAGTAACCGGAGAAGTAATGAGCGACATAATCCTTGAACCTACCGCGGATGCCCCAGGGCCGGATGTTGAGTTAACCCCCGCCCAGGAAGCGACCGCTAAACTTAAAGAGCTGCATCCCAACGTCCTTTCCGACGATACGCGTGAAGGCTATGAAGGCATGATCGTCTATGCCGATTCAATCACCGAGGTCGCCAAGACGTTGCGTGATGATCTCGGCTTTAACTATCTGTCGAGCGTCACCGGTGTTGACCTTATCGAAGAGGGCAAGATGGAAGTGGTCTACCACTTCTACAGCATCGATCGTGGGGGCGGCCCGGTTGTTCTGAAAGCTCAGGTCAATCGCGACGAGCCGGTGTTACCGTCTTTGGTTTCTATATTCCCGGGAGCTGATTTCCAGGAACGTGAAGCCTATGATATGTACGGCTTTAACTTCCTGGGTCATCCTGACTTGCGACGGATCCTGACTTGGGATGGCTTCGCCGGTCACCCCTTGCGCAAAGACTGGAAAGAACCGTTTTTCGAGGAAGAATTCAAGCCCTACGGCAGCCGTTGGCCTGACGGGCAGGTCTTTCGGGTCGAAGAGAAAACGCCGTACGGCAAGAATGTCCAGTATCCACCAGGCTGGGCACCCACGGGTGAAGAGTATGACATTGAAACCGATGTCTATCTTGGCCTGACCTATTCGCGCGACGCGACACCCGGCCTCAAGACGGACAAGGTGACCGTCAATCTCGGCCCGCAGCATCCGTCTACTCACGGCGTGTTCCGCATGGTTGTCACCCTTGATGGTGAGACTATCGTCGATCTGAAACCGGTTGTGGGCTATCTGCACCGCAATCATGAAAAGATTGGCGAGCGCAACACGTTCATCATGAACATGCCCTATACCGACCGCCTGGATTACCTCTCCTCGATGTCGAACAACCTGGGGTATGCCCTTGCCGTCGAGAAACTTTTTGATCTGACAGTCCCTGAGCGTGCGGAGTGGATCCGCATCCTGATGGTTGAGTTGACTCGAATCGCTAACCATCTATGGGCGTTGGGCTTCCTGCTTAATGATCTGGGCGCTCTGCAGACACCGATGCTCTATTACTATCTGGAGCGCGAGCTGATCGTGGACTTCTTTGAGGCGGCATCCGGATCGCGAATGATGTGCAACTACATGCGCTTCAGCGGTGTTGCCTATGATTTGCCGGATGACGTTCGTGGCATGCCGACCATGAAGTTCCTCGAAGAACTGATCTATAATAATTTACCTCGAGCGATCGATCAGGGCGATGATCTAATGACCGGCAACGAGATCGTCCGCGCCCGCGCTATTGGCGTGGGGGTCCTGACGCCTGAGGATGCGATTGCCATGAGCACAGCCGGCCCTGTGCTGCGTGCCAGTGGCGTGCCCTATGATATCCGCCGCGCGGAGCCTTATTCTTATTACGATCACCTCGATTTTGATGTCGCCGTACGCTACAACGGCGATATTTATGACCGTTATCTTATCCGTGTGGATGAGATGCGTCAGAGCTTGCGTATTCTGCAGCAGGTATTACCCTACCTTAAACAAACTGAAGGCGCTCCGATTTTTGGGGATAAGCCTCAGTATGCCCAGCGCGCGCCGCGAAGCGGTGAATCATATGGCCGTGTCGAGAACCCCAAAGGCGAGCTAGGGTACTATGTGACGGCTAAACGTCGTAGCGGTAACCCGGAACGCTATCACGTTCGCGCCCCATCCTTCATCAATCTAACCGCCCTCGGCCCCATGGCGAAGGGGCACAAGGTGGCTGACGTTGTCGCTATCCTTGGCAGCATTGACATCGTCCTCGGCGAGGTCGACCGATAGAGCGGCTCTATACCCGCGTGACTGAACGGGAGTTTTTATGTACGGATTTGGTATTGTCAAGGGACTTGGGGTTGTCATCAACCATTTCATCGGCAGCTATATCGATGACCTCAGGTGGGCCGGCAAAGGCGGCCGTTACTACAACGAAGAAGCTTTTAATGTCCGCCAAAGCCCTCTCGGTGAGGGTGTCAAGACGGTCTTCTATCCTGAAGAAAAGCTGTCCACGCCGGAGCGGTTCCGCTTTGTGCCGTTTCTGGTCACGGATGATCCGCCGCCAGGGCAGCGTTGGGGTCATGACTGGTGCACTGCCTGCGGTATCTGTGTGAAGGTATGTCCGGCTCAGTGCATCTGGATTGAGCGAGCCAAGCAACCCAATGGACGGCCGAAGTCGCAGCCCGAGAAGTTCTTCATCGATATCGATATGTGCATGAACTGCGGCCTGTGTGCCGAGTTCTGCCCGTTCGATGCCATCAAGATGGACCATGACTACGAATTGGCCAGCTACGACCGTTCTACGGCTCATATTCATGACAAGGAACGGTTGAGCAAGCCGCTTAGCTATTGGCGCGAGATCTCGCCCAAGAAGGCCGAGGCTGAAGATATCGCGCGAAAGTGGGCTGAGGCAGCGAAGACCAAGAAGAGAGATAAGGATGGCGAGGGCCGTGAGGATCGAATTGCTGAAGTAGCGGCTCGCCAACTGTACTATAAAGGTTTGTATTATTAGTCCGATACGTCAGGCCTTGACGAAAGGTAAGGGGAGCCGTCGTCAGGCATGGCACATCATCAAGCGAACTCTCGCAGTTCGTAATCCGATCAATGCATCGCCGGAATCGCTCCTGCGGGAGCGATTCTATTCTGTGTGGTTTGGAGAGTAGTCTCATGTTTGGAAACAAAGCTAAACAGTCAGGGGTGACGACTGAAGCCGTTATGGCCGCGCTGTCAACGGTGATTGAGCCGGACCTGCGTCGTGACCTCGTCTCCCTGAATATGGTCCGTAATCTGGAGATTGCTGACAACAATGTCACGTTCACGATTATGCTGACCACCCCTGCTTGCCCATTGCGTGATACGATGGAGCGCGATTCACGCGCGGCTCTGTCGCAGGTGCCGGGCATCGGGAATATAACTGTCAATTGGGATTCGAACGTCCCCTCTGACAAGCGCATCGGCGCGCAGGTTGGCCAGAATTTCCGCAACACCATCGCTGTTTCCAGCGGTAAGGGTGGTGTGGGCAAAACAACCGTGGCCGTTAACCTCGCTATCGCGCTGGCATTAGAAGGCGCGCGCGTCGGCTTGCTGGATGCCGACATTCTAGGCCCTAACGTGCCCATGATGATGGGGCGCGACCAGATGCCCCGCCCTGTGAATCGCAAAATGGTTCCGGCCGAGAATTACGGTGTCAAGTTCATCTCGATGGCTTTTCTGGTCAAGCCTGATCAGCCGCTCATCTGGCGCGGCCCTATGCTTCATAGCGCGATCCGCCAGTTGTTGACCGACGTCGATTGGGGTGAACTGGATTATCTGATTGTTGACCTGCCGCCTGGCACAGGAGACGCTCAGTTGACCCTGGCCCAAGTGTTGCCGCTTTCGGGCGCCGTTGTCATTACCCAGCCGATGGAAGTTGCCGCATCCGACGCGGTGCGCGGCCTCAAGACCTTTGAAAAGCTTGAGGTGCCGATCATCGGTGTCATCGAAAATATGAGTGGCGAGTTCTTTGGCACAGGAGCTGGAGAGCGGGTTGCTGAGACCTATAATACGGAATATCTTGGCTCCATCCCGCTGGAAGCGGAGGTACGTAAAGGCGGCGATAGCGGTCACCCCATCGTTGTCGCTTATCCAGATTCGGACGCGGCCAAAGCCATCCGGCATATTGCTCAGCGCGTCGCCCAACGGATCAGCGTATTTACGATACAAGCTCAAGAAGAAAATGTCATTCCGATCAATATGATCGGCTAACCGGTTTTGATCAACTGATTTGGGGGCGAGCGGCCGCGTATGGCGGTCTCTCGCCTTTTTCAATGGTAAGTTGCCCGGGAAGAGAATTTTCCGGTATAACTAATCATTGAAATCTCAACTATTATGAGGGAAAAGGCCTATGGCCACAGTGATGGCTCCTGGCGAAACCTCTGAATTCATTGGTGTTCGCTTTCAGAAACTCGGGAAACTTTACCATTTCAAGGTGGGTTCCCATAAGGACCTGGTCGCCGGCGATCAAGTCATCGTTGAAACCAAGCGTGGCAAGCAACTAGGACAGGTAGTTGCCTTTATTGAACCGGATGCAGTCAATCGCCAGAAGGGATTGCGCACGGTTCACCGGAAGGCAACGCCTCGCGATCTGGTACTGAAGCAGATGTGGGAATCAAAAGAGCTCGAGGCCTTGATAACCTGCCGTGAAGAGGCTTCCAAAGCGGGAATCAAGGACGCCAAGTTTGTCAAAGCTGAGTATAGTTTTGACGGTTCCTGGCTGACTATCTCCTACACGACCGAGAACAAGAAACTCGACGTGCGGGGTGTTCAAAGCGCGCTTAACCATATCTATCGCACTCGCGTTGAAATGCAGCTTATCGGCCCGCGAGACGTCGCCAAGATAATGGGCGGATATGGCGCGTGTGGAATCTCGCGGTGCTGTTCGACCTTCCTGACCGAATTCAGCCCGATTTCCATAAAGATGGCCAAAGAGCAGGGTATCTCGCTCAGCCCTCAGGAAATCACCGGCATGTGTGGCCGCCTGCGCTGTTGCCTTGTTTATGAGTACGAACAATACGTTGAGGCGAAAAAGCAACTGCCCAAAATCGGCAAGACCATAGGCACGCCCCACGGGGAGGGACGGGTTGTCGATGTACGACCGCTGCGCGATTCGGTTATGGTCGTCGTCGATGAAGCTGTCCATGAAGTCTTTCGCCAGGACATCGTGCCTTTGGAAGAGCTGGAAGCGCTGAAGAAGAAAGCCGAAGCTGGCTGTTCCAAGCACGAGAATGGCGGTTGCGATTGCGGTGCGGACAAACGCAAGGGTGGAGGCTCCCAGCCGGCGGATGGATAATAACAAGACTCGCCAGGACGCCTGGGACACCGTTTGCCGCTACGTACAAGAACGCGGCCTGCGCCGTCATATGCTTGCCGTCAGCGTGGCTATGGCTGATTATGCCGACCGCCTTGGTGAGGATCGTGAGTATTGGGCTGCAGTAGGGTTACTCCATGATTTTGACTGGGAGATTCATCCTAACCTGGGCGAGCATCCCGGGAAGGGCGCCGATATTCTGCGGTCTGAGGGATGGGATGAAGCAACTATCCGGACGATATTATCCCACTATACCGAAGGAACCGGCGTTGAGCGCGAAGAACCGATCGATTTCGCCTTGTTGGCTTGCGATGAAATCACAGGGCTTATCATCGCCACAACGTTGGTGAAACCATCGCGCAATATCGCCGACGTAACGATTAGCACGATCCGCAAGAAGTGGAAAGACCATCGCTTTGCGGCCGGCGTCGATCGTGACGATGTGACAACTGTGGTGTCTGATTTCAGCCGTGAATGCTTTGGCGGGCAGCTGGAATTATGGGAACACATCGGCAATGTCCTGGCGGCTATGCAAGCGGCCGCGGCCGATCTTGAATTGGACGGCCGACTGGCTGCATAATCGCTTATGTCCCGCCTGGAAGATTTATCGGTCTCTGAGGCCCTGGACCTCGTGCTGGCCCAAATAGGCGTGTTAGAGGCCGAAAGTGTGCCGTTGTCTGACGCCCTTGGCCGCATCCTGGCCGACCCCGTGGTTGCTCGTGATGACCTGCCGCCCTTCGCCAACTCCTCGATGGATGGCTATGCTGTGCGCGCCGCTGATTTAGCCGGCGCATCGAAGGATTCCCCTGTTGAGCTGCGTGTCTTGGCGGATATCGCTGCCGGTATGGATCTCGCTATCGAGATTCAACCGGGGACGTCTGCGCGTATTATGACTGGCGCGCCTCTGCCGTCGGGCGCGGATGCCGTAGTGCCTGTGGAAGATACCGATGAACCGTGGCGCGGTCAGGATCGGTCGCTGCCGCAATCGATTTCTATTTATCGATCGGTGGAATCCGGCGCGTTTGTGCGTTATCCGGGAGAAGATATCCGCGCTGGCATGACAGTCTTGCAGGCGGGACATCTCCTCCGGCCGCAGGAGATCGGTGTGCTGGCTTCTCTGGGGATACCCAGAGTACATGTCATTCGGCGGCCGCGGGTTGGCGTACTTTCAACTGGAGATGAACTCATTGATGTCGAAGCGCCATTATCGCCCGGCAAAATCCGTAACAGCAACAGCTATGCTCAGGCGGCTCAGGTTTTAGCCCTGGGTGGGGTGCCGGTGATGCTGGGCGTCGCGCGTGATACCGAGGCCGATATCCGGGCCAAGCTGGATAAAGCCGTTGTTGAACAGGTCGATTTGTTGATCAGCTCGGCGGGGGTTTCCGTCGGCGCATATGACAAAGTGAAAGAGGTCCTGAATGGGTCGGGGAATGTTGCTTTCTGGCGTGTGCGCATGAGGCCGGGGAAGCCGCTCGCTTTCGGAACCTATCGTGATATTCCTTACTTGGGCTTGCCGGGCAACCCGGTCTCAGCGATGGTCTCGTTCGAGACTTTTGTCCGCCCGGCCATTCTCAAATTGGGGGGCCATTCCAATTTCGAGCGGCCGCGTATCCAGGCCATCCTCCTCGAGGATGTTCGCTCAGACGGCCGTGAAAGCTATTTGCGGGCGGTTGTGACGCGAGATGCGCGAGGTTATGTGGCCTTGACAACCGGCAGCCAAGGCTCGCATATCTTGATGTCTTTAGTTAAAGCGAATGCGTTGCTGGTGGTCCCCGAGGGTGTGACCGAAGTAGCGGCCGGCACACCCTTGACTGCGCTTATGTTAGATTGGTCGGGAGAGATCTTCTAACCCCTTGTCCGCTCCGTTTCCCTGTCGGCGACTACTTAATTGTCGCTCTGCATCGTCAGCGTGCGCTTGAGCAAGTCTTCCTGAACGCGACGTTGCTCTTCGCGTTGCGCCTTCTTGCCCTTGCGGCTGCCTCGCTGTTCGCTTTTCACCGCTATGACGGTGTCGTTGCCCAAGGCGCGTCGCATAGCAATTTCCATGGCTGTCGGCATTTCCTCGACGTCGTCCTCGACGATCTCATACTCTTGCGGATCGAAGCGCTCGCGATTGGAGGAGCGGCGCTGTTGGCCACCACCACGGCCGCTCGACCGCTGTGGGGCGGGCGCCGCTTCGACTTCGGGCTTTTCAGTCAGGGCTTTCATGCTCAGGTCGATGCGTCGCTTGCGACGGTTAAAGCCCAACACCTTGACCTGCACCTCGTCGCCTACGTTGACGACTTCGCTCGGGTGCTTGACATAATTGTGACTCAGCTCGCTGATGTGGACCAAACCTTCGCGCTCAGCGCCGATGCTGACGAACGCGCCAAATGTCTCCAGCCGGGTGACCTTGCCCTCATAGACCTGATCGGTCTTCAACTCGGTCCAATCGACTGCCAGGGGCGGCACCATGGTCAGCATAACCTGCTGCCGCTCGGGATCGACTTTCTCGACCCAGACGGTGACCTCCTGGCCCTCTTGTAGTGCGTCGGAAACGCGATTGACCTGCTCACCTCCTAATTTTGAGATGTGGACCAGGCCGGTCGCGTCGATGCCAAGATCGATGAACGCACCGTACAACTCTAAACGTTTGACCGTGCCCTTGAGTTGCATTTTGGGCTGGAGGTCCGCAATACTGGTAGGCGCGGCCTCGGTCGTGGTTTCGGGGATGATTTCAACAGCTTCTGCACTCATGACAGAACTCTCCTGCATAGGCAATTTGGGAATAGCGTCGGGCAAGCCGATGCGCATCATTCGCTTGTGCGTTGTTCAACGGGGGTTAGAACATTGCCAAAGTGTTAATTCAATAGGGTAGAATTATACCAACCGAGGCCTTCATGTCAACCATTTCAAAGCCGGTTACTCCCGCCCGTTCCTTCCAGGAGGGTAAATCCTACCCCGATGCTCGCGGCGTGATCGATGAAGGTTTGAGTATATCCGCCGAATTAAAATTCGTCTTCGGTGATAGCTCCGTTACCGGCTTCCGGTTGCTCCACATTGGTATGGGCGAGCAGCATGGACTCGCTTCGGATGCGACGCTCTAGTTCGTCCAGAACGGCCGGATTTTCAGCTAGATACACCTTCGCGTTTTCGCGTCCCTGCCCTAATAGCACATCGTTATAACGAAAATAGGCGCCGCGCTTGTCGACAATGTTGTTACTCGTCGCCAGGTCGAGGACATCTCCAGTCCTGGAGATCCCCTCGTTGTACATAATGTCGAACTCGCACTCGGTGAAGGGCGGAGCTACCTTGTTCTTCTTGACCTTGACCCGTGTCCGGTTGCCGATGACGTCGTTGCCAGCCTTGATGGCCTGAATACGACGGATGTCCAGACGCACTGAAGCGTAGAACTTCAGCGCGTTGCCGCCGGTGGTTGTTTCCGGGCTGCCGAACATGACGCCGATCT
>JACFOH010000066.1 GCA_019454405.1 Promineifilum sp.
AATTCCTAGAAATCCACGAGCAGTGGGCGCAGAATGTAATTGTCGGATTTTCGCGCTTAGGCGGTCGCTCTGTGGGAATTGTGGCGCAACAGCCAGCCGTGTTGGCCGGTGTGCTCGACGTAGACGCCAGCCAAAAGGCCGCTCGCTTTGTCCGCTTCTGCGATGCCTTCAACATCCCCCTGGTTGTACTGGAGGACGTGCCCGGATTCATGCCGGGCCTTCACCAGGAGCACGGCGGGATCATTCGCCATGGGGCCAAGCTGCTTTATGCGTTCTCTGAAGCCACTGTACCCAAGCTGACCGTCATTATCCGCAAGGCCTATGGTGGGGCTTACTGTGTCATGAACCCGCGCCACATCGGCGCAGATCTGGTGCTGGCCTGGCCGAGCGCCGAAATTGCGGTGATGGGACCGGAAGGCGCGGTCAATGTGATCTTCCGCCGCGAAATCGCCAACGCTAACGATCCGGTGGCGCGCAAAGCTGAACTTGTCAACGACTATCGGGAGCGTTTCGCCAATCCTTATGTGGCGGCGGCCAAAGGCTTCATCGACAACGTGATCGAACCGCACGAAACGCGCCCACGGCTGATCAACGCGCTGGAGATGCTGCAAAACAAGCGTGCGAAACTTCCGCCCAAAAAACACGGCAATATTCCATTGTGATCGGGGAACGGGGATCGGGGACTGGGTATAGAATCTCTAATCTCTCATTAAATCCGACCGTTGTGGTCGGCGAGATTGAGCGATTAAGCGATTTCAGAAACTCAGCCCGATCCCCAGTCCCCGATTCCCAGTCCCCAGTCCCTAACTATGACACTACCAGAAATCGAATTCGAACTTTCCGCTGAACAATTCGCTTTGTTAGATTACAAACTTCTGCAACAAGGACAGGCCTTTTCGCTGACGCTCGATGGCGGGATTCTACTGCCCGATCCTGGCGCAGCTTTCTGGTTTGAAGTCCAACCCGAAGCATTGCCCAAGATCTTCAGCAAGATAGGCCCTGCCCTCTATGCCTTCTCCGGCCGGATTGACGATGCCGAGATTGAGTATGGGCGCGAACAACTGGCCTATCTATCGGTAGATTGTGGTAACCTCTTCCTCAGGATTACCTGCGCGCCAGGTGAGGATGGACAGTTGCCCTATGGCACCTGGGAAACCCGTTACATTACGGGTGTCGCCGCCGTCCAGGGTTTGTTTGAGGAGAACTTTGAGATCAGTGTGGGGCGTAATGTTAATGTGACGCTGTGGCACTTCCGCCGGCTGGTTTTGCGTCCTGGCGATCCCAACTTTGGTCAATGGCGCGAGAGCGTCGAACTGCCGTCCACTCCCTTCCGCCATGATCGCATCTACGTCACGGCTCGACTTCATCGCCAGGGAATTTAGAGATAGAGGCTTATCGATAATGTTTAAAAAAGTTTTGGTCGCCAATCGAGGTGAAATTGCCGTGCGTGTCCTGCGTGCCTGCGAGGAACGAGGGATCTCGACGGTTGCTGTCTTCTCCGAACCGGATCGCACAGCGCTGCATGTCCGCTATGCCAACGAAGCTTACCCCATCGGCCCTGCTGCCAGCCGCGAAAGTTATCTGCGTATCGACAAGATCATCGACGTGGCGCGCAAAGCCAATGTCGATGCCATCCATCCTGGTTATGGCTTCCTGGCCGAGAATGCAGAGTTCGCTGCTACCTGCATTGACGCCGGGATCACCTTTATCGGTCCTAGCCCAGATGCCATTGCCAAAATGGGTGATAAACAGACAGCGCGCCAAACCGTCGCCAGGAACGGCGTCCCCCTCGTTCCCGGCACCGACAAAGGGCTGCGCGACGACGATCTCAGAGGCGCTGCATTGCGTATTGGCTTCCCGTTAGTGATCAAAGCGACAGCCGGCGGTGGCGGCAAAGGTATGCGCGTCGTCCACGAGCCAGGGGAATTCACCAGCGCGCTGTCGTCAGCCCGACGCGAAGCCGGCAATGCCTTTGGCAACGAAGAGGTTTACCTCGAAAAATACATCACCTCGGGTCGGCATATTGAAGTGCAGATCCTGGCCGATAGCCAGGGCAACACCATCCACTTGGGCGAGCGCGAGTGCAGTATCCAGCGTCGTCACCAAAAACTCATTGAAGAATCCCCCAGCGTCGCGATCGACGATAAGATGCGCGAGGAACTTGGCAAGATTGCTATTTCTGCGGCAGCGTCGGTTAACTATGTCAATGCGGGGACAGTCGAATTTCTCTATGACACCAAAGACAACAAGTTTTATTTTTTGGAAATGAACACCCGCCTCCAAGTCGAGCATCCGGTCACCGAAATGGTCACGGGCGTTGATATTGTCAAGGAGCAGATCGCAATCGCCTCCGGCCGCCGTATGCGTTATCGGCAAGACGATATTGTTTCCAAGGGCTGGTCTATCGAATGTCGCATTCAATAATTTCATGCCTAACGGCGGTACTGTTACCTATTTGAAAGAGCCGACTGGCCCAGGTGTTCGGGTAGAGAGCGCGCTCTATCGCGGTTATGAAGTCAGCCTGTTCTATGATCCTATGGTGGCCAAGTTAATTGTCTGGGGTGAAACTCGAGCCGAAGCCATTCTACGCATGCGCCGGGCGCTCAACGAATATCGCATCGGCGGCGTCAAGACGTCGATCCCGTTCCACCAGGAGATCATGGACAGCACTGAGTTCATCTGGGGCACCTTTGATACAGGCTTCCTCAGCCGCCGCCGGCTGCTCACGAGTGAGCGCACATCTGACGAGAACGCTCAGATTGCGGCAGTCGCGGCAGTTTTGATCGCTCACGAGGCGGGACGGCGCGCCGTCCATATAGGCGATAGTAACGGAATGCCACAGCGTAGTCTATGGAAACAAGCCGGACGCATCCAATCCACAGGGGGCCGTTGGTGAAATATTTTGCCCTGATCGACAATCAAGAATACGAAATTGAAATCGATGGTGAACAAGTCTGGGTTAACGGCAATCAGGTTGATATTGATTTCAGTCGCAGCGGCGTGCCAGAACTCTATAGCATATTGATTGACGGCAGAAGTTTTGAAGTTTTGATCGAAGAGCATCGTCAAGATTACGCCGTCA
>JACFOH010000067.1 GCA_019454405.1 Promineifilum sp.
AGGGTGACATTTTCGCTTTTTCCTTAAGGGGTGTCAGATTCGCTGAAGCATAACAGAGGCAATGCGCTGAATTGACCATCCCCGGCAAAAAACGTATAATGACCTATGCAATCCGCGAGAAAAGGAGTGAAATAATGGACGACGACCCTGGTAATTCTTCCACGGAAACCGCCCCCTCATGTGAAAACACGAACTCATGGATCGGCCCTTGTCGCGGGTTATCGCTCGTCATGCTCCTCTGCTGACGAACCACGTTGTCTGCGTCTGACCGGCCGTCCATTGTGGCGGCTTTTTTGTTGCCTGTTTGATGTTGCACACGGGGAACCATAAAAACGAGAGGAGTGATTCCAATGAAATTATTGCGCAGACAAACACTCAACAAGCAAATCCAGCAAAACAAACTCGAAACCGAGCAGAAGATTCGCGAGCTCGCCTTCCTGGGAAGCGACGAGTTGTTCGTGCAGTTGTCGACCAGTCAGGCCGGCCTTAGCGCCGAGGAAGTCGAGGAGCGGCTGGACGAATACGGCAAGAATGCGATTACGATTCGGGACACCAACACAACATGGCATCAGCTGCGGGAAGCGATCGTAAACCCGTTTAACCTCATCCTGCTGATCGTCGCCGCCGTCACGTTCTTCACCGATGTGGTCATGTCTCTCGAGCCTGACTACCTCACCGTCATCATCATCCTGGCGCTGGTCATCTTGTCCAGCCTCGTCGCCTTTGTGCAGAGCAAACGCTCTCACGCCGCTGTGGAGAAACTGTTCAAGATGATCTCCAACAAGGCCGACGTCTGGCGAGAAGGAACATTGACCGAGATCTCCATGGATGAGGTTGTCCCCGGCGACATCATCCGTCTCTCGGCGGGCGACATGGTCCCGGCCGACGTGCGCTTTCTGCGAACGAAGGATACCTTCGTGGCCCAGGCTGCTCTGACCGGCGAATCCCAACCGGTGGAGAAGTTCAGCAACCGGCCGGGCACACCGGACATCGGACTGACGGACCTGCGCAACATCGGCTTCATGGGCTCCAACATCGTCAGCGGCAGCGCCATGGCCGTAGCCCTGCTCACCGGCAACGACACCTACTTCGGCTCGATGGCCAAGACGCTCTCCGGCGATCGGGCCAAGACCAGCTTCGAACGCGGCGTGGATTCGGTCAGCCGGCTGCTGGTGCGGATGATGCTGGTGATTATCCCCATTGTGTTCCTCATCAATGGCATCGCCAAGAACGACTGGTCAAGTGCGTTACTGTTCTCCATCAGCATCGCGGTGGGGCTGACGCCGGAGATGCTGCCGGTCATCATGACCTCGACGCTGGCCAAGGGTGCGGTCACCATGTCCCGACACCAGGTGATCGTCCGCACGTTGGGCGCTATCCAGACCTTCGGCGAAATCGACGTGCTCTGCACCGACAAGACCGGCACGCTGACCGAAGACAAGATCGTGCTGGAAAAGTACATGAACCTCCACGGCGAGGACGACGCCCGCATCTTGCGCCATGCTTTCCTCAACAGCTACTTCCAGACGGGCCTCAAGAATCTGATCGATTTGGCCATCATCAACCGGGCCAAGCAATACGGCCTGGATGAGCTGATCGTACGCTACAACCGGGTGGACGAGATCCCGTTCGACTTCACGCGACGCCGGATGAGCGTGGTGTTGGAGGACATCAACGGCAAGCGGCAGCTCATCACCAAGGGCGCGGTCGAAGAAATCCTGGCCATCACGTCTTTTATCGAGATCGGCGGCCGTGTGCAGCCTATCGACGACGAAGCGCGTCGCATCGCCATGGCCACCTATGAAAAATATAATGCCGATGGTCTGCGCATGCTGGCTGTGGCGCAGAAGAACGAGGTCCCCGGCAGCAACGTCTTCAGCGTGGCCGACGAGCGGGATATGGTGCTCATCGGTTTCGTCGGCTTCCTCGATCCGCCCAAGGAGAGCGCCCAGGCGGCCATCACGGCGCTGAAGGACCACGGCGTGCGCACGGTCGTGCTGACCGGCGACAGCGAGGGCGTAGCGATCAAGGTTTGCAAGAAGGTGGGCGTAAGCACGGCGGTTGTTCTATCCGGTCGCCATATCGACCAGATGGATGATGCGGAACTGCTGGAGGCCATCAAAACCTGCGATCTGTTCGCCAAGCTGTCTCCTTCGCAGAAGGAGCGAGTCGTGCGGGCTTTCCAACGGGCGGGGCATACCGTGGGCTACATGGGCGATGGCATCAACGACGCGCCCCCGCTGCGGCAAGCCGATGTGGGCATCTCGGTCGACAGCGCCGTCGACATCGCCAAAGAGACGGCCGATATCATCTTGCTCAAGAAAGATCTGATGGTGCTGGAAGAAGGCGTCATCGAAGGTCGCCACACTTTCGGCAATATCATCAAATACATCAAGATGGCCGCCAGCGGCAACTTCGGCAACATGATCTCGGTGCTCATCGCCAGCATCTTCTTACCCTTCTTGCCGATGCTGCCGGTGCAGATCCTGACCCAGAATATCCTGACCGACTTCTCTCAGATGGGCATGCCCTTCGACGACGTGGACAAGGAGTTCCTCAAGAAGCCGCGGCGCTGGGAGACCGGCTCTATCCGGTCATTCATGGTCTTCCTGGGGCCGCTCAGTTCCGTCTTTGACATTCTGTGCTTCGCCGTGCTGTGGTGGATTATCGGCGCCAACCGTATGGAGCTGGCCCCCCTGTTCCACGGCGGGTGGTTCGTCTTCGGCACGGTGTCGCAGGTGCTCATCATTCACATGATCCGCACCTCAAAGATACCGTTCCTGCAGAGCCGGCCGTCACTGCCGTTGATCGTTTCCACCACGGTGGTAACGATCGTCGCCCTGGTGGTAGGTTTCACCAATCTCTCCATTGGCCTGGATATGACACCGCTGCCGATCACCTATCTGTTCTGGCTGGCGGTGCTCCTGGTGGGTTACGCCCTGTCGACGGAAATCATCAAGCGGATCTACGTGAAACGGTACGGGGAGTGG
>JACFOH010000068.1 GCA_019454405.1 Promineifilum sp.
AGCTTTCGCGACAACATGCGATTGAATATCTTCTCCGTCTCCTTATCGCGGAAGCTCCTGATCACAATAATAGTATAGGTTGTTATACGTTTAACGTCAAACGTTAAACGTAGATCGGCCGGTCTTTTGGTGTATACAGTGTTTGCCGAATCATGCCTAAATAGCGTGCTATGTGGACAATGAGGTCAAGCACCCGTCGATGCCCGGCTCGCGCAGTTATCCGGGCTATGGGGTCAACAGCCGCATCCGCAGCGTGCGAATCTTGCGGTTGTCAGAAGATTTGCCGATGGTAGTTGAGATCGTCGATGAGCCGGAGCGGATCGCCAACTTCGCTGCCGAACTCGACGAGATTATCAGCGATGGGCTGATGACGATAGAGAAGGTCGAAGTGGTGATCTATCGACACAATGGGTAGTGGTGGCCGGCTGCGCCATGGAATTAGTGGCCCAGCCGAGTCTAGAGCTGTTGCGGTAGAGCTTGCAGCCCCACTCGGTCGGCCGCTTCCCAGAGTTGGCGGTCGTAGGTCAGCATGGTAACAACTTCGCCCATGCTTTCTTGCCAAATGCTAGCCGAAGCCAGGTGGACAGCGTCATAGCCCCGCAAACCATATTCCCAAGCCAGCCCCTCGGCCGCCGCTATCAGAGCCTCGTTGATCTGCAATCGCAAGTAAGTCGGCCAGTGTGCGCGGAACACCTTCAATAATTGTTCGGCCGTCGCTGAATCAACGATCCTCGCCCGATGTAGTCGCGAGAAAGTCGCTCCTACCTCCGCGCGCGTGATGATGCTGACTCCGATCAGATCGGCCTCGCGCATCCAGGCCACGACGTCGGTCGATCCCGCTTCCCTGATATAGCGCTTGACGAGCGCGCTCGTATCGATATAGAGAATCACTCGCGCATCTCCGCGACGATGTCGGACACGAGAATATCGCTCTCATTAGCAACGATCGGGTCGCTGATCTCAAGCTTATCCCCAGACCAGCCAATCATCCCTGAGTCGATCAGCCATTGTACCTTCTCGTCGAGCGAGGTGCCCTCCGGAATGATGCGGCCGATCGGTTTGCCCCGATCGGTGATGACGATGGTCTCGCCGGCCTTGACGCGATGCAAGTATTTGCTCAGCTGCGATTTCAATTCCCGAACGCCGACGCTCTTTTCATTCATGGGCGCACTCCAATCATTCCTATTATTGTAGTTACATGATAGCTGATGTGACTACAAGATGCAACCATGATGGCCCTTCCGGCTGCTCAGGGCGACGAATAGACCTGCGCTTCGCGCGCGATGCGATCGGCCAGCTCATCCTCCGCGATATCCAGATCGTAATCCAGTTGCAAGCCAAGCCAGAACTGCGGCGACATATTGAAATAGCGCGCCAGGCGCAGCGCCGTGTCCGTTGTGATGCGCCGCTTGCCCTGGGTGATCTCGTTGATCCGCCGCGCTGGCACGCAGATGTCCAACGCCAGGCGGTTCTGGCTGATCCCCATCGGGACGAGAAACTCTTCAAGCAAGATTTCTCCGGGATGTACAAAGGATAATTCCTTATTCATATCAATCCACCAACACACATAGTATATGCCGAATCCCCCCATATGGCGCGCCGTGTGCATGATGATCGCCAGCGCCCCGCCGAGCCGACTGTCGTTGTCCCAGGAGTCAAAGCCGACCATTGTCGCCCGGACGCGGTTGTAGCTGTCGCGCAGGGCCTGCTTTAACGCCGCCCATTCTTCTTCGGTGACCTCGCCCACCTGCCAGCTCGATTGCCAGTCGACGCGCTCGGGTGGAGTTCCGATCATGTACAACTCCGTTACGTCCAAATAGAAGCGCGTGTGGTCGACCTGCGCGGCCAGCGTGGCGCAGCGGCCGTTTGTGGCTCGCGAGGCTTGCGCGGCGGTGATGCCCTCCAGTGTCTCGAAGAGCGACGTGCCCCTGTCGAGATAGATGCCGTGAACGCTTTCGAACGTTTCGGCCAGCAAGGCGTAAAGGTTGGTGATGAAAAGCTCGGCCGATATTTGCTGGATCAAGATGTATTTTTCGATCAGGGTTTATCATACAATTGGGCGTCAATATTGCATCATGATGGCTGAGACGGGAATAAACGTTCTTGTTGGGTGTTCCGAAAATCATCGCTGTTTTCCAGACCCATAAACATGATGTGGCGCGATCGCCCAAAGTAGAAAGACGATCTCCCATTTGACGGCCAGCATTTGCGACCGGAGAAAATAATGGATCAAATTGTCGTTTCATTGCTCCCTTTCATCATCGGTAGCGCCCTCGTCCCGCTGCAGATTATCATCCTGATTCTGCTGCTCACCGGCGAGAAGCAAGGCCCGCTCAAGGCGACTGCTTTCGTCCTCGGGATGACGATGACGCGGCTGATCCAGGGCCTGTTGTTTGGTCTGGCGCTGACCGGAGGCAGCGGCGATCCGGCCGATGCCGGCGGCATAACATGGGTCAAGTCCACCGCGCTGTTATTGCTGGGTATTCTTCTCCTGTCGACGGCGTACAGGAAATGGGCGAAGGAGCCTGATCCCGACGCGCCGCCGCCGAAATGGATGACCATGCTCGATGGCATCACGCCTGTCCGGGCCTTTCTCTTTGGCGCGGGATTCATCCTCATCGCCGTCAAGCTGTGGGTCTTTACGCTAGGGGCAATAAGCGTCATCGGCGAGGCGCAACCGGGACAACGCGAGGCGATCGTCGCCTTTTTGTGGTATGTTCTGCTGGCCCAATCGTTGCTGATCCTCCCGATCCTGATCCGGCTGCTGGTTCCGTCGCAGGCCGGGCGGTTACTGAAAGCGTTCGGCGATTGGCTGGAGCGATACAATCGCCAGATCGTGATAATCGTGTCGCTGATATTTGGGTTGTACTTTCTCTATAAAGGCGTGACGGGATTCTTTTAGTTGCGAGTCGATCCCGCTTTGCGCCCCGGCCCATCGACCACCCGTCCCGGCTTCGCGCCGGTGTGCTCTCCATCCAGC
>JACFOH010000069.1 GCA_019454405.1 Promineifilum sp.
TCGTGCGCACGTTGCCGCGCTTGACAATCACCACGGGCTATTCAGTGGCGATTCTAGGGGTGTGGGGACGGATTTATATTATTGATGTGGGGGAATAGCAACGTAGTCAGACCACAGTGCTTGCCAACTCATCGACTCCCCACATTTGACTGTAAGAGCCGACAAGTCACTGACAAAGCTAATACGATAGCCCAGGCAAAATCAGCCAGATAGCTGAGCAATTACTGACTCTACCAGGTTAATTTAAACTCGTCTTCTGGGATCCCAGCTAATTCGATCATTCTCATGGCCAGTTTCTGACAATCTCGACCTGAAAGGTGGACGTAGATCCACCATCCGTTTGTAAGCTCACGCGACGCTCGTACCATCTCATTCCGACCAAAATATGTCGGCAACTGTGACACAATATCTGCTTCAAAATCAGATACGATCACAGCCACAGCTTCCGCGGTTATTTGCACAACATCACGCCAAGTCCTGATCTTATGTGTCTCTCCAAGGATAGTTATAGTTTGGGGGCGCTCTGACCAGACCACCCGCTCTTGAGTCACCATACTTGGCGCAGGCCAAATCTTAATAACAAGATCCGAAAGGTAGTCTCCTCTCTCAAGAATTTCCTGCCCATTCCATCGCTCAGGGCCATCCGCAAAATATTGTCTGTTCAACTCAAGCGCATGTTTCCCTAATAACGCCTTTTTCCTCGAATATGAGGCATTCGACATTGCGCTATTCCAATCTTGGGTTACCAGAGTCAGATTCCCCAGAGTATGTAATAGTTCATAGTCATCAGTTAAGTCAAGTCCGAGATCGCGCTGCCATTCTTCACTCAGTGTTTGCGGCATAATATGCTCGAGAGTAGCCTTACCATCGAGCACAGTGTAGCCTCCTGAGCCTTGCGATAGATATCGATTGATCGTTTCAAGAACTAAGACCAGCTTCTCTCTATCTCGTTTATACAACCCATTAACCTGCAACGCTTGACGAACCCTCTCATCGGAAGGGTAGTTCTTCGTTGCAATACCCCGACGAAGAGAATCAACAAAATCGGAAGTGTCCACCTCACGAAATAGAGTCGGGAACATACGGTTGATATAACCCACCTGCTCTTTAGCCAGGTAACGGCGCACCATATACGCCTCAATTACTTTTAAGCCCTCAGCAAGCTCCTGCGGCGAGAGACGACCCTCATCAATAGCTTCATAAGCAAATAACAGAAATGGGTAGGCCGTTGCCGATTCCAATATGTTCAGGCGATTGAGTTGCAAGCGAAGCGATTGGTCCGGCTCATTCGTTGGACGTAGCATTCGGTCGTAATAGACCGCAAATCGCTTAAGAGTCTTAATCTCCTCGATAAATTCTTCAATGCTTTGTTGCTGTCCTCGGTCACGAAAACGAGAATAAACATGCTCTTCGTTGACCAAGACCCCGTATAAATACGCCATATAATGTCGGAGGAACGCTGTTAGCTCCCCAAGGCGAGATTTCCCGACCGTCCGCTTCTCCTGCAACATCTCTTCAATAGGAGACCAATATTCATCAAATACATAAGCCTGATTATTCGATGGTAACTTCATCGCAATGTAGTTACGAACCAAATCCGCTTGCGTCAGAGTCTTCCCCTTAAAGTTGAGGCTTTCGAATATCTCATATGGCCGCTCGTTATTATCCAGGTCAATGAAAACCGCCTGAAGGCAGGTGGTCAAGACGATGAAGAATTGTTCCGGATCGATCTGATCTTTCTCAAGTAACTTATTCAGTTCCTTGAAAAAATACTCAAAGGCTTTAGGGATTAAAGATTCAACCGCAGGGGGAGATTCACCGCTTATAATCGCCTGATAACTAAGCCTATCTCCGTACTTGCTTGTGGGCAGAACCTTGTAGTACAGATGCCCTTCTTCGTCTTCATTAACTAGTAATTTCTGGATCTTCTTATACAGTGAGGGGTGAGACTCTTTAACCAATCGTCCGAGCGCAGACAACATCAATGAAATCGTTGTAAGTCTTTGTTGCCCATCTACGAGCCTGAAAACAGGGATCGTTCCGTGCTGTACCCCATCATTAATGACGACCAGTGTCCCAAGAAAATGCTCAGGTTGAGTCTGTTCCGAGTAAAGCCCATAGACACCAAGAACGTCATCCAATAGCGTCTCCCAGTTCTCTCTCTTCCATGCATACTCACGTTGAAAGTGGGGAAGTGCGTAATGAATATCGCCACCGGTACTAAAAACCTTAGCTATCTTGAGGCTATCAGCTTTCATTTTTCTTCCTTAGTATTGAAGGACGGTTCGCAAAATACAAGGCCGCACCCTCCCATTATGGCCCTATACCTTAAATTATAATCTACTGCTATAGAGACACTCTGCGCTATATTCGCTAACGAACGAAAATACCCCGACCTCACGATTCTTCTGTTCTCCACGTCGGATCCATAATTGCGTCCAGCGACTGATGTCGGAAATACGTATTGTACAGCTCGGCATAATGTCCGCCGGCGGCCAATAGCTCCTCGTGCTTGCCTTCCTCAATGATCTGCCCGTCGCGCATGACGATGATCCGATCCGCATGGCGCACGGTGAACAGGCGATGGGCAATGACCAGCGACGTCCGGTCGCGCATGACCTCCTGCAGCCCCTCCTGAATCTGCGATTCGGTGAACGGGTCGATGCTGGCCGTGGCTTCGTCGAGGATGAAGATCGACGGGTCCTTCAGCACCACGCGCGCCAGGGCTACGAGCTGCCGCTGCCCCATCGACAGGCTGCCGCCGCGCTCACCCACGTCAGTATTCAAACCTTCGGGCAACGACGCCAGCCATTCCCCGCCGCTGACAGTCCGCGCGGCGCGGGCCACATCCTCGTCCGTCGCCTCCGGGCGGCCATAGCGGATGTTGTCGGCCAC
>JACFOH010000070.1 GCA_019454405.1 Promineifilum sp.
TCCTGCGATACCGGCTGCGGGTCTCGCCGCTGGCGGTTTCGTTCCTTCCGATCCCCGCGATATTGCAACGGATTTCGATCCGGTCAATGATCGCGAATCCTATGGCTTCGCAGCGCATGCCGAGTTCGCTCTCGGTAACACGACGCTGAAGTCGATCTCGTCCTATCGCCACAGCAATTACGCGCTTCTCGCCGGGGCTGATGGCACGAGCGCGACGCTTGGCCAGATCAACTATTTCACGAAGTCTGCCCGGCAGTATAGTCAGGAGCTTCAGCTTTCCGGAGATGTGGGTAGCCTCAAGTTTCTACTCGGTGCCTATTATTTCGATGAGAAGGTCAAGGGCGGGTCGATCATTCCGTTGAACCTTCAATTGCTCGGTGGCCCTGATCTGCTCACCCAGGGGCTTTCGAACCTTGGAACGCTTCATAGAAAGGCGGCAGCGGGCTTCGGTCAGCTTGACTATGACCTCTCGGACCAGCTCACATTGACCCTTGGCGGGCGTTATAGCTGGGAAGAGTATAACGTCGACGATTTCACGAGTTTTGATTTGTCGACGCCGTATCCACCCTATGTCGACCTTTTGGTACCGGTAAACCATGGGGGCGGAAATAGTGCGACCGACAAGTCGTTCACACCCAAGTTCCAGATATCCTACAAGCCGCGTCAGGATATGATGTTCTATGTGTCGGTCTCGAAGGGGTTCAAGAGCGGCGGCTTCGACATCGGGACAACGACGCCAGGGTTCGAGCCAGAGACGCTCTGGGCCTATGAAGGCGGCATCAAGAGCACCTTCGCCGATGGACGCGTGCGAATAAACGCGGCTGGCTTTTACTATGATTATACAAACCTTCAGGTCTCAAAAGTTCTGTTCAACGTTGTCCAGATTCTGAATGCAGCCTCTTCGGTCGTCTATGGTGCCGAGGCTGAGCTGACCATCATTCCCGTAGATGGGTTTCAGATCGATGCGTCGCCAGCTTGGCTTCATACGGAGTACAAGGATTTCGAAACGGCTAACCCTTCCTTCCCTGGCGAGAGCTTGGCGGAGCAGGACCGATCGGGCAACCAATTGATTCAGGCGCCGGAAATGACGTTCAATCTCGGTGCACAATATAGTTGGAACATGCCTGATGGGCGCATGACATTGCGTGGAGAAATGAAGTATCAGGACCGTATCTACTTCACGGCGTTCAACGAAAAACCGGTTTCGCGTCAGCCGAATACGAAGTTCAATGCATTCCTTAATTACGAAGGGGATAGTTGGGACGTATCGCTTTATGTCCTCAATCTGACCAACAAGACAACCGTTGCCAACGCGCTCGCCGCGGGAATTATCTTTGGCGCTCCGGTTCTTGGAACGCTGGAGCCGCCGCGGACCTATGGGATCAAGGTGGGCTACCGCTTCTGATCTCTTGGGTGCTCGGTCGCTGAAATCTCAGGGGCATTCAGGTGCTCCCTGAGATTTCCAAAGGAGAGATAGATGTATCATCTGGCATGGTTTCAGGGCTGTGGGTTGCCACCCTGGGATCATAATATCGATGGACCTTTCGTCGGCAATGTGGCGCGTGAATGGGCTACAGGCGAAAATTTTTCGGATTTGGCGCGTGCGCTAGAGCGCGGCTGTTTCACCTTTCTGCTCATGGAAGACACGACGCAGGTCGACGATCATTTCGGCGGGACCGCAGAAGTCGCACTGAAGCGCGGCTTTTTCTCGCCAAAGCATGATCCCTTCCCGATGTCGCTCAAGATGGCGATGGCAACGAAGCATATCGGCTTTGCGCCGACCATCAGTTCGTCCTTTTATCATCCTTGGGCTGCGGCCAGGCTGCTGACGACGCTGGATCATCTCACGGCGGGACGCATAGGGATGAATGTCGTGACGTCAACGCAGCATAATGCGGCAAAGAATTTTGGCATGGACGCACTGCCGCCGAAAGAAGTCCGGTACGAGGTTGCTAACGAATGGTGCGAAGTCTTTCGTCAACTCGAAGACGCATGGGAAGAGGACGCCTTACTCATCGACTATGACACCGGATACTATGCCGATTATCGCAAGGTGCATACGATAGATTTCAAGGGGAAATATTACAGCAGCCGTGGGCCCTTGAATCATATTCCGGGGCCGCAGCGGCATGTGCCGATGGTCGAGGCGGGGAACTCGCCGGCCGGCCGCGACCTGGCCGCCCATTATGCTGACGCCCTCATCGGCAATTGCTTGACCATTGCGGAAATGAAAGAGTTGATAGCCGACATGGAAACCCGCGTCATGGGCCACAGGCGCAATCCCGACGACTTCAAGGTGATGTTTCTGTGTGAACCGGTCGTCGCTGAAACCGATGATGAAGCCAAACGCCGCCATGAAAAGATCATGAAGGCCAGATCTGAGCCGCCAAATATCGAGTGGATGCGCTTTTATCTCGACCTGGTTGTTCCCTCTATCGACTTTGCCAAGATCGATCTCGAAATGACTGTGGCTGAATTCAAGAAGTTGACGACGGATCCGCAGATGGTCAGTATTGTCGATAAAATCTTCAGGGTTCCCGATGAAACGACGTTCCGCGAGGTGCTGGCGACGCGTGGGCCGATGCTGGATCTGGGGCTTATCGGTTCGCCCGAAACTGTCGCGCGCAAGATGGACGAAATAATGGAGGAGGTTGGGGGCGGCGGCTTCCTTTTCAATGCTCCCGCCGGCCGCCGTGCGGTGGTGGAGATTTGCGATGGCTTGTGCCCGGCGTTGCAACGACGGGGATCGATCCGCACGGGCTATGAGCACAAGACGTTTCGCGAAAATCTTTTGGCTTACTGATCGGCAATAACGCTGGTGGCTGAGGTGTTACGCCGGATATGTCTTGGAGGAAGCTGTGAT
>JACFOH010000071.1 GCA_019454405.1 Promineifilum sp.
TCACTTTTTTCGCCAAATATCCACGATTTGCACGACTCATCGACCTGTTCCTGCCGGTTTTAGCCACGCTTGCGGCGTTGGGCGTGGGCGCGATTATGCTCCAGCTTATGGGAGCTAATCCGATAACGGCCTATCGCGCCTTGCTGAACGGGGCGTTTGGTAGCACGAATGCGCTGGCCGACACGATCGTCCGCGCTACACCCCTACTCCTCGTCGCTCTTGGCATCTGCATCGCCTTCCGTGCCGGCGTCATCAATATCGGTGGTGAAGGTCAATTGGTCGCCGGAGCTATCCTGGGCACGCTCGTTGCCCTGCAATTCCCTGATGCTCCCGGTATTGTGATCATCCCCGCCGGCCTGATCGCCGGATTTATCGGCGGAGCCATCTGGGGGGCTATCCCCGGCGTGTTAAAGGCTTATTTCAACGTGAATGAGATCCTCAGCACGATCATGCTCAACATCATCGCCGTCCAGGGGATGAACTATTTGCTGCGTGGGCCCATGATCGATCCGGTGCAGGCTCAAGCGGCCTCGCGCATTCCGCAGACGGCTCGATTTGCGCAGGCGTTCGACTTGCCTCGCTGGGTTCCGACCCGGCTGCACCTGGGGGCGTTGATCGCGGTGATCCTGGCTTTCCTGGTCTATATTCTGTTGTGGCGAACAACCGTCGGCTATCGCATCCGGGCCGTTGGCCTGAATCCCGACGCGTCTCGTTATGCGGGCATTAACGTCAAGCGCAACATCGTCCTGGCGCTGCTGTTGAGCGGAGCCTTCGCTGGGTTGGCGGGCGCGGTGCAGGTTTACGGCGTGCACCATCGCATGTTCACGGACGGATCGCTGGCGGGGTTCACCGGATCGGCCGGGTTTAACGGCATCGTGGCGGCTTTGTTTGGCCGGCTCAACCCCATTGGCGCTATCCCGGCCTCTTTCGTCTTCGGTGCCTTGATTGTAGGGGCTAACAGCTTGCAACGAACGATGCAGGTGCCTGCCGCGTTGAGCACCGTTCTCAACGGTCTTGTGGTTATCTTTGTCGTCAGCACTGAAATATTCAGCCGCCGGCTCAACCGCAGTCGCCGGATCGGAACCGAGACAGTTTCCATCTCGCAGACCAAGCCCGAAGCGCCCCCTGTCGGGCAGACCGAGCTTGAAATGGCCCCCGTATCACCGGCTGAATCTTCCGCATCGCCTGTCCCGAACATCGAAGGAGAAACCTCCCAATGATCAGCAATCTATTTACCACGGCCGTCCTGATCGGTATCCTGACCTCTGGTATCAGGTTGGCAACGCCCTATCTATTCGCCTCTATCGGCGAAATGTTTGGCCAACGCAGCGGCGTGTTCAACCTTGGCGTCGAAGGCATCATGCTCATGGGGGCGTTTGCCGCCTTCTACTTTACGTTCCACTATGGCAACCCGTGGCTGGGCGTTTTGGCGGCGATGATCGTCGGCGCCCTCATGGGATTGGCCATGGCCGTTATCAGTGTTACTATGCAGGCCGAGCAGGGTATCAGCGGCATTGGCTTATATCTATTCGGTCTGGGTATGAGCGACCTGTTATTTCAGAAACTGATCGGCTCTGTTGAAACGGCTCGCGGCTTCCGTCCGCTCAGCTTTCCTATTCTGAATAATATTCCCGGCATCGGGCCAGCCCTTTTTCAGATTACCCAGCAGAGTATCCTGGTCTATCTGGCCTATGCCCTGGTACCGGTCGCCTGGTATGTTTTGTATCGGACGACCTTGGGATTGAAGATTCGCGCTGCAGGCGAGAACCCGGCTGCTGCCGACGCATTAGGTGTTAGCATTGCCCGCACGCGCTACGCGACGCTTACTTTTGGCGGCATTATGTCGGGCGTCGCTGGAGCTTCGCTTTCTATCGCCCTGCTCAACGTATTCCAGCAAAATATGACCAGCGGCCTGGGTTTCATCGCTGTTGCCCTGGTTTATTTCGGCGGGTGGCGTCCTTATGGCGTTCTCTTTGGCGCGCTTCTGTTCAGCATGGTGAATGCGTTGCAACTCTGGATCCAGGCGTTGAACATCCCGATTCCGGGAGATGCATCAGAATTGCTTATTATGATGCCTTATGTGTTGACCATTGTCGTCCTCGTTTTCTCGGCCGGCCGTACGCGCAAGCCTTCGGCACTCGGCGTACCCTACGAGCGCGGAACCTAGAATCGTTAAGACGACTGACTAAAAGGAGGTGGTGCATCGGCAAATCGAACCTGTTCCTTAATTCTGTTGAAGGTCGATCGAATCATCGGTCGAACCATCCAACCATTGGTGGAGAAGAGATTCTCATGTGGAAATCTGCCTATAAAATGGAGAAGAAGATAATGAAACGTTTTGCTTGGCTTACCTTATTGTTGGTCCTGGCACTGGTGCTCGTCGCCTGTGGAGGCTCAAAGCCACCCGCCGAAGCGCCGAAACCTACCGCGGAAACCGCTGCTCCCGCTGAGGAGACGACTCAAGAAGAAGCCGCTCCGCCGGCTAAAGAAGGGCCGTTCCGTGTCGCCGTAGTTATGCCCAGTGCGATCAACGACCTGGCCTTCAGCCAGAGTATGTTTGAGACGTTGACCAAGATTCAGAATGAATTAGGCCCGGATAATTTCCAGTTTGCCTATTCTGATAATATGTTCGTGGTTGACGATGCGGCGACGGCCATGCGCGATTATGCCAGCCAGGGATACGACCTGATCCTTGGCCATGGGTCGCAATATGGCGGCTCGCTCCAGGAGATCGCTCCGGACTTCCCGAACACCAGCTTCGCCTGGGGTACCACGGTTGATACGTTTGGTATTCCTAACATCTACGCCTATGAGGCTCGGTCCGAGGAAGGCGGTTATGTTAA
>JACFOH010000072.1 GCA_019454405.1 Promineifilum sp.
TACAGGCCATGACAAAATGAGCCGATAGACATTGGCCAGTGTATCGGCCGCGTCATCGGGTGAATCCGGGCGGGGGTTAATCGGTTTCATTAGCCACCTTCCTTAGCCTCGATTCGGGCAAGTAGGACACGCTTATTTGTCCGCTTTCCCGCCTTGCCCGGCCTGTTATTTGAGCGATAGCCGCGTCACGTAACAGGTTTTGAAGCAGCGTTTCAGGCGTTACCCCTTCACTTTCCGCGAGAACGCAAAGCGCCGCTGCTTCTAGTCCTTTGAGTCTGATTACTGTCGATTCAGCCATAAGCCACCTTAAACAAAAAGAGCCTGACTATTACTGTCAGGCTCACTATAGCTATCAGGTGGTACGTTGTATCGCCCTATGGGGCATTTTCTGATACATATCGGCAAGCGCGATTCAAAGTGCCCCGGGATATGCCAGCCTCTCGGCAGAATTCCCGTTGCGATAGGTTTGACTTATAGAACCAATTAGCAATATGCAAATACTCCCTTTGCTTATCCGGGTGTATCCCGTTCTGCCGTGGCCGCCCGCCTAAAAGCTGTTTCTCGGCAAGTTGTCGCGCGGTTTTTGTTTCATCTGTCAATTGCTCGCCACCAACGATTACGGTTGCGCTTAATTCATCTAAAAATGCGCTAGGCCAATCCGCAAGGTTAGCCAACTCGCTTTTAAATTGATTGAGTTCTTCATCGCGGCGCAACGTGTATATATGGGCGGCCTCGCCTGTATCAACATCGGTTATCGTAATCTGTATGTATCGATAGCCCAGGGCTTTAGCATGTTCCCTAATCACGTTGTCTTTAGGGAGTTCTGTCAGGGCAAACGCCGCTCGCTGTAATTTCCTTGCCGCCTCTAAACCAATTCGCTTATCCATTGCACACCTCTAATAGAAACCGCTCACGCCGATTGGCATGAGCGGCCGAAAGTGTGCTAACATCCTTTCGTCAACCGCTCACGCCGGTTGGCCGCGCCCCTGGGTGTTCCTGGCACCGCCGGGGCTTTTTTTTACTCTTATCCCGCCATCATTACCCGTTGCCTGTAAGGGACGTGGAGCCGCGCAACGGCCGCCGCCTTTGCCTTTTCGTCGCGTCTGTCATATCGGGCCGTTGTTTCAACCGAGCTATGGCCCGCCAGCTTCTGGACTGTCACAATATCGGCCCCGGCGTCTAGCAAGTCGCCTACAAACGTCCTGCGCAAGTCATGGGGCGACATTGCGGGTATCCCGGCGGCCGTCGCCCGTGTCCTGAGCATGGCATAAACGGCTTGCGTTGTCATTCGGCCGCCTCGATTGCGATTGCCCACTACCAGGAATAACGGCCCGGGCGCATTGCCGCGCAAGGCGAGCCAATCGGCAAGCGCCCGCGCCGCGCCGTTGACTACAGGGACATACCTTTGTTTGTTGCGCTTGCCATGGACCAGTAGCCGCCCGCTATCGGCGTCATGTTCGTAGTGGCTCAAATCGAGGTTGACTAATTCAGCCCGGCGCAACCCGCAAGCGTAGAGCACAGCGATGATTGCCGCGTCACGTATCCCGGCCGCGTCCTGCTCGCATGTATTCAGGAGCGCCGCCAATTCACCCGATGGAATGGCCCGGCCCGCCGGTACGGTTTCACCGATAACCCGCTCTACGCTCGCGGCCGTCTGGTATTCATCGGCCGTCATCATGCCCAGCTTCCAGGCGGCCTTAAGCACGCCGCGCAAAGCCGATAGTGTTAAGTTCGCTGTTGTGTGGCTATAGCGGGTTGCCAACTCCGAACGGATAGCCGCCGTGTGCTGGAAGCGCAATTGCGCCCACGGTAACCCCATGTAATCGGCCCCGCCCTCAGGGGCGACAATCCCGGCTATAACGTTAAGGGCGCGGCGCATCGTTTCCCGGCTCGAGGGCGCAAGGCCGGCAAGATAAACGGCCGCCGGATTCAAGTCCAGGCGCCCCGCTCCCTCGATTGTGGCTAAGTCCTGTTGTCCTACTTCAATCAAACTAGACATGTTCATGATTTTAGCACCTCCGTTCTGATTTCCAAAAGTCCCATTTTAGTAAACTGGTAACACGTAAAAAAGGCATGGCCGCCATGCCTTAAGCGCTTTCGATGAGCGCCACACGGTTGAAAAACGCCTCGATGAGCGCCCCGCTGTTATCCGCGCCCTTCACTAATCGGGCGGTAACTGAAAAAGCGGGTTGTGTTTTGTTTTCGTTACTATCCGTTCTGCGCCTACTCGCCCTACTACTCCTGTCCTCTGCCGCCGCGCGAGAACTGGCTGACGGTTCCCATCCGGGCAGGGGAGAAGGATTATCGGGCGGGGGAATAGCGCCGCCAGCGATTCAACCCACGCCGCTATTTGAACCTTTTGAACCTTTTGAACCTTTTGAACAGTTTTTCGTAAAGTCCCGTGTATAGAAAATCCATTCGGGAAAGTTTGCGCAAAACGGTTCAAACTGTTCACTCTGTTCACGCGTAATCGGCCAGCAGCCCGATGCCGCGATAGATCCAGCGGCCGCCGGTCGTGCGCTCCTTGGCGAAGTTTCGCTCCCCCAGCGCCCGGCCGAAGCGCACGTTCGACAAGGCGCGCAAGCCGTTGAGCGTCGCCCATTCCGTGTAGGCGTTGTAGAGGTCGGCCGCGCCGGCCGATTTGTCCACGCCGGTGACGCAGCGCTCGGTCAGGAACAGCCCCAGCGTGTCGGAGTCGGCGCGATATTCGGCCGTCGCCGTGGCTACGACCGCGAAACGTTGCTGGCCCTGGCCACTTACCTCGACCGGTCGCAGTCCGACGCCATCCGCTGGGCTATCCGCTATGTCAGTC
>JACFOH010000022.1 GCA_019454405.1 Promineifilum sp.
CCCAAAATTCGACTAGCACTACGCCCCCTCTTTCATTTATAATAGAACGTATGGTCTAATATATGCCCATCGCCCAGCGCCGGCCCCGCCCGCGCCAGGCGAGGACGCGGGACAAACGCGGCAAAACGCGAACATCTGATCGCTTTTGGATCTTGACAAGAGATATTTGATCGTTTAGTATAGTCGTAACTATCCTAGCAGGAGCTACACTATAACCGACTATGTATAGAGCAGATTTTGTGGGTCGTAGTCGCGAGCTGGAGGTGCTGGACTCGCTCTGGCAGTCGCCCAAGGCGATGCTCCTTATTTTATACGGCCGTCGCCGCGTCGGCAAGACAAGACTGCTCACCCACTGGCTGCGCCGCTACCCGGGGCAGGGGCTGTACTGGGTCGCCGAACCGACCTCGTCGCTGACGCAGCTGCGCTCGTTCTCCCAGGCCATCATGAGCTTCATGGACCCGGAGATCGACATCCCCGCCGACTTCTCCTACGCCAGCTGGGAGCTGGCCCTGCGCCAGTTGGCCCGCTATGCCCAGGACAAGCGTATCGCCCTGTTCATCGACGAGGTGACCTACCTCATCGACGTCGACCCCGAGTTCGTGGGCATGCTGCAGAAGATCTGGGACCATTGGCTCAGCGACGCCAACCTGATGCTGGTGATGTCCGGCTCGCAGATGGGCATCATGCGCCGCCATCTGCTCGACTACGACGCGCCGCTCTACGGCCGGGCCACGGCCCAGATGCAGCTGCCGCCGTTGCCCTATGGCGCCACGGCCGAATTCTTCCCCGATTACGACGCCGCCGACCGCGTCGCCCTCTATGCCATGTGGGGCGGCGTGCCTGCCTATTGGGAACGGCTCGACGCCGACCGGCCCATCATGGAAAACCTGCGCCAGATCGTCCTGCCGGCCCATTCGTGGATGGTCGACGAGTCGCGCATCCTGCTGTCCGATTTCATCACCGACATGCACAACTACGTCGGCATCCTGCGGGCCATCGCCGACGGCCAGCAGACGATGGGCGCCATCGCCAAGCGCACCGGCCTGGCCAGCGGCAAGGCGTCGTTCTACCTGAGCGTCTTGCGCGACACCGGCTTTGTGGCCCGCGAAGTGCCCATGTCCCACCGCGACCGCGAGGACTCCCGCAGCGGCCGCTACGTCGTCACCGATCCCTATCTGCGCTTCTTCTACCGCTTCATCTCCGCCAACCAGTCCCGGCTGGCCCTGGGGCAGATTCAGCCGCTGCTGGACCAGATCGAGGAGGAGTTGCCGGCGTTTATCGAGGCCAACACGTGGCAGGAACTATGCCGCCAATGGCTGCTGCTGGCCGGGGCGCGTGACGCCGTCCCCGTCGCCGTCGACGAGGTCGGTAGCGAGTGGACCGGCGGGCAGTCGTTCGACGTGGTCGGCATCGATACGGCCGGCACGGGCGGCGCGATGACGGTCCTGGGTGACTGCTTCTGGGATGATCACCCGGTCGGGCCGGAGGCGCTGGACACGCTGGCGCGCAAGGCGACCCACGCGCTGCCCAAACGGGACGATGCCGAGAACGACGCGCCGCAGCCGGTCTATCTGGTGGCCTTCGCCAAAGGCGGCTGGACGGACGAGGCCCACGAGAAGGCCGAACGAATCGTCAATGACGCCGCCGGCCGGCGACGCTGGCGCCCGGCCGGGATTCGCTTGCTGGACCTGGCCACGGTCGACCGCGACCTGGCGGCCTGGTCGGTTTAACGGGATTATTGCGCGCCCATCGCTCCGGGGAGACCGCCCGGCCGGTGGGCTTTGACATGGCTATGACGGGGCCGCAGACGCCCCGATAGCAGTGAAAAGGGGCCACGTGTGCCCCATAAGCACAAAGGCCCGCCATGACCAGTGGCGAGCCTTTCGATAATCGATCCGGGCCGTCGGCCCTCGCGAGGGTGTCACAACCACCGCTCGCGAAAGCGCCCCTTTAGTGGGGAGGGGGGATTTGTGTCTCCCCTACGGCCTCCATATACCTAACAGGAGTGTACCCGGTACCTCGCGCGCCTGTCAATGGATCAGGTGTTCTATTCATACACCTGGGCGACGGAACGCGAGCGGCCGGGGCAGCGATGGCATCCGCAGGGCGACTTCAGTCCGGCGAACCCGCGTCGCCCGTACAGGCGGCGCAGGCGCTGCTGTGGCAACTGAGAGAGCGGCACGGCATCCGGCCGGAAGGGCGGGGCGAGCTGCCTTGGGCGGACGAGACCGCGCCGGGCGAAGGCTCGCCGGCCGGGCCGGACTGGTCGTTGCGCAACGCCCAGCAGGAGCTACGTCGCCGTCGCCGTGATTTATGCGGTAGCCGGGGCTACCTTTCGCATAGCCAAGAGACGCCCACCCCCTCACAGACCTCCCCCAGGCCCGGCCCTCGTCCTCTGGCCGATCTGACCGCCGGCTGGGTCGCCGCCACGCGGGACCGCGGCGCCATCCCGCGCGAGGGTGGGGCGGCGGCCGTCGTCGTCGAGGTCGCTCCCGCCCGCGAGGTCAAGGTCTATCCCGACATTGCCCTGGGCATGTTGCGCGAGGAGCGTGTCGCCGCCGGGCGCGTGTGGTTGCTGCTGCGCGCGTTCGACGCGCCGGGGCGGGGGATGATGTCGCTGGACGACGCTCGCGCCGCGCTGACCGGCGCGGGATCGACGCTGCGCTTGTGCGGCTGGCGGCGGCTGCGGCAGCTCCTGGCCGAGGGCGACGGCGTCTTCTGGGCGCGGGAACGCGACCGCGTGACCGGCGCCGACCGGCTGCGACTGTTCGGCCCGGCGCGGGTCGCCGCGGCCCTGGGCGTGACGCGCCTGTCCAACCGGCCCGTGGCCGTGCCCGTAGGCGCCCTGCGCGGCTCCATCGGCGACGCCCGGGCACACCTGTACGCCACATTCCACAGCGGCCGCAACAAAGGAATTACGAATTACGAATTAGGAATTACGAATGAGAGCGACGGGCGTTCTTCACTCGTCACTCGTCACTCGTCACTCGGAACTCCAATAGCTCGCGACACATTAACCGCCTTAAGTGGCGTTTGTGCTCGCAGCCAGGTGACCTACGAGCGGCGGGCGGGCGTCCGCTCGCGGAGCAACATCGCCCTGGGCGAGCGCATCGCCGCCCGGGGCAGCGACCCCGTCGAGCAGGAGCGCGCCTGGCAATACGGCCGCGCCCTGTTCCGTCTGAAAGATTACCGAGGCCGCCACGGCCGTCCCGGAGCCGTCTACCTGGCCCGGCGGCTGCCCAACGCCTACGGCTGCGGCCACGACCACCGCACGCGCCCCAAAGGGCAACAGAAACGCATCAATCGACGACTCGCCGACCTGTTTACGAAAGGGATGACGGGCACCGACGAAGCCATCGAGAAGCGTTTCTTCGCCAGCGGCACGGCGGCGTGGCGGGCGGTCGAGCGGGGGCGATGCGGCGGCGGGCAGGCTCATTGGCCGTTGCGCGGCCGCGTCGGGGCTTCGTGCGGCCTCTGGGCGACGGCGGAACATCTCCCGGCGACTTGAGGCGCTGCTTTTGTGTTCGGGGCCGGAAAGAAGTTGCGGGGGTTATAGGGATGATCTAAGTAATGGGAAGAAAGTTATGCCTATGGTGGCTACGCGAAGGATGGCGGACTGCTGCCGCTAGAGGCCTTGCATGACTCTGACTGGGCTTGTGATGGGCTAGGGGATCCGGTTACGCTCGATGTGGGCGTTGATGTCGGCCTGGTGGTCGCTGTAGTAACTGAGCGCGTCGCTTGCCCGTATGATTATATCCTTCCGATATTCTCATACAGGCTGATTTCTACTCCATTAGTATTGCTTCCCGTTCTGAAGCTCTTGAATGCGCTCCTCAAAAAGTTGCTGTCTTTCCTTCCTGTCATATAGTAAATCGATAGCGTACCCATATTCCGAAATCGCCCTGTCAGAAGTTCCAGTCATACTATAAATGCGTCCCAGCCTGGCGTGTGCCTCTGCCGCTAATTCGCGTACTCGTTGATTTTCGCCGTCGCCATATCCTTCTATTACCGCTTCGAATTCTTGAACGGCGGGTGCGATTGGCTTATTGGCGTCTTGAAGGTGCAGCGCGAGATACGCTTGCCCCAAGCCGAAATGCACTTTGACATCAATATCCGATAAAGCAGGTCGGACAGAAGCGGTAGCTGCCTGCTTATACGAGGCGATCGACTGATTAATGAGATCGACATCAATGGCTGCAAGGTTGTCTGATTCATCGGCAGGTTGGAGGCCGCGGATATAATACACGCTAGCTAACCCCGCGTAGGCACGAGAATAATCTGGATTCACGGCCAATGCCTTTTGATAGGCGGTCTCAGCCAAGTCATAGTTTTGGTTCTTCCCGGCTGCATTGCCCAGCAACAGATAAAGAACCTCCTTGCCGCCCACTTCCGTTGAGTCGTATTCTTGCTCTACTTCTTCGAAGAAGGCCTGCGCCGTAGCGTAGTTATAGGCTGCGTAATGAGACAGGCCGACTGCAAACTGAGAAAGTAAATAGGCGCGTTCGCTAAGTATCGTGCTAAAGGTCATCCGTGTGGCGATACTCCCTTCGCCTGTGGCCTCGATAGGCTGGCCCATCTCATACTGCCCAGTGATCTCCTGCGCATCGGCAAGATTCGCGCTGGATACGTAGAATTCCGGCGTAAGTATCCAGAGCGGTCGCGTTGTATCCAGTGTGCCGTAAACAATGATGTCGGCACCAATTTTGTCAGCTATTTTTGATGCGGATAAAGCTCGCGCCTCTCGCGTTGCGCCGCGGATCGGCGTAACATCGTCCGGCCCCCAGAGCCCGATCGTGAAGTCCGGGTTCAACTTCGTAAACGCCTCTCCCATGCGCAGAAAGACGCCCTGAGCCTGATCGCGTCCCTCGGATCTAGTATCCCGATCTCCGATAACCTCAAATGCGGCAATGGCCACACGAAAGTCACCATCCATTTGGCGAACGGGTTGGAAATAACCTAGACTTTTGAGTGTGCCGTAAAGCCCGACTAAAGTTATGATAAAAGCTATCGTCCACCCGACGGTGATGCGTGGAAAACCCAGAACCTTCTTGTTAAGCCTGCGCCAACGTGGGAGCATCCTGTTGAACCAGGCTTTGGAGAATAGGTGATGATTAATCCACTCCTCGACGCTAGAACTGGGGATTTGCCAGACATGATCGCCGAGCCTTTGGAACGCGCCGGACAGTTGACCCTCGGCGCATAGCTCGCGCACTTGATCGATGGATTTATTCAACCGCTGAGCAACTTCTTCAAGTGATAGATGCTCTTGATTGTCACGGATTGGCATTTTCGCTTTCGAACAAGAGATCGTAATTTACGGTAGCGGCTCCAGCAGCCATTTGTCTCCACTTTGCTCCGCCATCCAGCCGATGATGTTGTGTTGCTGGCCGTTGGTTAGCGTGATAATGCCCGTTTCACCTTTCCACCAGATTGTTTCGTCATCGCAAACAGGACCGTCGAGAATAGTGACGATACGCCCTTGGCTGATAGATGTTCCATAGGCGGTGGTAAACTGGGGGCCCGGCCCCTCCCTTACATTAAGACGATTTGCCACTACACGCGCGGTACTGCCAACCACCAGACGCGTTGGCAATACGCCAGGGCAAGCTGTGTCCGTGTCAGGAATGTATACGGTCGATTCGGGACTGGACATCATCCCTCCAGAAGTAAACACATCCATGCTCTTTGCTTCGCCTGATAATTCGCCAACAGCATGAAACACAACAGGGTCAAATTCGGTGTAAATGAATTCGGTACTCACAAATAGTGTTCCATCGCTATCGACTTGAACAGCGGCCCATCCTGTGAATCCAAGCTTAAGCCAGTCCTCATAGTTCTGCTCCGCATATACGATTATTCTGACCGTTTCGCCGGGTTGAAACCCAGTCAACATTATTTCTCCTGTGCCCTTTGACGGGGTATTAAAGAAATGGTAAAGACTTGGTTTTGGTGGTGGCAGCAATCTAACCGTATGTGAAATCTCGCGTAGTTCTCCGTCGCCCTCTTTCCCAGTGAACGAAAACTCGTATAAGCCGGGCGGATGTTGACGAGCGAATCCGAAAGAGAGGAATACACCACTTGAATCGTCTACCGGCTCGTCCCATGAGTCAATAACTTCTCCCTCTAAGGATAGTGTAATCACCACTGGGTCTGAAGGATTCCACCCGCAGGTAGCCATAAATATTGAACTATGCCAATCTACTGCACCTTCAGGATCAATGAGTACAAAATTAGGGGGCAATTGCGCCCAACTACTCTGTACATCACCAAAAAGAGCAGAAAAAAGATCAAAACAGTTAGATGCGCCTCCTCCGCCTCCAATGAAGTATCGTGTTTCTTGTAAGATATCCTTGGGCCGATTTCTGTCGAGGATAGGCAAGTCTATCGAGCTTGGCGACGTTATGGATGATGGCGTGGCAGTTGCCGTAGGTGGTGTTCGTGTGGGCGAATTGGGTGTTGGCGTCGGATGGTTCACGGATTTAGTGGGGCGTTCTTCAGGTGTCGACGTGGCTGGTGCAGTTTCTGTCGCTTCGATTTCTTCGTTTGCTTCTGTTACATCAGCCTCTGCTGGGATCATCGTCGAGTTCTGCGGCTCTCCAATTGACGCAGATGTGCATGAAACCGCAAGCCCCACCGTTAGAATAAGAGAGCCGATAAATGTAATTCTCTTGAAGATCATTCTCTTGCCCCCGACAAATACTAGCTTAAAGCACAAGAGTATTGGAACAGCGAAAACAACGCTACCCGATTTGCCTCTCTTTCTAAAAAGCGCTTACCTTTTGATGTCGCGGCGCAAAACGGAAACGTCAACAAAGATTAGAACACGTAACTGATATATGGGCCAATATGTCTGCCGATCTATATTGACGAGCCAGTTTCTCGAAGTCGGCGCGATTATGCGTCAGTAGCGTGTAGCCATGGGCAGCCGCAAAGCTCAGTTGCTCCGGATCAGATTTGCCGAGATTGTTCTCGTGTCGGGTGGTTGTGGCGAAGAATCCGCGGCCGCGCAGTAGCTCTGCGATAAGCACATTGACGTCTTCATCCAGATAGAGTTTGATGAATAGGCCGGCCACTATTCGTTGAACAGCGGATCGATCTCGGAGTCAAGGATTCGGTTGCGCTCGATGTGGGCGTTGATGTCGGCCTGGTGGTCGCTGTAGTAACTGAGCGCGTCGAAGACCTGGGCCCATGTCAGGTGAGGCAGGTGGGTAGGGATCTCCTCGACGGGGAAGCCTTGGCGCGGCATTCGTGAATCTGTAATAATCCTCGATTTCCGCTAATATATGTGTTGTATACGCACCTTCCCGGAGTCAATGGACCACGAATTGATGCCTCGCCATTCTGATTCTCCTGAAGAACGCCCCCATCTGGAGGTCAACGTTCTAGGCCTTCCACAGATACTCGTCTCCGGGCGAAATATCAAGACATCGCTGCTTGGCGACAAGGCCGTTGGCCTGCTGACTTATTTGATGATGGGGCCTTCGCATGGGTTTTCACGCGAACACCTGGTGGCCTTATTTTGGCCGGAGACAGACGAAGAACGTGGAGGCTACAACCTCCGGCGTGCTATTTGGGCCTTGCGCAAGGCGATTAATCCGAGCGGAGCCCCGCTTGATTTTCATATAGGCTACCATGACGGCTATTACATCTTTCGTGGCGAAATGGGATCCCGGCTGGATGTGCACCAATTCCAGCGTGCCGTTGCTGCTATTTCAGCCCCGGCGCGGTTAAACGACCCGAGCGCGCTCGCCCCATCCCCCCCGACAGATTCGTTTGGCCTGATGGAACAGGCTCATCATCTTTACCGTGGGCCATTTCTCCAGGGGTGTCACCCTCCCGCGTGTGAGCCGTTTCTGGATTGGCTTGATGTGCACCGTAATCAGGTACAGCAGGGCTATATCCAGATCTTGCGGATGCTGACTGCAGGTCATTCAAGGGATCATCGGTATGCCGAGGCGGTCGCCTGCTGTGAAGAGATATTGACCCTCGATCCGCTTCAGGAAGCCGCCTATCGCGACCTGATGTTCCTCTACTACCAGACCGGCAAACGGGATGTCGCTCTTGAATGTTATCAGTCGTTGAATCGTTTGCTGCAAAAGCAGTTAGGCGTTTCCCCTGTATCGGAGACAGAAACCCTCTACCGGGAAATCCGTGACGGAACACTGCAAGCCAAGGGCGAAAGTTATCTTCTGCCGGGTAGCCGCACATCCCGGTCTGTTCGTGATATTTTTGTCGGGCGGGAGACGGAACTCGAAAGACTCGCCGATGGGCTGAGTCTGGCACGGGTGGGGCAAAGCAGGGCGCTATTAATCGAGGGCGAGCCGGGTATTGGCAAAACACGGCTCGTGGAACAATTCCTGAGCATTCATCAGAGCCATGCGCGTAACGAGCGTCCGATCATCCTTCGAGGCCAATGCTTTTCCCATGAGCAGGAACTTCCCTATCACCCGTTTATCGATGCCTTGCGAGATTATTTTTCGATTGCCGATTTTGACTATATCGCTCAGCTTAATGACTTATGGCTGGCCGAGGTCGCGCGCCTGTTGCCGGAGATCTATCAATATCTACCGCGACTTCCTGTTAGCGTTCCGATATTTCTGGGCCAGGAAAAGAACCGACTTTTCGAAGGGATCGCACAGTTTATTACCCATCTCAGCCAGCGCCAGGCAGTTGTGCTGTTTCTCGACGACTTTCATGCCACGGACCGATCTACCCTGGATCTCGTTCATTACCTGGTGCGACGCCTGAGCGCCACGCGGACACTTTTCCTGGGTACCATACAGCCGGAACTGGCCGCCACTCGCGCTGAGATACGCAGCTTTATTCAGGCATTACAGCGAACCGGCCAACTGGAGCGGATTCCTCTGGGAGGGTTTTCTCAGGAGGAAGCCCTTGCTGTAGTTCGCCACTCTGTTGCGCAGTCGTCCGATCTGGACGGACTGGGCGCGAAACTTTACTCACGCGCGGGCGGGAACCCTTTCTTCCTGCAAGAACTTCTCAAGGCTCGTGAGGACGCATCGCGATTGCCTGCTGAACCGCAGAAGGTGCCGCCGACGGTATCCGATTTTATTTTGCAACGGCTCTCCGGCCTGGACGCCCCCCTGCAAGACGTGTTGCGTGTGGCTTCCGTGTTCGGGTACCAGTTCGATTCGGGGGTCCTCGAACTTTTGTATGCTCCTGAGCAGCGACGACTTGCGGATATCCTAGAACAGCTTGTCACTCGTCGTTGGGTCATAGATGTTCGCAATCACATGGGACGATATGAATTTAGCCATGGACTGGTGCAGGAAGCGATCTATCAATCCCTGAGAGTCGGTTATCGCCAGGAACTTCACCGGCGCGTGGGGACGGCCCTGGAGCAATCAGGGGAAACTGATGATGAACAGATGGCCCTGTTGGCGGCGCACTTCTGGAAGGCGGATGATGTCTCGCGAGCCTTGCCCTATTTTCTGGCGGCGGCCGACCATGCCCGCAACCTCTATGCTAATCAGGAAGCGCTGGCCCATTATCGACGGGCGCTTGACATAATAGCTGCCTCCGGGTTGCCGGTAGATACGAACCGAAAGATCGAGATCTCCCTTCATTTGGCCAGTGTTTGTGGGCGAACGGGACGGTATGAGGAAGCTGTTGAGGCTTATGTTGCTGTGCTTCCTCTGACTGATTTGTCATGTTCGACACATCGTCAGGTCTATTTTGGCCTGGCCGACATCCATACGCGCAGAGGAGATTACAACCAGGCGCTTGGGTATTTGCGGGATATCAATGAACAAGTGACGAAGCCTGCCGGCGATCAAGACTGGCTGGATGCAGTCCGGTGTGCCCGCGGTATGGGACAAGTTTATCTGCAGCGTGAACAAAGCCACCAGGCGCTGGTCTTTTGCGCACAAGCCCGATCATTACTGGATACGGCCGAAGTCGTGACAGCCCCGGAGGTTTCTGACAAATTATTATTTGAACGTATCGCCATTTATGAGGTGATGGGAGATTGTTACTTCCATCTTGGCCATTACCAGGATGCCGTCGGTCATTATGAACAGGCGTTGTCGCTTGGCGAGGCCGAAGAATTTGCGGCATCTGTTCCCCGGTTGCATCGGGGACTCAGCCGTGTCGATCGTCGCTGGGGAAACTATTCGCCGGCAGAAGAGCATGCCCGACGGAGCCTTGTGTTATCGCGCGCCATTGGCGACGTGGCCGGCGAAGCGGCCAGTTACGGCGCTCTGGGGGATGTCGCCTACAATCGCGGCAACCTGGAGCAATCGCTTGGCTACTATCAAAGGGCGCTCGACACTTTCCTTCAGATCGGCGACCAGCATCGTATCGCCGACTACTATATCTCTTTGAGCTTCGTGTTAATCGACCTGGGAGAAATCGACGAGGCTTGCCGTTACCTTGAGCAAGCTCTGGAGATTGGCCAGACAATCTATGCCCGCATGGTGATCGTACGCGCTAACTATCATCTGTCCAAAGTTGCGTTTGCGCGAGGCGATATTGCCGGGGCAGAGGAACGCGTTTCACAGGTGATTGATCTGGCCCGAGGTGTGGGAATCCGCCTGCTGGAGGCGATGGGGTTACGTTTGCTGGGCGAAATTCTCTCACGACGACAACAACTCCGCCGCGCCGAAGCATGCCTAGACGAGAGTCTTCACTTGATTGAGATCCTCGGCGATCAATTTGAAACAGCCTGGACTTTACGGACTTATGCGCGGGTACTAAGCCAAACGGATCGACCGCACGCGCGTGCCCAACTGGAGCGGGCGCTCTCCATCTTCGCGAGGCTGGGAGCCTCTCGCGAGCTTTCCATCACCCAGCGCGAGTTGAATGAACTGCTTGACAACAGTGTTTGAAACAGTTTTTGCAACAGCGCCCTGATATGATGCGTCCACGATAAGCTTAACGTCCGTGGTATAACGCGATCGGTAGTTGTCGTGGAACGGGTTGCATCACCGTCTTAATTTCTCGGGTAGCAAGGAGAATAGTTGTTATGAAATCAGCTCGGACTGTTGTTATTTTGATTTTAATGGGCATTTCTGTATGTTTCCTCGCGATAAGTTGCGCCTCGCCACCGCAGGCTGCCACTCCGGAACGCATCGTGGAAACGGTTGTAGTTGAACGGGAAAAGGAGGTCGTGGTTACTCAGGAAGTCCTGGTGACACAGGCGCCGATCGTGGTCACGGCCACGCCGGAACCGGCTCCGGAGTTGGCAACCAGGATCCGTATCGCCTCTTTATCCGAGGGCACGGGGCAAAGCTTTGAAGAATTAGTGATCAAACCCTTTGCCAAAGAAATGGGGGTTGAGATTGAGGTCGAGCAAGGCTTGTATGGCAGCCAGGATGAATGGCTCTCTTCGGTTCGCGCTGCGCCGGGCGAATACTGTATTGCCACCTATCTCAGCGACTTTGGCCTTTATAACGGTATCTCTCAGGGGCTGTTGCAGCCGTTCCGCCTGGAGAACATGCCCAACTACGCCAATCTGGACGATCGCTGGGAAAATCGCGAATTGGTCACCGGAGATACCAATGCCTATGTCGCGACGATCGATATCGGCATGTATACCTTCGTCTATGCTCGCGAGCAATTTGACGAGCGGCCCACCAGTTATGCGCCTCTCTTTGATCCTGCCTACGCGGGCCGCATCGCTTTGCGCGACTATGGTCTGTATCGTGTTTTCCAGACGGCCGCCTATCTGGGCCTCGATCCGAATAATATGAGCGAGGAAGATGTCGATCTGGTCTTCGAGACGATGGCCGAACAGCAGAAACTCGCGCGTGCCTACTGGAGCAGCAGTTCGCAGTTGGATCAGCTGCTGGCCAATCGCGAGGTATGGCTGGCTGATTACTGGTTCGATACCATTACCCGTGTCGGCGAGGATGGTACGAACAAGCTGGATCAACTCGATATCGGCTGGTGGTTCCCCGAGGAAGGAGGCCCGCTTTGGGCCGGTGGGCCGGCGATTGCCGCGGGTTGTGAAGGCCTTGAGCGGGAAACGGCCGAGATGATCCTCAACTATATGCTACGTCCCGACGTATTCGTGCGATACGTATCTTCCCAGGGTTACATTCCAACCCTGGAGACGGATTTGTATGACGATGCAGCCTTCTTTGCCGGTGCTCCCTACCGTGCCGCCTACCGTGATGCGATTCTCAACACGGGTATTCTGCTCGATGTTGGGCAGGTTCTGTCGCAACAAGAGGCGTGGAACGAGCGCTATGAAGAGCTGAAGCTGGGGAATTAGGCTCACCCTATAGTAGCCGCACTCCGGTTGAGACATCACGCGGAGTTGACAAGAGGGGCACAGATGACCGGTAATCGGCCTGATGCCCCTCTTGAATGATGACCAGGAAAACAGGCTCTCATGATAGATGTTGAATTGACAAATGTGACCAAACGGTTCGGTAAGGTTGTTGCCGTCGATGATATTTCACTGAAGGTGAAGCGCGGAGAATTTCTGACGCTTCTGGGGCCTAGCGGATGCGGCAAAACCACGACGATGCGCATGATCGCCGGCCTGGAAAAACCAACGACGGGCGTTATCCATATCCGCGAGAAAGATATCACTTTCGCGCCTCCTTATCAGCGCGATGCCAGTCTCATGTTTCAGAATTACGCCCTGTTCCCCCACAAAACGGTGTTCGATAACGTCGCCTTTGGGCTGAAGTATGGCAGAGTTCCGAAAGAGGAGCGCCGGAAGCTGGTTAATGAAGCGCTCGAGCTGGTTCATCTTCCCGGGATTGAATCGCGATATCCGCGTCAGCTAAGCGGCGGACAGCAGCAACGCGTCGCCCTGGCCAGGGCTCTTGTGGTTCACCCCGCCGTTTTGTTGCTTGACGAACCTCTTTCCAATCTTGACCGGAAATTGCGCGAACGTATGCAAGTGGAACTGAAACAGATTCAGGAGCAGGTCGGCGTCACGTTTATTTTCGTCACGCATGATCAGCAAGAGGCCCTGACGCTTTCTGATCGCATCGCTGTTATGAATCAGGGCGTGATTGAACAGATGGGGACCCCCCTTGAGATATATGAAAAGCCGCGCTCGCGTTTTGTCGCCGAATTTGTAGGCCAGTCGAACCTGTTTGAAGGTCGGGTTATCGACCGGAAAGATTCGGAGGTTGTATTCAACACGACCGGTGGCCTGACGCTTCGTCTTTCCGCCTCTGGCGGCGCGACGGCCCAGGCGGGGACGGCCATGCACCTTCGGGCCGAGCGGGTTCAGCTGTGCCTTGAAGAGCCGGAGAGCAAGACACAAAATGTGATTCCCGCCGTAATTGAACGCGCGTTGTTTGCCGGCAACATGATCCAGTATTTGCTCCGTCTTCCGGGTGGCGAGACGCTTCTGGCCACGCAGCCCAGCACGGGGGAAGCGCCGCTTGCGCATGATGTCATGGTCTGGGCCACGTTTTCGCCTGAAGACTGCCTGCTTCTGCGAGGATAACGATGGTTACTGAGATAAAACAATCGTTCCTGCCGGCTGTAATAGGCTGGTTTCAGAAGAAGCCGATCTTCAGAATATTGTTCCTGGTTGGCCCTGTTGGCCTATGGCTCGGCGTGTTTTTATTGCTGCCGCTGCTGGCCCTCTTGCTCTACAGCTTCTGGACGCACGGGCCTGGCGGCGCGGTCATCCCCGTTCTTACATTGGAAAATTACACGCGTTTTTTCACGACGGCGATTTATCCCCGAATCCTGCTGCGTTCCTTCAACGTGGGGCTTCAGACGACCTTGTTATGTCTGATATTGGCTTATCCGGTGGCTTACTATCTGGCCAACAGACGACGCGATAGTACCACGCTGGTTTTCCTGCTCCTTGTTCCCTTCTGGACAAGCTACCTTATCCGGATTTTCTCCTGGATGCTTATCTTAATGGAGAAGGGCGTGATCAATAGCACGCTCCTGAAACTGGGGTTGATCGATGAACCGTTGCGCCTGTTGTTTACCCCGCTGGCAGTCATCATCGGGATGACCTATTCCGGCCTGCCGTTCATGATACTTCCTATATATGCCGTACTGCAAGGCATCGACCGCGATCTGGTGCAGGCGGCCAAATCGCTGGGGGCCAATAACTTGCAGGCCTTTCGTGAAGTGACGCTGCCGCTTAGCTTGCCTGGCGTTATGGCCGGCTGTGTGATCGTTTTCATTCAGGGCGCCGGCAATTTCCTTGCGCCGGCGATTCTTGGTGGAACGGGCGCCGACCTTATGGCCAACGTCATCGCCAATCGCTTTCTGCAGACGTTCAATTGGCCTTTTGGCTCGGCGCTGGCGATTATCTTTCTGGTGGCCATGCTCGGCTTTCTGGTCATTGTCAATCGTTTTATCGCCCTGGAAGATATTTATGGACCGAACAAGTGACAATATGGATGCGAACAACGTTCGAGGCCTGAGATCTGGGGGGAGCGTCTGGTATCGCTACAGTGGCGATCAGTGGGCATTGCGATTATTCACCATCGCTGTCTATATTTTTCTCTACTTCCCTATCGTTATTATTGTAGTGATGTCGTTCCATCCGGATCAGTTTCTGACCTTTCCCTTGCCCGGCTTCAGCCTGCGCTGGTATCAGAAATTTGCCGGAGACGGACCTATGATCAGCGCGCTGGTCAATAGCCTTGGCCTTGGGCTGGTCACGGCGATCATCAGTGCGTTGGTGGGGACGCCCTGCGCACTCGGTCTGGTTCGGCTGGACTTTCCAGGGAAGCGTTTCTTCAATGCCTTTGTGATGGCGCCGATGATCATACCGCAGATCATCACGGGTATCAGCCTGCTGTTGTTCCTCAACGCGCTCGCCCTTCCCCGGGGAATGCTATATCTGGTGATCGGGCACGTCTTGCTGACAGTGCCTTATGTCATCATTACGGTTTCATCTCAGTTGTATGGCTTTCCAAAGAACCTGGAAGAGGCCTCTCTGAACCTGGGCGCCAATGAGCTGGAAACGTTTTTTGAAGTGACACTGCCGCTGATCGCGCCGAGTATTATCGCCGGCATGCTCTTTGCGTTCACTATCTCCTTCCAGGAGTTTGTTGCGTCGCAAGCCTGGGCCACACCCAGCACATACACCCTGCCTATCCGCATCTTTGGGCGTATTCGCGACGCCCTTACGCCGGAAATCAATGTGGTGGGCGTCATTATGGTGGCACTGTCGTTTGTCGTTGTCGCCATCGTCGAACTCATCATTCGTCGTAATCGTGGAGGTAATCAATATGGGATATAGCCTTGCCATCGATACTGGTGGCACGCACACCGACCTTGTTCTCGTTGCCACGGAGGGGGAGCATGTCTGGGCGATCAAGGTTCCAACAACTCCGACGGCCCCCTTGCAGGGTATTCTCAATGGGATCGCTCGCATCACAATGTTGGCCGGCATCGATCCAGTTGAAATCGATGAACTGGTTTATGGCACGACGATTGTGACCAATATGCTGGTGCAACAGGAGTCGGTTGCGCTGGGTCTGATCACAACCCGCGGGTTCCGCGACGTGCTGGAGATCGGGCGAGCCTATCGTACGGGCAATATCTACGATATTCAGATGGAGCGCAGGCCGCCGCTGGTGGAGCGCGCCCTGCGTCTGGAGGTCGATGAGCGTGTAAATTTTCGCGGCGAGGTCTTAACGTCGCTTGACGAAGCCGGTTGCCGGGCAGTCGTGCGCTCTTTGCGCGCGCGCGGCTCCAACTCAATTGCTGTCTCGCTCCTTCATAGCTACATCAACCCGGAGCATGAGTTAAGGGTTCGCGACATTATCGCCGAGGAGCACCCAACCGCTCACGTCTCCCTTTCCAGTGAGGTTAATCCGGTCTTTCGCGAGTATGAACGAACTTCGACGACGGTTGTCAATGCCTATGTGATGCCACGCATGGTTGACCATCTGGATGAATTCACCGAGCGTATGAACGAACGTGGCGTCACTTCGCGGCTCTACACCATGCAGGCGAACGGCGGACGAGCTTCCTTTATTATGGCTCGCAAACAGCCTGTCAATATCACCAACTCCGGCCCCGTGGCCGGCGTCATCGCCGGATCGCATATTGCCCGCCTAGCCGGGTTCCGTAATGTGATTACCCTGGATATGGGGGGGACGAGCTGCGATGTTGGCCTGATTGAGAACGGCGAGCCGAAATTCGCGCTGGAAAGCGAAGTGGCCGGCTATCCGGTGCAAATAAAGACGGTCGATCTCAGGATCGTTGGTGCCGGCGGCGGCAGTATCGCCTGGATCGACCAGGGGGGCGGGCTGCGTGTCGGCCCACAAAGCGCGGGCGCGGATCCCGGGCCAGTCTGCTATGGCAAGGGCGGCCGGCAGCCCACAGTTACCGATGCGCATGTTGTGACCGGCCGGATCGATCCTCATTATTTCCTTGGGGGCGATGTTCATCTCGACGTCGAATCGGCGCGCGCGGCCATCGAGGAACAAATCGCTCGCCCTCTCAAGATGGATGTGCTCGAAGCGGCGCTGGGGATTATCCGCGTCGCCAACGCGGTCATGATTCGGGGCATCAAGCTCATTACTGTGGAGCGTGGTCTCGACCCGCGCGACTTTGCCCTGATGGCGTTTGGCGGGGCCGGGCCTCTGCATGCCGCGCAACTCGCCGAAGAATTGGAGATCCCGGTCGTCATCGTGCCTCGTTTCCCGGGCAATACGTCGGCCCTGGGTTTGGCGATCTCCGATGTGCAGCATGATAACGTGATGACTCGTATCCAGAATATCAAGGATACGCGGATTGATGAGATGGAAGGCGTGTTCCTCCAGCTGGAAGCGCAGGCTGATTTGCAGTTGGAACAGGAGGATATCGCCGCCGATCGGCGGCGCCTTATTCGCTCTTGCGATATGCGCTACTTCGGCCAGGCTTATGAGCTTGGCGTGCCTGTTGATGAAACGTTGACCTCGCAAGATTCGCTTCTGCGCCTCAGCAGCGCATTTCATGCGCTGCATCGGCGGACGTATGGACACGCCATGGAAGGCGATCCAGTAGAGGTCGTCAATTATCGCGTGACCGCCACCGGGTTGAAGGATAAGCCCGAATTGTGGGTACAGCCGGATCAGGATGTCCGGGCGTCGGCCAGGAAAGGCCGGCGTGAAGTCTTTTTCGAGCCAGGTTGCCTGCTGGCAGATGTCTATGAGCGACGCCGGTTGACGGCCGGGGACACCTTACAGGGGCCGGTCATCATCGAACAACTGGGCTCCACGACTATCCTGCAACCTGGCCAGGTTGCGCGCATGGACGGCTACGGCAATCTGATTATGACGATCGTGGAAAGGGAGACGACCAATTCATGACGAAGGTGAACTCAATTACGCTGGAAGTGATGCGTCACGCTTTCGAGTCGGTGGCGGAACAGATGACGGCTACCGTGACCCGGACCAGTTATTCGACCATTGTCAAGGAGGGCAAGGATTGCTCATCCGCCCTGTTTGACCCATCGGGGCGTCTGATCGCCGAGGGCGCCAACGTGCCGATTCACTTGAATTGCCTCTCGCCGGTACTGGAGACCATCTTGACTTCCTATATTCCGGCTGTCGCTTTTGTGGCGGGCGATGTCGTTATTACCAATGATCCCTATGCCGGGGGCGGGTCGAACGGCTCCCATCATACCAACGACATCATCCTGGTACAGCCCGCCTTTTGGAAAGATGAGCTTCTAGGGTTCGTGACGATAATGGTTCATCATCGTGACGTCGGCGGCATGTGGCCCAACAATAATGCCTGGAATGAGGAGATCTGGCAGGAAGGATTGCGCCTCCAGCCGATTAAGCTGTATCGGGCGGGACAACTGGATGAACAGCTGATGGCGTTGATCCTGAATAACACGCGTGCGCCTTATAACATGCGTGGCGATTTGCTGGCACAAGTGTCGGCTTGTGCGGCCGGCGTGCGCGCTGTGCAGCAGCTCGCGGACAAGTATGGCAACGAACTGTTGCTGGCTTGTGCCGAGGCGCTTATGAGCTATTCTGAACGGCGAACGCGGGCCGAGTTGGCAAACATCCCGGATGGGTGCTATGAGCACGAGGAATTGATATTGGAAGATGGAACGGCTGGCGGCCCCTATCGGCTGAAAGCTTCTGTTGAAGTGCGGGGAGGCGAATTGCTTGTCGACCTGAGCGGAACGGACGCGCAAATCATCGGGCCGATTAATGCGCCGTTCTCGGCGACTTATTCGGCTGTGCTTTACACGCTTCGGTGCCTCACAGATCCCACCGTACCCAGTAATGACGGCTGCCGTCGCCCGATCACGATCAAGGCGCCGGTCGGCTCGCTTGTCAATTCTCAATTGCCGGCGGCTACATTTCAGCGAATGGTCGTTTGTCATTCGCTGGTTGATCTGATTATGGGGAGCCTGGCGCCGGCCATGCCCGATCGTGTGATGGCCGATTCATGTGGCTGCATCTATAACGATGCGACCGGCGTCAATCTGGAAACGCACGGCATGGGCGGTGATGTGGACCATCGACAGAAGTGGGGCGATGGTCCCAGTCAGGGCGGCCTGGGCGCGCGTGCGGGCAAAGACGGCGTGAGCGCCATGGCCTGTCACGTGACGAACGTCGCCTTACCCCCGGCAGAGCTGACCGAGATCGAGGCGCCGGTTCTGATCCTGGAGCGAGCCTTACGCCCCGATTCAGGCGGCCCTGGACGCTATCGGGGCGGGCTGGGTCAGATATTCACCTGGAAATCACTGGCGAACGACGTGCGCTTTAGCTGGACTTCCCAAAAGACGGAACGGCCGCCGCAAGGGATCTTCGGAGGGTGCCCCGGCGCGCCGGGTCGCTGGCTTGTGGAGAAGGATGGCGAAAAACATCCCGTCACTCGCGCCATTGGGACGCTTGAGCTGGGTTATGGTGATATCGTTAGCTGCTGGATGGCCGGCGGCGGCGGTTATGGCGAGCCGGTAGATAGAGAACCCTGGGCTGTCCGGGACGATATCCGAAGTGGCCTGGTCTCATTAGAGCAAGCCCGGGAGATATATGGCGTTGCTATCGACATGGAGACCGGCGACATAGACGCCGGGGCGACGGAGTTGTTACGGCAGTCTGTGCGTCGGGAGCATGCAGACGCAGAAGCGCGACACACGCAAGATGAGGGACGATGATGAATGCAATGAAAGAGATCAGGCGCGTCGCTGTGCTTGGGGCGGGAAATGGCGGGCATGCCATGGCCGCCGACCTGACGCTTGCCGGGTTCGATGTCAATCTTTATGAATTACCGCAATTTGCCGGGAATCTGAATGCCATTCGGGAGGCAGGTGGCATCTATATCTCGGGCGTTGTGCGCGAAGGCTACGCCCAGCTAAACTGTGTTACCTCGGATATAGGCGAGGCGATCCGGGGGGTTGATCTGATTCTGGTTGTGACGCAGGCCTTGGCTCACGAACCCCTCGCCGACTTGTGCGCCCCCCATATTGAGCCGGGGCAGGCGATTGTTCTGTTCCCTGGCTCGGGTGGGGCGTTGCTCTTTGCGCACCGCTTGCGATCGCCCGATATCCCCGTCGCGGAAACGGTCACCCTGCCTTATGCCTGCCGCGTAACTGCGCCCGCGCATGTGCATGTTCATGCCGGGCCGGGTATACGGGAAGTCCTCGGCGTGTTTCCCGCCAGGACTACACCCCAGGTGGTGCAGGCCGTGCGACACCTGTACCCCACAGCCTGCGAGGCGGCCCATGCCCTGGAACCGGCTCTCTATAACCCCAATGTCTTGCTGCATCCGGTCGGCACTTTGTTTAACCTGGGCCGTATTGAGTATGCTGCCGGCGAATTCTGGATGTATAAGGAAGGGTTCACACCGTCTGTGTGGCGCATCATCGACGCTCTGGACGGAGAAAAAATGGCTATATTGGCGAAACTTGGCCAGGAACCGATCCCTTATCGCGCTCATTATGAATATCGCTATGGCAATCAATGGGAAGATTTCGCGTCGGCCAGCAGCAAAGGGCCGGCCAGCGCGAACACCCGCTACATATCTGAAGATGTGCCGATCGGGATGGTCCTATGGAGTTCTCTCGGTCAATTGCTGGGCGTGCCTACACCAACCGCCGACGCAATTATTCAGATCGCGTCGGCCGTCCACCGGGTGGACTATCGAGCGCACGGCCGCACGATGAAGCAACTGGGCCTGGACCAGATGAGCCGCGAGGAACTGCTGCGCTATCTGCAGACGGGCGAAAACCAGAGACGCTGATCAGTAGCGGATCCCGGCTCGTTTGACGATAGCCTGCGCGCGCCGTTCGGCCTCCTGCACAAGCCAACCCTCATTGATGGTGGTCAGCTCGCGGCCGCGCATCAATATCTTCCCATTGACCATCACCGTGTCCACCGTCTCGCTGGTGGCCTGATAGACAATGGTGGAGATGAGATCGTGGGTGGGCGTAGCCACCAGCTTGTTCAGATTCAGCACGATCAGGTCGGCTTGCTTGCCGGCCTGCAACGAGCCGGTCTGCTTCTCCCGACCCAGCGCGCGCGCGCCGTTGATCGTGGCCATGCGCAGAACCGCTCGGGCCGGCACAGCCGTAGGATCGTTGTGGTACGCCTTGTGCATCAGCCCGGCCAGCCACATCTCATCCATCATGTTCATGCGGTTGTTGCAAGGGGGGCTGTTGGTGCCCATGCTCACGTTGACGCCCGCGTCCAGATATTTGGCGATGGGGGCGAACCCCGCGATGCGCAAATCGGCCGCGGGGAGATGCTGCACCTTCACATCATAGCGGCGAACCGTCTCAAGTTCTTCGTCGTCGACGTGGACCATATGGGCGGCGAGCAGGCGCGGAGAGAGGCCGCCCCAGCTATCCACCAGCCGCAGCGGCGTTTTGCCATAGACGGCCTGGGTATATTCCCACTCGGTCAGGGCCTCGGCGACATGGGCCTGCACCAGCACGTCGTTTTGCTCGGAATAGGTGAAAAACTCCTTCCACAACGTCTCGCTGGTGTTGAACAGATTCAGCAGATTGAGGCATGCGTCCACCCGCTCGTGTTTGCCTCGCCACCGCTCCACCAGCGAGAAATTTTCCTCCATCGCCTTGGGGGTGGGCAGGTACATGCTGTCGGGGAACTCGCCCGGAATATCCATGGTGGAGAGACATACAACGCCCTTGATCCCCGTGTCGATCACCGCGTGGGCGATGGCGTCGGGCTTTTGGCCGCTGGCCTCGCAAAAGCTGGTCGTCCCGCTGCGAATCATCTCCGCGATGCTCAGCGTGGCGCTCACATACGCGTCTTCCTCGGTCAACGACGACTCATAGGGCCAGATGCGTTCGTGCGTCCACACCCGTAAATTGACGTCGTCGGCCAGCCCGCGCCCCAGAGCCTGGGTCGTATGGGTGTGGGTCTGGATGAACCCCGGCAGCAGGACGCGCCTTTTATAGCCGGTCCCGCAATCGATCTGTTCATAGGCGGCATACCGGGCATAGTCCAGGGTCGCCATGGGGCCCAGGGCCTCGATGCGCCCGCCGGCCACGGCCAGATAGCCGTCCTCGATGATCCGGCCGTCGTCATCCATCGTTATGATGGTCGCGTTGGTGAATAGGTGGTTTTTCATGTTATGACGCTCCATTCGTCGCGATATGTTCGTTCATTCCTTCCGGCATCACCCCGGCCATCAACAGGCCCAGCTTGTCGATGGTGGCCGATTGTTGGGGCATAACGGCCATGATCCGCCCGTTGTACATGACGGCGATGCGGTCGGAGAGATCCATGATCTCCTCCAGATCGCCCGACACGAGCAAGACCGCCGCGCCGTTGTTCCGCGCTTCCACAATCTTGCCCTGAATATATTTGGTCGACCCGATGTCCAGCCCCCGGTTGGGGTGCATGGCGATCAGCAAGTTGGGGTGGCGGTCCATCTCACGGGCTACGATCACCTTCTGCTGGTTGCCGCCGGAGAGATTGGTCATCGGCTCGGAAACGCCCTGGGCTTTGATCTGATAATCTTCGCATAACTTTTGGTTATAGGTCGAGATCGCCTTCCAGCGATAGAGGCCGTGACAGAGGAAATCCTTCCGAGCGCTGGTCATCAGCAGGAGGTTTTCGTTGATCGAAAGCTGCCCCACCATCGCCATGCGGTGCCGGTCCTCGGGGATGTGGGAGACGCCGTGGCGCAATATCTCCCGGGTGGGCATCTGGTTGCTGGGCTTGCCGTTGAGCGTGACGCTGCCTTGCGTGGCGTGGGCCAGGCCGGTGATGCACTCGACCAACTGGCTCTGCCCGCTGCCGTCGATGCCGCAGATACCCAGTATCTCGCCCCGGCGGATGGCGAAACTGACGTTTTTGACTCGCCGGGCGCCGTCCTTGTCGGTATAGCAGATATCGTCCAGCTTCAGTACTTCGTCCCCGGGCGTGACCCGGGGCTTCTGCACATGCAGATCGACCTGCCGTCCCACCATCATGTTGGCCAGATGTTGTTTGTCGGTGATGTCTGCGACGTCTATGGTCTGCACCACCTCGCCGCGCCGCAACACCGTGCAGCGGTCGCATATCCCTAGAATCTCCATCAGCTTGTGGCTGATGAAGATGATGGTGAGCCCTTCCTGCGTCAGCGTCCGGATCATGGCAAAGAGGGATTCGACCTCCTGGGGGGTCAATACGGCGGTGGGTTCGTCCAGTATGAGCAGTTGCGCATCCCGATAGAGCGCCTTAAGGATCTCCACCCGCTGCTGCTGCCCGATCGACAGATCGGCGACCTTGGCCCAAGGGTCGACGGCCAGGCCGAATTTGTCGCCGAGTTCATTCAGACGGGCGGCCGCGCCGCGCAGGTCCAGAAAATGCTTGTTTTCCTTCAGCCCCAGCACGACGTTTTCGATGACGGTGAGGGCCGGCACCAGCATGAAGTGCTGGTGTACCATGCCGATGCCTTTGGCGATGGCGTCGCGGGCGTTGTTGATGACGATCTTCTCGCCGTTCAGCCGGATAACCCCTTCGTCGGCCGCGTACATACCGCTCAGGATATTCATCAGGGTGGTTTTGCCGGCGCCGTTTTCACCCAGCAGGGCATGCACCTCGCCCGCCCTGACGCTGAGGCTGACGTCGCGATTGGCCACCAGCTCGCCGAATCGCTTGGTCACATGTTCCATTTCCAGCAGCACGGCCGTACCTCCTTTATCCCTTATGATAGGGCTGCCCGCTATAGGCGGGGCGGTTGGTCTTTTTATGGTAGACGCACAAGGCCAGCACGGTGATGATGTACGGCAGCATCAGAAGGAACTGATAGGGGATGGGCGAGCCGCTGGCCTGCAGGCGATATTGCAGGCTCTCCGCCGAGCCGAAAACCAGCCCGGCCATCAGGACGCCCACCGGATTGTAGTTGCCGAAGACGACGGCGGCCAGGGCCATGTACCCTTTGCCGGCGATCATGCCCTCTGAGAAGAAGGAGACTTGGCCCATGGAGACGAACGCGCCGGCGAACCCGGCCATGGCGCCCGCATAGAGCAAGGTCATGTAGCGGACAGCCGGCACGCTGATGCCCAATGAGTCGGCGGCCTTTGGGTTTTCGCCCACGGCCCGTATCTTCAGGCCGGGGTTGGAGCGCATCAGGTAAAATTGCAACAGCGGCGCGGCGATTAGCGCGATGTACACCGGCAGGGGCTGGCTAAACAGCGACGCGCCCACGATCGGAATCTCTTTGAGCACGGGGATGGGGACCGTGTTGAAGACGTCGATCTTGGCCGCGTTGCCGGCGACGCCGAAGATGAGCCGGTTCATGACCACGGTGAACCCGCCGGCGAAGATGTTCAGGGCCAGGCCGGCCACCACCTGATTGGCCCGCAGGCTGACGGTCAGATAGGCGAAGATGAGCGAGAAGAACACGCCCGACAGCATCGCGATGAGGGTGCCGAGGATCACCGAGCCGGTGGCCCATGACCCCACCACGCCCATCAGGGCGCCGATCAGCATCAGGCCTTCCGCCCCGATGTTGATGACGCCGGCGCGCTCGCTGAACACGATGCCCAGCCCGACGAGGATGATGGGGGTGCTGATCAGAAACGTGGACGCGAGGAAATTGGTTGTCCATTGGATCATGTCGCCGCCTCCTTTTTGATGCCCGCTCGTCGCTGCCGCCGGTGGAACAGGTTGAACATCTCCTGCCCGACCACGAACATCAGAATAATGCCCTGCAACATATAGACGACGGCGTTGGGCACCTTGGCCAGCGTCTGCATTTTGGCCGCGCCGCCGTCCAGCCCGGCGAATAATATGGAAGAAATCGCGATGCCCAGGGGGGTGTTGTTGCCCAGCAGCGCCACCGCGACGCCGGAGAAGCCGAGCTCCTTGGCGAAGGCGTGGATGAGCCGCGATTGCACCGACATGATCTGCACGCACCCGGCCAGCCCGGCAAACCCGCCGGCTAGGAACATGGTCACGTAGTTGTTTTTCTCAATGCTGAAGCCGGCATAGTGGGCCGCGTCCGGGTTCAATCCGCCGACCCTGATCTGATAGCCGAGCGGCGTCTTGTAGAAAAACAGGTAATAGAAGAGAAGGGCCGCGATGGCCAGATAAAGCCCGGCGTGCAGGCGCGTGCCGGGCAGGATGATCGAGAGCTTTGCCGTTGTAGCGATCAGCGCCGATTGCGGCAGATTGTTTGCGGACGAGGTGTCCTTCATGGGGCCTGTGACGAGGTAGTTGAGCAGGTAGATGGCCACATAATTCATCATGATGGTGGAGATAAGCTCGCTGACGCCGAAGCGGTTTTTGAGAAAGGCGATTAGCAGGCCATACGCTCCCCCGGCGATGAAGCCAACGACGAGAATTAACGGGATATGCAGTATCGGGGGCAGGTGGAGATAGATGCCCACGGCGCCGCCCGCCAGCGCGCCGATGTAGAGCTGCCCGGTGGCGCCCAGATTGATGAGGCCGCCCTGGACGCCGACCGCGAAACTGAGCGCGCAGAGTAATAGCGGGATGGCGTGGGTGAGGGTCTCGCTGATGGCGTTCTTGCTTCCAAACGCTCCCTGGAACAATTTCTGGTAGGCCAGCACGGGGTCGAGCCCCATCACAAGCAGGATGACCGCGCACACCGCCAACGCGGCGATCACGGCGATGGCGGGGTATATGGCCCCTCTTGTCATGGCGCTGATTGCCTGTGTCCTATCGTGGCTGTTCAAATAGTTTGTTCCCCCGGCCGCTTGCGCGCCATAGCGGTTCGGGACTCGCCTGTTGCGGCCGTCCCGAACCGCGCCGTAGTGCGTACCGCTGTTATCAAAGGGCTCGGCCTTGCGGCCGATCCTCGCCAGGCGGCCCGGCCGGGAAACGGGGCGCTTTCCGGCCGGGCCGCGGGCATGGTGATCCTAGTTCAAATCGATGACGACCTCGCCATTGGACAGCGCGTCCATCGCTTGCTGGACCCTGGCGCGGATGTCGTCGGTGACGACGCCTGTCGGGTCCAGCCATTCACCGAAGGAGATAAGCCCCTGGCCGGCGCCGTAGACCTTCGGGCCGTCGGCGTTGATCGTGCCGGCCAGATAGCGCTGATAGGTGTCGTAATAGCCCACATAGGTATCCTTGTTCACCGATATCACGACGGCATCAGGCCCGAATGTCTCCATGCCCTCGCCGTTGGTGACTACCAGCACGCCTTTCTCCTGGGCAGCCTCGACAACTCCCTGGCTGGCGGCGTCGGCGTTCGGAACCAGCACATCCGCGCCGCCCTCGATGAGGGCCAGCGCCTGATTCTTGGCCTTCACGCTGTCGACGAAGTCGCCGGTGTAGACCACTTGCGCCTCAATGGACGGGTCGATGTAGGCCACGCCCTGCTGGAAGCCCTTGGCGCCGTTGATGATGGGGATGAATTCCAGGCCGCCCACAAACCCGACCTTCCCGGTCTGGGTGAGCAACGCCGCGATGACCCCGGCCATGAAGCCCTGGTCCTGATCGGCGAAGAAGATGGCCTGGACGTTGTCGCTGGTGGTCATGCTGTTGACGATGATGTATTGGGTGTCGGGGAAGTCGGCCGCGGCCGCCACGACATCTTCCTGATTTCGATCGTCGTTGATCATGACCAGGTTGTACCCTTCCGAGCCGTAGGTGCGGACATATTCCACCAGATCGGCGGGATCGGCGTTTTCGTTATAGCTGATGGTGGCCCCGTCTTTCTCCATCAGAGTGAGCGCGTAATAGGCATTGTAGTTCCAGCTCATGTCGCTGATGGGGCCTTGCATGATCATGGCGATCTTCAGGCCTTTCGCAGCGGCATCTGTGTCGCTACTCTGGTCGGGCGTCGCGCTCTCGCCGGCGCCGGCCGGGGCTGTCGGGTTGGCCGCCGGCGCGGGTGGGGCGCCGCCACCTCCGCACGCTGTCAGCAATCCTGTGGCCATGACAAATGTGGCCACGACAAACGCGAATAGAAAAACCGGCGTCTTCACAAAAGCTTTTTTCATCCTTGCACTCCTTGTTCTTCTGCGTGGTTAGACTGTCACATCTGCGATACTGACATGGTCGGGGACGAAAGGCTCCCGACGCTCGATCAAGGCCTCGGTATGTTTCTGATACTGGTCCAGCATCTCTTTCATATCGACGTCGATGAGCTTGTGGTTTTCGACGCGGGTTTGGCCGTTCACAATCACGGTGTGTACATCCGCGCCGCTGGCGCTATAGACGATGTTGGGCACGATGTTTTCATATTTGCCGTACAGGACGGGCGACATGTGCGGCTTGTTGAGTTCCAACAGCACTATATCGGCTTTCTTGCCCGCCTCCAGGCTGCCCAATTCGTCCTGCATGCCGATGGCTCGGGCGCCGATGCTGGTGGCGGTGCGGATGACGTCCTCGGCGGGCATGACGCGGGCGTCCAGGCTGCCGATCTTCTGGAGCAGGGCGGCGAATTTCATTTCCTCGAAGATGTCGAGGTTGTTATTTTCCTTGACGCCGTCGGTGCCCAGACCGACGGCCACGCCCGCCTCCAGCGCGGCCGGCACGGGACAGATGCCCGAGGCGAGCTTCA
>JACFOH010000073.1:0-2457 GCA_019454405.1 Promineifilum sp.
GAGCCGAAATGCTGGAACTGGCCACCCGTTCTATGCAGGCGATCAACGCCGCCTATCAGCCGCAGGGATTTAACGTCGGGATCAATATCGGCGAAGCGGCGGGCGCGGGCATACAGGATCACGTTCACATGCACGTCGTGCCTCGCTGGGGGGGCGATACAAACTTCATGTCCGCTTTGGGGGAGGCGCGCGTGCTCCCAGAGCTTCTGGAAGATACGTACACACGCATCATGGCAGCCTGGGATGAGATCTCAACCACTCAAAAATAGACAGCGACAATAAATTTAGGAGGATAATGATGGGCAGGGATTTCGCAGAGAATGATCCGGTGATCTTGAGCGCGGTTCGAACCCCGATCGGGAGGTTTCAGGGCAGCCTCAGCGGGTTTGCTGCGCCAAGACTGGGGGCGCTGGCCGTGAAAGCCGCCGTGGAACGGGCGGGGATCGAGCAGACGCAGGATATCGACGAAGTGTTTATGGGGAACGTGGTTTCAGCCGGGTTGGGCCAGGCGCCCGCGCGCCAGGCGGCGATTTTCGGCGGGCTTCCGAATAGCGTGGGGGCGACCACGCTTAACAAAGTCTGTGCCTCCGGGTTGAAGTCCGTCGTCATGGCTTCTCAGGCGATCCGTTGCGGTGATGGGGAACTGGATGTGGCAGGCGGCATGGAGAACATGAGCCGGGCTCCGTTTTTGGTGGACGGGAGGACCGGCGCGCTGCGTTTTGGGAACGCCCAGCTAACCGATGCGCTGTTGTACGATGGATTGTGGGATCCCTTTGTCGACTGGGCGATGGGCGAGGCGGCCGAGCTCATCGCTGAAGAGTATGAAATCAACCGTCCTGAAATGGACGATTACGCCTATAACAGCCACATGAAGGCGCTGGCTGCGATTGACGGCGGGCGATTTGTCGCGGAGATCGTGCCGGTCGAGATCCCGGCGAAAAAAGGCGGGGCGGTCCTGTTCGAAGTCGATGAAGGCCCGCGCAGGGATACCTCGCTCGAGGCGCTGAGCAAATTGCGTCCAGCTTTTAAGAAGGATGGGCGGGTAACCGCCGGAAATTCTCCCGGCTTGAATGACGGCGCAGCGGCGTTGGTCGTCTCGAGCCGCGGCAAAGCTGAACGGGATGGCTTGCGCCCGATCGCGCGCATCCTGGGACATGCCCAGGCGGCGGTGGAGCCGAAATGGCTTTTTGCAGCGCCGGCAAAGGCGATCCCCAGGGCGCTCGAACGCGTGGGCCTGACGTTGAAAGACATAGACCTGATCGAGCTCAACGAAGCGTTTGCGGCGCAAGTGCTGGCGAACGGGCGCGCTCTGCAGGATCATGGTTGGGACTGGTCGAAGGTGAATGTCAACGGCGGGGCGGTCGCCCTGGGACATCCGATCGGCGCGAGCGGCGCCAGGATTCTAACCACGCTGATCCATGCCCTGCGAGACCGCGGCCTGAAGCTCGGCCTGGCCTGCCTGTGCCTGGGCGGCGGCGAAGCGGTGGCGATGGTCGTCGAAACCGAATAAGGTAAAGCAAGCCTACTCTTTTACGAAGAAGCCCACCCCTAAGATGCCCGGCCCGCCATGCGTGACGATGGCGGGCGGCATGTCATATACGGTTACTTGCGGCTGTTTGACGATCTGGCTCAGGTCACGAGCCAGTTGATCCGCCTGCGGGCGAGCGCCTGCCTCGAGGACGGTGAGGTAACCAGCGCCATCCGGGGCGATCTGTTCGCGAACGATGTCTTTCAGGCGCGCGACGGCGCGCTTGTGGGTGCGCTCGCGCTCGAATTGATCGACTTTTCCGTTGTGCAAGCGTAAAATCGGCTTGATCTGCAAGACGCTTCCCAGCAAAGCCGAGGCCCCGCCGATTCTACCCCCGCGCGCCAGATATTCGAGGGTGTCGACCAGGAAATATACGCGGCATTTGCGCGACATATCCTCGATACGGGCGACGATGGTGTCTGCATCGATCCCCGCTTCCGCCCATTCGGCCGCGAGTTGCACCATCGTTCCAAGCGGGCTTGCCACCACGCGCGTATCGATGACGCGAATGTCTGCCTTTGGAAAGCTCTGAGCAGCCACCAGCGCGGAGCGCACCGTCCCGCTCACCTCGGCGGAGGGATGGATGCACAGGATCGGTTCGCCTAGCGGCGCCAGGCGGTGAAACTCTTCGACGAACAGTTCTGGCGGCGGGGCGGCTGTCTTTGGCAAGCTTGACGAGCTCTTCAGGCGCCTCATAAATTCATCGATGTCGATGTCGACGCCTTCGTAAAATGACTCCTCGCCAATGTTGATGATTTGGGGGATAACCGGGATGTGATATTTTTGGGCGATCTGGGGCGAGAGGCAGGAGGTTGTATCGGTGATAATTTTGACCATGATAGCACTTCCTTGTCGATTATTTTTTTTATGACCGGCTGTTTGTGAAATTATACTCGATGCGGCATATCCCCCAGGGAAACATATGTGGT
>JACFOH010000073.1:2467-2730 GCA_019454405.1 Promineifilum sp.
ACTGCCTAGCGCCTTAGCGCCATTTGAACCGCGTGATACGCGTTGAGCATACCGTATCCCACCGCGGTGCTGGGGGTTTGCTCCGCGCCGGGACAATCGGGCAATGCGCCCTGGTATGGGTCCGCCGATTCGATCAGGATCTGCTCGGTTGCATCTATGTCGCCGATGAGGGCCGGGTTTGCAGACCACATCAGAGCGACGACCCCCACGACGTGCGGACCGGCCATCGAAGTGCCGCTGAACTCTCCATAGGTGTTCAAGGG
>JACFOH010000074.1 GCA_019454405.1 Promineifilum sp.
CCCGCAATCACGTCCTCTTCCTTTGTGATGTCGCAAGGTACGATAAAAACCTGCTCCTCGCCGGCTATCTGGCTTAAAACCTCCTTCGCCTGTTCCAGCCTGGCTACGTTGAAATCCCACAGGGCGACCTTAGCGCCCTCCTGGACAAACCTCTTGGTGATAGCCATGCCGATCCCCGAAGCGGCCCCGGTGATCAGAGCCACACGATCGAGCAGGTCCTTGCGCGGGTTGATAACTTGTTCCTCAGCCATAGAATCAGGTTCCTCCTATCCGTTTTTCACAAGGTCATTTCCGAAACATCAACTTGAACGGTAGATGTAAAAGGTGAATGCGTCTGCGACGTAATACTCGTTCGTCAGAGCCAGCGGCTCGCCATCGTTTCCAATATCGACCTGCTCGATGTGCAGGATGCTGCTGCCGCGCGGGATCGACAGTTTGTCCGCCAGGTAGGCTTCAGCGGAAGTGGGGTGTATCCAGGCGATACCGTGGTGAATATCGAGGAACAACCGCTCGCGCATGAAGTCGTACATGGACTGTCTTTCACGCACAAATGCCTCGATCTCGGGCAGAGGGATCTCGCCATCCTGGTTTCGACACAGGGATTGGGAGAGCGTATCCAGGCTAAAGACCACCCGGCGGTCGTTTGCCAGGCGCACCCGTTCCAGCGTCACCACGGGCGCGCCCGGTTCCAGAGACAGGCGGTTGGCTACGTGTTCGCTTGCGGGGCGCGTGGTAATCAAAAATTCCGCTGTGCCCGGCTCTGCGCCCGAAGAGCGGATGAGCTGTGTGACGCCGGAGTTGATGCTTAGATTGTTATAGGTGGGAGGGTCCTTGGCAATAAAAGTTCCCACGCCCCAACGGCGCTGGATAAAGCCGCCCTGCTCCAGGATCGTGAGAGCCGAGCGCACCGTGCTGCGGCTCACGTTCAAGAGAGTTGAAAGGTCGGGCTCGTTGGGCAGCCGGTACTCAGGGGGCAGCTTGCCCTCCATGATCAGAGAACGCAACTGCTCAGCTACCCGCTGGGCAAGGGTGGTGCTATCGTAGCTGTCCCCTACGATGGGCACGAAAGGCTGGAGGCGAGAAGGATTTTCCACTTTATCTTTAATCCAGTTGTATGACATCACTCAACTGCATCATAACGAATTTAATGGTATTTGTCAATATCAAACCCGATTCTAGCCATAATCATGCCTTTTATGGGCTTGACACATCATTTAGGCGCTGATATACTGGCGATATCCAATTTCTAACTCGAAGAGAGGTCGGACAACTGGGTATTCTATCTAAAAAACGGTGCCAATATTACGAAAAAATCAATGGATGTAGGACTTCTGCTCGGGCGATTTATGCCCATTCGCAGCGTTCAAGATCCCACATTCAAAATTAGAAAAACAGAAACGAGAACAGGAGGTAACTATGGAAAAGCTGGCTATTGATGGCGGCGCCCCGGTCCGCGGCGGAAACCCCATTGTAGAGACGGACGTCTTCGAGCAGGAAGAGTTCGACGCCTTGATGGAGGTAGCCAAATCAAAGAAACTGCGCAGGGCTGAAGCTACCCTGGAGTACGAGCAGACCATTGCCGAATGGTTCGGGGTCAAACATGCCATCGCCGTCTCCAACGGCACCACCGCGCTGCACATCGCCCTGGCGGCTTTCGGGATCGGCCCCGGAGACGAGGTCATCGTCCCGCCCTACACGTTTGTAGCTACTGATACAGCGGTGCTGGAGCAAAATGCGATCCCGATTTTTGCCGATATCGACCCGGTCCATCTGACGCTCGACCCCGAGGACGTCGCACGCCGCATCACCCCGCGCACCAAGGCTATCGTTCCCGTGACGATCTCGGGTACGCCCGTCGACATGGACCCGCTGATGGATCTGTGCAAGAAGCACAATTTGTGGATGCTCGAAGACGCCTGCCAGTCGATCGGCGCGCGTTACAAGGGGCAGATGGTCGGCACGATCGGGGATGTCGGCGTTTTCAGCACCGTCACCGGCAAGATCACCAACACTGGCGAGGGCGGGTTCGTCATCACCAATAACAGCGACCTGTTCGAGAAAATGTGGGGGTACATGGATTTTGCCCGGCGCCGTTCATTAGGCCCCGCCTCCAAGTACCACTTTGACCTGCCCTGCACCAACTACCGCATCACCAACATGCAATCGGCGATCGGCACCCAGCAGATGAAGCGCGCCTGGGACATGATCCATAAGCGCACCGAAAACGCGCACTACCTCTCGGAAAAACTGGCGGGCGTGCCCGGCATCGTCCTGCCCGCAGAGCCGGAGTATGGCGAGCGGGTCTATTTCTATTACCTCATTCGCTTGCTCCCCGAAGTGCTGGGAACGGATATGCTCAACTTTGCCGTGGCCCTGGCAGCAGAGGGCGTGTATAACATCAAATACCTGAGCACCACGCGCTGGATGATCCCGCAGCACCTCGAACCGCTCTTTGTCAACAAAGCCGGCTATGGCGGGACGAAATGCCCGTTCGAGTGCCCCTGGTACGATGGCCATGTCGAGTACTATAAGGGGTTGTGCCCCGTGGCCGAAAAGGCTTGCGAGGAAGTGTTCTGGCTTGCCAGCGTGCACCCGTTGCTGAAGAAGCAAGACCTGGACGATGTCGCTGCCGCCGTCACAAAAGTGGCCAACGCGTTCGTGGAGAAAACCGCCAAGGGCATT
>JACFOH010000075.1 GCA_019454405.1 Promineifilum sp.
CGCGGATCTCCTCGGCGACGCGACGGGCGCGGTCGGGGTTGATGTCGTTGACGGCGACGCGTGCCCCGGCCACGGCCAGCAGCCGGGCGATGGCCGCCCCCGCGCCGTGGCCGCCGCCGGTGACGATGGCGACTTTGCCGGCCAGCGCGGCGTTGTTTGTTGAGTTGGAATTGGACATAGGGTCGATCTTAACCGCGATCGCTCCGATGCGCATGTATAAGAGATAGAACGCGGATAAGAAGGAATAGAACGCGGATGACGCGGATGAACGCAGATGAACATGGATAAGAAGAGATAGAGCGCGGTTCGGAGATGCGGGGTTATGGCTACGGGGCGATAATACCGGCCTATAATCACGGGATAAAAATCCCGCGGCTGATGTGCGAAACCAGCTGAAGCTGGTTTCGGCGGGAAACCTGTTTTAACAGGTTTGGCATGGCAGCCGCGGATTTCAATCCGCGGGTATGAGAAGGGATAAACGCTGATAAACGCGGATCAACCCAAATCTATCCGCGAAAATCCGTGTCATCCGCGTTCCATTCTCTATCCGTGGAAATCCGTGCCAATCCGCGTCATCCGCGTTCCATTCTTTACAGCCTCGGCTTCGTCCCCACATGCACGCCGATCGTCCCGAACATGAACAGTCGATAGCTCACGTTGACGAAGCCGGCGTCGCGCATCGCCTCGGCCAGTTGCTCCGGCCCCTGGAAGCCTTGCGTGCTGTCGGGCAGGTAGCGGTAAGCGTCGGCCTGCCCAGCCACGAACTGTCCCAGCGTGGGGATGATGAGGTTCAGGTGAATCAGGATGAACGGCTTGAGCAGGTTATCCTTGGGCGGGCTGGATTCGAGGACGACGACCCGGCCGCCCGGCTTGGTCACCCGAAGTTGCTCGCGGAACGCGCCGGGCACGTCAATGACGTTGCGCATCAGGAAGCCGGACGTGACCGCGTCGAAGGTGTCGTCGGGGAAGGGCAGGGCCAGCGTGTCGGCCACCGCCCAGCGGATGCGCTCGCGCCCCGGCCGGAGCCGGCCGAACTGCATCATCTCGATGGTGAAGTCGCCGCCCACAGAGCGCAACCCCGGCACCTGATTCAACCCCTCTTCGGCGATGTCGCCCGTGCCCGTGGCGATGTCGAGCAGGCGGCCGCCGATGGGCAGGTTGGCCATCTTGATGACGTAGCGCCGCCAGCGCAAATCCTGGCCGAAGGTCATCAGCCGGTTCATGGTGTCGTAGCGCCCGGCGATGCGGGCGAACATGTCCTGCACGTAGTCGGCGCGTTCTTGTCCTTGAAGGTATGCCATGGTTATCTATCCGTTACCTCGTTATAACGGATTGTAATGATATTGGGGGTGTGACGCTACCTTCGGAGGTTATAGGAAAAGGTCGGGGGCAGATCGACGCTCCACCCCCGATCCCCGGGCATTTATGCCCGGCCGGCGACCAGGTACAGCGCCTACTGCTTCTCAATTATTAGCGCTTTGATTCGAGGCTGGGTTATCGTGCCCCCATATGCGTTTGTGCCAGAGAACGTACCGTCTCCAATACCATAAACAGTTATCCACGTATCTTCGTATACTTGCGGAGGCAAAATAGAATCTAACTGCCAGATAACAACCACCGCCACGGTATCAAAACGCCCACCGTCCGGCTTTCTGACCCACATTTGTAGTCCGCCATCCATTATGTTGAATACCTGCCCCCTCAACTTGATCTTATCACCGGTATATTTATTTGGATAAGCGTCCAGTTCGCGGATATCCATTTCAGTGAACTCTGATCGTATATCTGGTGTGTTTGTTGGCGTGGGGGTGACCGTTGAAACCACGATTTCGCTGAGTCCGATACCTTCTGTTAGGTCGAGTCGTGAGGCGGGAAGCCAGCCGATCATCCGATTGGCCAATACTTGGATCTTCAGCCAGCTGCCATCAGGGTTCTGTTCAATTATGGCAACAGAACTACCCGCGAGCAGCAGATTGGTTATTTCCCTACTATCGCTGTGCGGCTGATCGTATAGACTCCCCTCAGCGTTGACTTTTACTACCGGTCCAGGCGGCGTCGGTGTTATCGTAGGCGTTCGTGTTGGCTTAGGGGTATTCGTCGGCGTCGCAGTTGGCGTGTCGGTAGGAGTATTGGTCGGTGTTGGAGTCAATGTATCCGTCGGCGTAGGCGTAGGCGTTTTCGTGTTAGTAGGAACGGGCGTATCTGTCACCGACGCTTCTTGTGTTTGGGCTATGGCTACCTCGATCGTCGCCTGTATCGATTCAGTTGAGGGAGCGCATCCAACGAGTAGAATACTAATGCCGACGATGCATATAAAAAGTAACTTGCGAGGCATGATACAAATCTCCTGTGTCATAAAATAAATGTAATAACATAGTCGCGTTGCGCCGCTTACCAAAGCCGATGCAACGTCATTATGTGGAAATGGACCTTCCCTGGCCGGGATATAGGCCATTATCGCTTGTATTCATTATATGGATCGACCCCGTGAATTCCGGGACTTTTTGATTTTGCTATTTTATTGTGGTCGATTAGGTATAGGAGCGCCCGACGGAGTCATGTCTCCTTCCGCGTGCATCCCTCTTGTTTTACTCGTTCTTATTAACGAGCCAAGAGGCGAGCGCGCACGCCTGCCGGATTGAATCGGGCCTCGTTGGACTGGCGGACCTGCGCGG
>JACFOH010000002.1:0-39541 GCA_019454405.1 Promineifilum sp.
CACGCGGTTAGATATTCTCGCAAGGCATCTCGTTGTTCGGTTCGGACAACGTATAAATGGTAGACGTGGCGATTATCGAACTGAAGATGCGGCCGTTCGAGCGGGAGGTCGCGTAACGCATCGTCATAGATAGCAGCCAGGCGACGGCGAGCGTCATTCTCCTCATCCAGATATCGTAGGCGAACCCGCAGGACAGCCGCCTGTAACTCGTCGAGGCGACTGTTATAGCCGGGCACATCGCTGATGTACCGCTCTCTCCAGCCATATTGCCGCAGCAGGCGCAGGCGCTCGGTCACTTCCGGCCGATTGGTCGCCACCGCGCCGCCGTCGCCCACTGCGCCCAGGTTCTTCGTAGGGTAGAAGCTGAACGCGGCGGCATCGCCCATTGTGCCGACCATGCGACCGCGATAACGCGCGCCATGAGCCTGAGCACAATCTTCGATAACGAGCAATCCATGCGTGCGGGCAACCGACAGGATAGCGTCCATGTCGGCCGGGCAACCATAGAGATGGACGGGAACGATAGCCTTCGTGCGCGGCGTAATCGCCTCGCTCAGGAGAGACGGGTTAAGGGTGAAGGTATGAGGGTCGATATCGACCAATCGGGGCACAGCGCCACATAATTCGATAGCGGCGACGGTGGCTACGGCGGTGTGGCTAACCGTGATTACTTCATCACCGGGACCAACGCCACAAGCACGCAAGGCTAGCATGACCGCGTCAGTGCCCGAGGCCACCCCGACGGCCGCCTCCAGGCCGAGATAGGCGGCAAATTCGGCCTCAAAGGAGCGCACAGACTCGCCCAGGATGTACCAACCACCGGTTAGAGCTTGAGCGACGGCCGCGTCGATTTCGGGTTGGAGCCGGCGATAGGCGGCCTTCAGATCAACAAAGGGGACCGCTTCAAGGTTGGTCATGATAATTAGACGTAATGCTGAAGGTTGGCGCGGAAATAATCCATCGTGCGCGTCAGACCATCACGCAGACCAACTACCGGCCGCCAGCCGAGTTTGCTGCGGATCTTGCGATAGTCGCCATAGAAGTCGCCGATATCGATGCGCTTGCGCTCGTCCGGAAATGGTTGCATCCGGTAGTCGCCTTCGCCGTTGACTTCGATCATCAATCGCGCCAGGTTAAGCAAATTGATAGGATCGTCGCTGCCCAGATTATAGATTTGGCCGTCAGCCGCATCATTGGCAGCCACCATGAGCATAGCCTCAACAACGTCATCGATGTAGTTGAAATCGCGAACCTGAAGACCATCACCAAAGAGGTTAAGCGTCTGGCCTTCCAGCAGCTGACGAAACCACCAGCCGATGAATGTCTGGCGAGCGTCGCGTATGCGCATACGCGGGCCGTAGGTATTGGTTAACCGCAGGGAAACTGATCGCAGGCCATAGACATTGTTATAGACGATGTGATACCACTCCCCAGCCAGCTTGTTGATGCCGTTGACATCGACCGGCTGAAGGGGATGGCGTTCGTCCACCGGCAAATATTCAGGGCGGCCGTAGATCTGGCGTGTGCTGGCGAAGACGATCTTGGCCGACGGGTTGCCGTGGCGGCATGCCTCCAGCAAGGAGAGTTGGCTGCGGACGTTGATCTCCAGGTCGGTGTAGGGATCGGCCATGCTATCCGTATGACTGACCTGCCCGGCTAAGTTGAAGATGATGTCCTGCCCTTGGACAAGGTAGCGCAGTCCATACTCGTCGCGCACATCGGCGATATTGACGCGCAGGCGACTCTCGATATCCCTGATGTTAAACAAATTGCCGCCGTATTCAGGGATAAGCGAATCGACAATCAGAACCTCCGCGCCAAGGTCGAGTAGCTTATGAGCCAGGTTGGACCCAATAAAGCCCAGCCCGCCCGTGATGAGCACCTGTTTATCGCGGAAGAAGGTATGATGATCGGAGGGGACAGTAGGCATGAGATTCGTCACACGGTTGTGGGAGGATTATCGGCCGATACCGGCGCGGCGCCTTCCTTACGCCAGACCAGGCGGACCCACAATTTGGTTAGATCGCGGGCCACTTGAGCAAGACGCCGGAAGCGGAAGAATTGCGATTTGCCGTAAGCACGATGAAAATGATGGACAGGAGTCTCAGTGAGTCGGAAGCCGGCGTCCTGGACCTTCTTCATCAACTCAACACAGATAACGCCACTATCACTGGTGAGATGTACTTGATCAAACACCTCCCGTCGCATGAGGCGAAAATCGCAATCGACATCCTTCAGCTTGAGACCAAAAGCAAGTTTGATAGTGTACTGGTAGATGCGGCCGATGATGATGCGATGCAGCGGGTCCTGACGCTCGGTCTTCCAACCATTGATGAAATCCACCTCATCGCTCACCAACGCAGCCAGGTTCTTAAGCTCGCGAGGATCATATTGAGCGTCCCCGTCCGTGTAGAAGATCCAATCCTTCGTAGCGCTGGTAAAGCCTGTGCGCAACGCGCCGCCATAGCCCCGATTCTGCGGGTGATGGATGATGCGCACTTCACCAGGGTAGACACGGGCCAATTCATCGAGGATAGCGGCCGTATGGTCCTGGCTGCCGTCGTTCACTACAACAACTTCGTAGTCATCGGTCAATTCACGTAAAGTGAGCAGCACGGTGATAACCATGCTGCTGATGGTTCCGGCATCGTTATAGGCCGGGAAAAAGGCAGATATACTGTACTGTTCGCTCATATTTCCTGGGATCACTTATACCCGGTTCAGACGAGGCAATCATATCTTTATTCGGAGGCTTTGCCTACCTCAGCTGTAATCAGTACCGGAAAAAATAATGGAGGCGCGGGCCGGAAATTTCATTGGGCTGGACGTAACCTTGCGCTAGAATACGCTCAGACCGCCACATCCGCTCTCTCGGGATTGTGCAGCCGAAGGCACGCCACATGAAAAATCATTACCTGTCCAAGTCTGACTTTAAAGTCGCCCAAACCTGCCCTACAAAACTGTACTATCGGAAACGTGGTTATCCCACGACCAATGAGACCAATGAACATCTCACGCTGTTGAGCGATCAAGGCTACTTGGTCGAGGCGATGGCGCGCGCGCTCTATCCCAATGGCCAGTGGGTGGGGCAGGCGCGAGACGCGGAAACAGCCGCACGAGAAACGACGGCGGCGTTAACCGATTCATGCGTCCTGTTCGAGGCCACGTTCCTGAGCAGAGGCAAGCTTGCCCGTATCGATATTCTCGCTCGCCACGGAGATGTCTTCGAGCTGATTGAAGTCAAATCCTGCTCCTTTAATCAACAAGAGAACGGTAAAAGGCTCCAGGAGGGTAAACCTAACCTGTTTCGCTCGCTCAATAAGCCGTCAGAGATATTGCAGAGTTGGCGTGAATATCTGGAAGATGTGACTTTCCAAACAATCGTCTTGCAGGAGGTATTCCCGCATGTCACGATCGTCCCGTATCTGATCATGCTGGATTCGAGCGCGCCATGCCAAATAGACGGACTACATCGGTTATTCGAAAAGCGGGCTGATAGCGATGCGCCTGATATGAACCACACCGTCGTTTTCGCCGGAGATCCGAATGAATTGGCACGTAATCCGATCCTGGCGCAGGTCAATGTCGCCGAAGAAGTTGAACTATTGATACCCGAGGTTCGCCGGCAATCCGAGATCTACCTGGATTCCTTGTCGCCGTCTCTGACCCGAATCGAACCCGTACTCACCACCCATTGTCGTTCCTGTGAATATCGCACGACCAAGGGGCAGATAAGCGGTTTTCGTGAATGTTGGGGGGAGTTAGCCGACGTTCAGCCACATATCCTGAGTCTGTATCGCGCCTCCTCCGCCGGCGGCACTCGTACGCGTCTCGTCGACACGCTCATCGCCCAAAACAAGGCCAGTCTGCTGGATATTCCGGAAGACAAGCTCGTGAAGAAAGATGGCACGCAAGGCCCAGTCGGTAAGCGACAGAGTCTGCAAATCACTTACACGCGAGAAAACCGGGAATGGGTAAGTGACGGACTGGGCGCCTTCCTCGAATCCCTTGCCTATCCCCTCTATTTTGTCGATTTCGAGACCTGCGCGCCGGCCATACCCCGCTACAGGGGCACGCGGCCGTTCGAAAATCTCGCTTTCCAATGGAGCTGCCAGACGATCACCGCGCCAGGCGCGCGCCCCAAAGCGAGCGAATGGTTACAGGAGGAGGACAACCATCCCAATCGAGCCTTCGCCGAAGCGCTACGTCGCCAGGTCGGCGATAGCGGGTCGATACTTGTCTGGGCATCTCACGAATCAAACATCCTGGGCGGCATTCCGGCTTCCTTGAAAGAGGAGGGCCGTGATTCATTGGACGTAGCTCTATGGATCGACGATGTGTTGGCGAACGGCCGCCTGATCGATCTCAATCGGGTAACATTGAACCACTATTTTCATCCACGTATGGGCGGCAGCACATCGCTCAAAATCGTAACTGACGCTATCTGGCATGCAAACGCCGATATCCGCCGGCAATTGCCCCAATTTGTAGCAAAGGCTGAGGATGGCGAACTCCTCAGCCCTTACCGTACTTTGTCGCCTATGTCGATTGACGGTCGGGAGACTTCCGTAGCTGAAGGAACGGGGGCCATCCTCGCCTATTACCGCATGATCGACTGCATGACGAACGGGGCGGCGGCCGAGGCTGAGCAGTTACGGCAGTTGCTGCTTCGCTACTGCGACCTGGACACGCTGGCGATGGTGATGGTCTGGTGGCATTGGCGCGAGCTAGTCGGGCAGGCGAATTAGCAGGACCGACAGGCTGACCTGTCGCTGCGGATCATCCTTGGCTCGGAAACGATAAGCCAGGCGCGAACCACTGCGATGCCCCTCAAAGCCCAAATATCCAGGGTGATGAGGCATAGCCTGAACAATCGCTTGTGTGACCAGAGAAAGTTCCTGGCCACGGAGAAATACGACCATCGTCGCGCAGGAATCCGCGCCGGTCAACGACCGAAACAAGGAATCAACCGACTGCAGGAACGGCTTCTGCCCTCGCCAGAGGCTACATTCAGCCACAAATGCGCTACGTCCCTCAGCCCGGGCCAGTATACCAGCGCCTCCCGAAGCATAGAAGACAGGGTTTGAGGCAATGCCTGATTGGGTGCTACGTAACGAAGTCAGGAGAATATCGCGCAAGCCCTCGTCGCTTTGGTCACGGTAATCACCTGGACGACGCTCGATATCCCGGCCGGCTGCGTCCATACCGCCTATGAGGCATTCGCTAAAGGCCTGATCTGGTGCGGAGGCCGCACCAGTCACAAGAGAGTCACCCGTATCGCAAAACGACGATAGCACTGGGGGTACAGGGCGAACTCGCTTGACCTGCCCCACATATTCCCGTAACCATTGGTCAAACAGGTAACTATCGGGCCACAGACGATCGCCCGTTCGAGTCAACACACCGTAATGGCATAGCCGGCTGACCGCTTCCTCGATCTCCGGTTGTTCATATGCCAAACGGGATACAGGCTGTTCCCTGATGACGGCGGCCAGGACCTCACGTTCTACATCGCTGAAATTGCGCATCCACTGCTCGTAATAAGGCCCCATTTCCGACACGAGCCGCTGCGTTATCTCACGAGAGTTCGGGCGGCGACCCTGTTGTTTGTTTGTCAACCAGACCGTCGCCATCGCCTGAACAAAGAAGGGCAGCGTCCCGGCGATATGGCGCACATAGGCCACATCCTCATCATCGGCGACTACCCCCACTCGCCGCGCGGGCACGCGCACCAGCTCGTCCAGTTCAACCGGCCCAAGGCCGGAGAGATGGATCGGCGTGGGGTAGAAGATATTGTAGAAAGGTGACGTGGGTGGCAAGCCAACAAATTTTCCCAAGCGAAACAGATCCCAGTAAGACGCTGTTACGTAGGACAATTCATAATCCCAAACGCTGGCCAGCGCGCGCAACTCAACCATGAAATCATCGCCAAAATCGGCCGTTCGCAACTGGTCGAATTCATCCATCAAGAAAATAACGCGACGGCCCTCAAATTGGTAAAGCAGCGATTCCACCGCGTAGATATCGGCCACCGATCGCTCACGATCGGCGCCGGCGGCCGCGCGTGGCAAGGCGTTCAGCAGTTTCCGATAGACTCGTGTGTAAAAATCGCTTGACGTCTTGCAGGCCGAGATATCGACGTACACCATCACATAGCGGTTCGAATCCGGCAGATGGGTCGCCATAACCTGGGGATGGGAGATGTGCTGCAGGAATGATGTCTTGCCTGCCCGGCGCAGCCCTAATACGCTGACAGATTGGGCCTGGGGACCAGCCAATGCATCGTAGAATTGGCCGGCCTGGCCAGCACGACCGAAAAAGTCGTTCGGCATCTTGATCGGTGGGCCGACAACATAAGGCGTTCGCATCATCGTGGAGCCTCCAATGTAACGGGCGGAAGCTGGAAATTCCAGCCGGATAAATCATCACCTAGCCAGTCGCGGACAAATCCTTCCTTGTCCAGCGCGCGCAAGATCTCTTCAACATCGCTCGCCTGGATCGAGCTCCGCTGGTGACGCCGATTCATCAGGCTGACCAGGCGATGACAAATCGTCTGAATCAGAAAAGGATGTCCGGCCGTCTGCCGCCAAATCATTTCAACGGCCTCGTCCTCATAGCGCATTTGATTCTCGAGCGGCGCCCGCACCAGCGCGACGGCCTCTTCGTAATCCAGCATACCCAACTCATAGCGGCTCATCAGGTTGACGATAGGATTCCAGAAGGGGTCCAGCAGACCGAGCGCGCCGCAGATTAGGAAGGTAATACGGTGGCGATGCTGGATCTGAGAGCGCAGGAAGGGCAGTACATCGGCGTCCAACGATCCGCTTTCGATACCCGATCGGATTTGCTCGAATTCATCCAGGGCGATAAGGATGTGGCCCCCCTCGGGCAAGGTATCCTCCAGGTGATCCAGGTAGAGATCAAACGCGGCGTAAGCCGACTCGTCGTCGTTTACGCCCCCAAAGGTAAATCGGGAGTCACCCGGGGATTCGACCCGGCGATAGATATCACGAACCAACTGGCGCAACCACCCCTCTGTCGGCCGTCCGGCATATCGCTGCAGGTCGACATAGACCGGGTGAATGAGTCGCGCCGGGTTCTCGCGCAAGGCACGGCCGCGCTCCCCCTCAACGAGCTGATACAGGGTGGAGGTCTTGCCAATTCGGCGGCGGCCGTAGAGCATGAGGGCGTTGGGTTGCCCCACACAACTCAGGTTTTCCTCAAACCAGGTGAAAACATCGTGGCGGCCGAAGAAGAGCGAGGCAGAGGCCCTGGTTAACGGGCGGCCGACGATGTAAGGATTGGTCGTTAGCTTTTCGTGTTGGTCCGGCGATAGATTCATATGATCCGGGCATAGTCCTGCTATCACGCCTCCAGCGTCAATCATGCAGGAAGGAGGCGCACAACATCATGGACAGTCGCCAACCCTGGCCGTCAACCAATACAAATTGTGGATACTACCGTTAAATCTCTTGTTACACCGACCCGGTGCGGGCACGATCAATGCCTCGCTGCATTAGTTCGAGCGAAGCGTTGATTATGTCATCATTATAGGTATTTAAGCTTAGTTTGCAAGCGATCGGTCAATGAAAGTCCGGCCGCAGGAGAGATCGGTACAATGTGGAGAGTTGCCGGGCGGCTGCAGCCCAGCTGAATCGCCCGACTTGCTCGTACCCAGCGGCGATCAGCCGGCCACGTAGTTCCGGGTCGCTTAATAACCGGATCATCGCGTCCGACCAGGCCGCCTCATCATCTGGCGAGATCAGGATAGCGGCCTCGGACTCGCCTGAGCGAGCCACTTCGGGAAGGCTGGAGGCGTTGGACGAGATGACCGGTGTCCCACAAGCCATCGCCTCCAGGAGAGGCAGGCCGAAGCCCTCATAAAGGCTCGGGAAAGCCAGGATATCAGCCGCGGAATAGAGCGCCGGCAGGTCGGCGTCATCCACAAAGCCGGCCAGGAACACGCGTCCGGCCAACCCTTGTCGCTCGATCTCAGCCGGGATCTCCTCGGAGAGCCAGCCCCGACCGCCGGCGATGACCAGTGAATGGGGGAATCGTTCAGCCACAGGGCGAAAGGCGCGGATGAGGAACGGGTAGTTCTTGCGCGGCTGCACCGTGCCAACGGCGAGAACAAACGGCGCGCCGCCTAGGCCGAGCCGCTCACGGACCGCCGCTAACGTGACCGCATCGGTAACTGGCTTGAATCGCTCGTTAACGCCACTGTACAGGACAGTGATCTTCTCTTCCGGCACCGACCACATGGCCTGCAAATCCCGCTTGGTGGAGAGGGAGTCAGCCAGCACCGCCCGGGCGCGCTCAACTGACCAGGGCACAGTCCGATTGAGATAGTTCACGAGTGTGTCGGGGAATGTTTCCGGATAATGCAGAAAGGAGAGATCGTGGACGGTCAAAATGGTCGGGATAGATCCCATCACGGGAGGTAGAACGAAATCGGGCGAATGAAACAAATCAATCCGCCCGAGAAATGTCTGGACGGGCAGCGGCAACCGGGCGCGATACCATAATCGATAGAGCCAGCGCTCATCGATCGGCGCGGGCCGGTGGATGATATTCGGAGCGGCGGGCAATGAATCAGGAACAGGAAGGGAGGCCGGAGGACGGGCCGAGAAGAGTTTATAGGTGTAGCCTGGTGATTCGCGTGTGAGGGCGGCGATCAGCTCTCGCGTGTACCGGCCGATCCCGCCGCCCTGCGTCAAGGCCGCAGTAACATCGAAGCCGATAACGCCCGAGTCGTCTCGCCCACCCATCACTCGACGTCGTTATAAGTCCAATAACGATTGGCGAAGAAGTTCCAGAAAAGAACGACCAGAACAGCCACGGCTAGAGACAGGTTATCGGCCAGACGTATAGCGTGGGTCTGGAGCGCCCCAACGGCAGAGACCATTGAGCGGAAGGCGGGCGTCGTAAAAAACACGATAGGGATGCGGATCAATATGCCGACTACGCTGACAACGAAGAACATCGTAAACTGGCGGCGGCGCGAGCGGGAGCGGGAGTCGGGGTAGGTCCAATGTCGATTCCAATAGAAGTTGCTGATCACGGCGGCGACAAAAGAGATAGTCGAGGCGACAGTTGGCCCAAGATGGATGATGAACTCCTCGCCAAACCCTAACCCGAACAGAAGGTTATAGGCCCATGTTCCGACTGAAAACAAAGCATTAAACGGGTTCAATAATAAATTGAAGATGCCAAAATCGACAACAAAGCCGATCATGCCGACGATAAGAAATTTAACGAAGCGCTTGGCCTCCCTGGGGTTTAGCCCAAAGCGATTCGATACGACCGTGATATATGTTCCCATTCTTGACATTCCTAATCAGACAGCGCCTTCGTTTCATCAAGCCGCCGGCCGCGCTTGTTTCCAGTCCAAAACCCGGACCAAGCGAACAATTGTAGCAAGCCGATCATCACGCCCAAATGGACGTATATATTATTCACGTAGAGTTTATCTACGAGAAGATGCACCGCCAATGCTACCCATGCCGCCAATAGCCCCACGGCAATCCCACGTTCGGGCCACGCCAGCCGCTGGATCAGCAAAATAGTTTGGACAACGATGACAAACCAGAAGAACAAATAGGCCAGCAAGCCAGGCGCGCCAACTTCGGCCAGAAGGTTGAGGTAATAGTTATGCGCGTGGCCGAGGGCGGCCGGAAAATTGATGAGCGCGTATTCGGAATAGGCGGCTTCATAATTACCGAAGCCGACGCCGGTCCACAAATCATCGCGGGCCATATCGACCGCAGCTTGCCAGTGAGCCAAGCGTTCCAGAACGGCATAGTTATCATCATTGATATCCACGCCGCGCACATCGCCGAGGGTAAACTCGCTACGAAAGCCGCCCAGACGCTCGGTAATCGCCAGGGCGGGACTAAATCCGGCCGACGAACCGAAGGCCAGAAGCGCGGACATGGCCGTCGCAGCCACCAGCATTAACCCCAACCCGAGCCAGACGCGACGGGTGCTAAAAAGGACCAGGACGGCCGCGCCAGCCAGGAAGCCAAGCCAGGCTCCCCGACTCCAGGACAGGATCAGGCCTAACGAAGCCGCGCCGGCACAGAGAAGCGCATAAACAAACCACCACGAGAATGGTCGCAAATGTTCGCCATCGCCTGAGCGACCGCGCCGGCGTGCCAGCCACGAGGCCAGCAATCCCATCACGGTTCCAAGCGCCAGCATCGCCGTCAAATTCATATACCCGCCAAACGGGTTAGGCTGTTCAAATGTACCATAAGCGCGATAGAATCGGCCGAGAACCATGAAATGCTCCGGGCCGGTCCCGCGCAGGCCAAATTGCCAGATCCCGATAAGCGCCTGAATCAATCCCGAGAACAGAAGCATGCCCAGAATCAGGCGCATTACCTTTGAGTATCCCAATTCAGCTCGACCGGCAAAATCAAGCACGAGCCAAACCAGAAGGGCGATCTCGAGCCATTTCAGAAGCTCCACCAGGCCAAGCATGACAGAATAACTGTCCAGCAAGGTCAGGGTAGCGATAAAAATGAACAGGAGCCAGGGGAGGTTGAATGCGGTGGCAGGAATCCGCAGCCGCCGGCGGGCCAGTCCCGAACCAATCCAGGCTGTCAACGTGAGCATGAGAGCGAGTTGACCGCTATCGAGGAGCGAGCTGCCCAGAACAACGCTCTCCAAGGCTCCAAATGGCCCCAGGATCAGGGCTATTCCCAGACCGAACAAAGGGTAAGCGAAAGTCAGCAGCAGGATCGCTGAGACAGTAACCAGACCGGCGGTCACCAGTAAAGGCAAACGTATGATGGCCAGGGCCAGGACGACGGCGATGGCGGCGAGCGCGGCTGTCACTCGCAGCGACCTGTCAACGGTCAGAGTATTGGCGAATCTTCGTGCGATCAAGCCTTTTGCCGGAAATATTCAATCGTCCGCGCCAGGCCTTCGGTCACGGGGACGGTTGGCTCCCAACCCAGGATAGCCCGCGCCCTGGTGATGTCGGGCCGGCGCATCTTGGGATCATCAACGATACGGTCATCCGTAGGTTCGATGCAAATGATCTCGGATTGACTGCCGGCCACCTTGATGACCATTTCGGCCAATTCCATGACGGTGATCTCCGTATCAGGGTTGCCGATATTGACCGGCATGGCCTCATCAGAATGGAGCAGGCGATAGATACCCTCGATCAAGTCGGTGTAATATTGGTAGGCGCGAGTCTGAGTGCCACGACCGTAAACGGTAATGGGCTGGTTGGTCAGGGCCTGGTAGATGAAGTTCGGCACGGCACGGCCATCATTCAGGCGCATACGCGGGCCATACGTATTGAAGATGCGAACGATGCGCGTCTCCAGATTGTGATACCGATGGTATGCCATGGTCATCGCCTCAGCGAAACGCTTGGCCTCGTCATAGACGCCACGCGGTCCGATAGGATTGACGTGACCCCAATAAGTCTCCGGCTGCGGATTCACCTGCGGATCGCCATATACCTCAGATGTCGACGCCAGCAGATACCGCGCCCCCTTTTGCTTGGCCAACCCTAGCGTGTTGTGCGTGCCCAGGGAGCCGACCTTGAGTGTTGGAATGGGATGTTCCAGATAGTCGTTGGGACTGGCGGGCGACGCAAAATGCAAAACGGCATCGACCGGGCCGGCGACATAGATATATTGGCTGACATCGTGTTTGATGAAGCTGAACCGTTCATGTCCGGCCAAATGAGCCAGGTTATCCATGCTGCCGGTTATCAGGTTATCCATGCCGACGACAGTGTGACCTTCACTTAAGAAGCGGTCACACAAATGAGAACCCAAAAAGCCGGCGGCTCCAGTAATTAAAACGCGCATATTATCTCCAGGCTGTGTATAGTGCCCGGGATTGAATCCAAACCGGTCACCAAACTATCCATTTTATATCCAAGAACGCAATTTTACATCCCCGGCTATGTCCGGTCGAATCAGCCGTGCTATAATCCCCGGCAATGAAAGACCGACCCACCCCAACGAACACGCCTGAAGGCGCCGATATCCACGAGCAGCGCAAAGCCGATCACATCCGCATCAACCTTGAAGAAGATGTTGCCTTCAAGAAACTGACCAATGGTCTGGAAGAGTACTTTTTCATGCACCAGGCCCTACCGGAACTGGATCTGGCTCAGATAGACACTTCCGTGCGGCTCTTCGGCAAAACACTCAAAACGCCCTTGCTCATCTCTTCGATGACGGGTGGGACGGCCAAAGCGCGCGAGATCAACCAGACGCTTGCCGCGGCCGCCCAAGAGGCAGGTATGGCCATGGGGCTTGGTTCGATGCGCGCCGGCATCGAGGATCCGTCGCTGGAGCCGACATACCAGGTACGTAACGTCGCGCCGGATATTCTGTTATTCGCCAATTTGGGGGCCGTCCAGCTAAATTATGGGTATGGGCTAAGTCAATGCCAGCGAGCGGTCGATATGATCGAAGCTGACGCGTTGATCCTGCATTTCAACGTCCTGCAAGAGGCTGTGCAGCCCGAGGGCGACGGCAATTTCGCCGGATTGCTGGACAAGGTAGCCGCCATCTGTCGCACCCTGCCCGTGCCCGTCATCGCCAAGGAAGTCGGTTGGGGATTTTCACGAGAGGCCGCCCGGCAATTGGCCGACGCCGGGGTGGCTGCCATCGATGTGGCCGGCTCAGGCGGCACCTCATGGAGCCAGGTCGAGATGTACCGCGCCCCTACGAAACGTCACGCGCGCCTCGCCGGAGCTTTCATCGATTGGGGAATCCCGACGGCCGTCTCCCTCGGCTATTGTCGTGAAGCCGCGCCCAACGTATCCGTCTTTGCCAGCGGCGGCATACGGGACGGCATCGAGGCTGCCAAGTGCATTGCTCTAGGGGCGACGCTGGTCGGGTTGGCGGGCGAATTCTTGCGCACGGCCGATCGCGATGGCGTGGCTGGCGTTGTTGACCTGGCCGGCGTTATCACTGACGAGTTGCGCGTGGCGATGTTCTGCTCGGCCGCCGGAGATCTACAGGCTCTGTCGCAAACGCCGTTATACCGATCTTTTTGATTCGCGATTAAAGAAGCCAGGTCGACGATATCTATAGCGTAAACATGACTCAAAAACTCAATGCCCTGTCGGCGGATTTTCTACCCGCCATCGAAGATGAAATGCGCTCCGTCCTGGGAGCGACTGAACAAGCGTCCAGTGCAACTGATCCCTTCCAGGGCATGATCCATTATCATATGGGTTGGGCCGACGAACAGTTGAACCCGGTAACCATCAAGAGCGGCAAGCGCATCCGGCCTCTCCTCCTGCTGCTGGCCAGTTCGGCCGCCGGCGGCGATTGGCAACAAGCAGTTCCGGCCGCGGCGGCAGTGGAGATCATCCACAATTTCTCGCTCGTGCACGACGATATCCAGGACAATAGCCCCACACGGCGTGGCCGCGCGACCCTCTGGACGCTATGGGGGCAACCGCAAGCCATTAATACTGGCGATGCGATGTTCGCCATGGCCCACCTGGCGTTAAACAGGCTCGTCGATCGAGGCGTGCCGGCCGACATTGCGGTGCAGGCTCTGCGTCGCTTCGACGAAATGTGCGTTGATCTGACACGTGGACAATACAATGACATGAGCTTTGAGACGCGCGACGGCGTAGCCGTGGATGAATACCTCGCCATGATCTCGGGCAAGACGGCCGCCTTGATCGCTCTGTGCACGGAGTTAGGGGCGCTCGTAGCTGGTGCGGACGAAACTCGGGTGCAACATTTCGCGGAGTTTGGTCGTAATTTAGGTCTGGCGTTCCAGATTCAGGATGATATCCTGGGCATCTGGGGCGACGAAAGCGTCACCGGCAAATCCGTGGCAACGGATATTGTCACGCGCAAGAAGACCTTGCCCGTACTTTATGCGCTGGCCAGGAGCGACGACTTGCAGGCGTTATATGAAGGTAATGGCGAGGACGGCGAATTTGTCCGGCGCGTAGTTACCTTGCTGGATGAGACGGGCGCGCGTCGGTACGCGGTAGACGAAGCGAAACGTTATTCAGATGGGGCGATCGACAGCCTGTCGGCCGCACAGCCGTCCGGCCCGGCCGCTGAGGCGCTCTTCCAGTTGACCGATACTTTGCTGCGCCGCGATTTCTAACCCCGGTAGAGTTCGAATATCCCTGAAAATAAAAAGAGACCGGCATTTCTGCTGGTCTCTTTGATTATTGACTCAACCGCAAAAGCTAGTCGCCCGACTCATCCCAATCTTCGTCGCCACCTTCGACGCCGAGGTCTTCAACATCTTCATCTTCCCAGGCGCTTTCGTCCTCGTCCCAGTCGCTCTCTTCAATGTCCATGTCATCTTCATCGTCGCTGAGGAGCGCGAGGCGAGAGGCATCGGCCGCCGCCGCCGCAATCGCGGCCAGGATTTCGTCATCAGTGTCGTCGCCGATAAGCGGGCTGCTGGTCAGGCGACCGCCGCCAAGCATCTCGGGATCCATGAAGAAGTCTTCCGGTAGTTCCATCGGCTCATCTTCTTCGGGTCGGAAGCCCGTCCCGGCCGGGATAAGCTTGCCGATGATGACGTTCTCCTTCAGGCCAATCAGGTGATCTTCCTTACCGGCAATAGCCGCGCCGGCCAGCACCTTGATTGTGTGCTGGAACGAGCTGGCCGACAGGAAGCTGTCGGTGTTCAACGATGCCTTGGTGATACCCAGAAGCACCGGTTCAGCTTGCGCGGGTTGACCGCCCTCGGCCGTCACTTCGTTGTTCTTCTCATGGAATATCGGCGTGTCGATCAAATCACCGGGCAGCATGTCGGTATCGCCTGATTCCGTGACAACCACCTTGCTCAGCATCTTGCGGATGATGACTTCAAAGTGCTTGTCGTGGATGTTCTGACCCTGCGGCCGGTAGACCTGCTGAACTTCACGCAGCAAGTATTGCGTCACCGCGTCGCGTCCCAGAATCTCCAGGATGCGATGGGGATTGCGCGAACCTTCAGTCAACTGATCGCCGGCCGTAACCCGCTGGCCATCGCTGATAAGTAACCTCACGCCGGCAGCGATCTCATAATCGCGCTCGTCGCGGCTCTCCCAGGTGACTTTCAGGCCGCTTTCATCCAGCGTCACACGACCCGGGTGGCGAGCGTAGATAACTTCATCGCCGCTCTCGGCCAGAGTCTCGCCCATGGCGACTTCCTGGTTATTCTCGACCAGAATCGACCAGCCCTCAAGTACTTCGTAGATATCATCCAGAAGCTTGACATTGGTAATGAACGCATGACGGACGCCGTCGATGATGCGCAAATTCGCGATGCCGTCGATCTCCGTCATGACTGCTTCGCCTCGCGGCCGTTGGCGCGCCTCGAACAACTCCTCAACGCGCGGCAGACCCTGAGTGATGTCACCGCCAGCCAACGCTGTACCACCAGTATGGAACGTACGGAGCGTTAGCTGCGTGCCCGGCTCGCCAATAGACTGGGCAGCCACGATACCCACCGCAACACCCAATTCAACAGGCTTACCACGGGCCAGGTCGGTGCCATAGCATTTACGGCAGATACCTTGACGTAGCTCGCAGGTCATGGGCGAATAGACGTAGACTTCGCTCACGTTCAACGCATCGACTGCATCCGCGTTTTCAGCTACGAAGTATTCGCCTTCGGAGATAGCGATCTCGCCTGTCTCCGGATTGGTAATCGTCTCGGCCGCAACACGACCAATCAGACGTTCGGCCAATGTTTGCTTGCCGAAGTTATCGACACGACGCACATAGATGCCCTTGTTCGTGCCGCAATCCTCTTCCATGATGATGATGTCTTGCGCCACATCAACCAGACGACGGGTCAGGTAACCGGCATCGGCCGTACGCAGAGCGGTATCAGCCAGACCCTTCCGCGCGCCGTGGGTGGAAATAAAGTATTCCAGTGCGTCCAGACCCTCGCGGAAGTTCGACTGGATGGGAACCGGGATGATGCGCCCCTGCGGGTCAGCCATCAAGCCACGCATACCGGCCAACTGCGCAATCGGGCCAAATCCACCCTTGCCGGCGCCGGATAGCGCCATGACCGCCAACGGGCCGCTGGGGTCCATCGACTCCTTCACGGCGTCGGCGACCAGGTCCTTGGCCTCGGTCCACTGTTCAATCGTACGCTGGTATTGCTCATCTTCAGTCAACAGTCCACGGCGGAACTGGCGGTCGATCTCATCAACGCGTTTGCGTGCCGCATCAAGGATATCCGAGCGCTTCTCCGGAATAGTCAGGTCAGACACGGCGATCGTTGTTCCAGATACAGTAGCAAAGCGAAAGCCGATGTCCTTGATCGCATCGACCATCTCGATGGTAGCTTCATCGCCGAGCACTTGGTGAACACGATTAATCAGCGCATTCACACCGCCCTTGTCCAGCATGCGGTTGACGAAGCGAGCTGGTTCGGGCAGGGCCAGATTAAACATGACCCGGCCGGGGGTCGTCGCGATGATACGCGTACGCGCCTTGCCGTCAGCATATCGGTTGCCATCTTCCTTCCAATAGGTCGATGTCCGCACCTTGATCTTCGCGTGAATATCGAGGTAGCCTAATTCATAGGCCATCTCGACCTCTTCCAGGCTGCTATAGGTATTGCCTTCGCCCTTGTGGTCGTTGGCGTCCATAGTAATGTAATAGACACCCAAAACCATGTCCTTCGACGGGCCGACGATCGGCTGACCGTCAGCCGGCTTCAACAGGTTGTGTGTAGCCATCATCATCGACTTGGCTTCGTTGACAGCCTTATCCGACAACGGCACATGAACAGCCATCTGGTCGCCGTCGAAGTCGGCATTGAAAGCTGCGCAGACCAGCGGATGCAGCTGGATCGCCTTGCCCTCCACCAACTTGGGCATGAAGGCCTGGATACCCAGACGGTGCAATGTCGGCGCGCGATTGAGCAGAATGGGGCGACCCTGGATGACTTCTTCCAGAACCTCCCAGACCTCAGGGGGTTGGCGCTCCATGAAACGCTTGGCACCCTTCACATTGCTGGCATGGCCATACTGCACCAGCTTGCTGATGACAAACGGACGGAACAACTCAAGAGCCATCGTCTTGGGCAGGCCACATTCGCCCATCTTGAGCTTGGGGCCGACCACGATAACCGAGCGGCCGGAGTAGTCGACGCGCTTGCCAAGCAAGTTACGACGGAAACGTCCCTTCTTGCCCTTCAGCATATCGGACAGCGATTTCAATTCACGACGGCCGCGACGGCTCAACGCCTTGCCGCGTTGGCTATTGTCGATCAAGCTATCGACGGCTTCCTGCAACATGCGCTTTTCATTGCGGACGATGACATCCGGCGCGCCCAGTTCCAGCAATCGCTTGAGGCGGTTGTTGCGGTTAATCACGCGACGATAGAGGTCGTTGAGGTCAGATGTGGCGAAGCGGCCGCCGTCCAACTGGACCATCGGTCGCAGATCGGGCGGGATGACCGGTAGTACAGTCAGGATCATCCACTCCGGCCGGTTGCCGCTGGCACGCAAGGCTTCAACGACCTGGAGTCGTTTGGTCGCCCGCTTGGCGGCTTGCTTGGACCGGCTGGTGCGAACTTCGCGCCACAGGTCGCGAGAGAGTTTATCGAGGTCCATATTGCGCAGGATCTCATGAAACGCCTCGGCGCCCATGCCGGAACGGAACACATTACCGAACTTGCTTTTCAGCTCGCGGTAATCGTTCTCAGTCAGGAAGTTCATTTGTGCCAGGCCTTCCAGCTGTTCGCGGTTGGTCTGAGCCTGCTGACGCAGGCGAATGAGCTTCTGATCCATGCGCTCGCGCAGCCCTTCACCGGCATAGCCGATCTCGCCGCGCAGCTCCTCGATCTCATGATTTAGTTCTTCCAGGTCGCGTTTTTGATCGTCTTCGAAGGACTTCTGGATAGTCTCCAGCAGTTCCTTGGTGATCTCTTGAACCTGTACAGTGTATTCGCGGCCGACTTTCTCACCTTTCTGAACGATGAGTTCGCCGGACAGGATGATATCCTCGGTCGCGACTGAGTTCTTCAGGTTCGACAGGCGCTGCTCAATGCTCTTGGCTTCCTGCACCAATTCATCCGTGCGAGCGCCAAGTCTATCGTCGAAGGTAGCGATCAGTTGATCGCGGGCGGCCTCCAGTTCAGTCACACGCGAGGAGGCATCGGCCGTCGTCTCTTCCAGTTGCTCCTGAAGCTTCAGCTCAAGCTGAGCCTCAGCCTCCTGGAGTTCTTCAGCCAGGCGCTTGAGCGCGCGCTGGCGGGCGTCTTCGTCAACGTGAGTGATAACATATTGGGCGAAGTAGAGAACGCGGTCCAGGTTGCGGCGCGAAATATTGAGCAACAAACCCATATAACTGGGCACGCGTCGGGTATACCAGACATGCGCGACGGGCGCGGCCAATTCGATATGACCGAGCCGTTCACGTCGCACAGACGAGCGCGTAATCTCAACACCGCACTTATCGCAGACGATGCCCTTGTAACGAACGTTCTTGTATTTGCCGCAATAGCACTGCCAGTCCCGAGTGGGCCCGAAAATAGCTTCGCAGAATAGACCGTCTTTCTCCGGACGTAACCTGCGATAGTTGATGGTCTCGGGTTTAGTGACTTCGCCATAAGACCAGGAGCGAATCTGCTCCGGGGACGCCAGGCTGACACGTAACGAGCGGAAATCTGTTGTCTCCACTAATGACCTCCCAAATTCTCTAAAAACTCTGCCCTTTTCCGATAAAAGGGGTAGAGCGCTGCAATTTAATCCAGGTCTGAAGTTCAGTGGCTAAACGCGCAAAAGAGCGACTGGACTTTCGTCAGCGCTCTTGATTACGTTCTGATTGATCAAATTATAAGACCTATTATATCGGCAACCGTCGATATTTCAATTCCTTTAAGCTTATAAAATCGTTAGCCGCGCGATCTAGAATTATACCAATTTTGGCAGGAAATACAAGGGCACCATTCATTCGCAAAAAATAATCGCCCTTTGATCATCGGCCGTTTAGATTAGAGAGCATTGCGGTTATTCTTTCACCAACTCGCCCGCATCCATCGCGCCAGGCCCTTCGCCGACCTGCTGACGGAGATAGGCTTCCATGAAATCGTCCAGGCGGCCGTCCAGCACAGCCTGGGTATTGCCAACTTCATGATCGGTACGGTGATCCTTGATCATCTTGTACGGTTGCAAGACATAGGAACGAATTTGGCTACCCCAGGCCGCATCGACGTCCTCGCCCTTCAACGCGGCAATCTCAGCATTCTGATTGCGACGAGCCAGATCGAACAATTGGGCTTTCAGGACGTTCATCGCCACCTGCATGTTCTGCGTCAACGAGCGCTGGTTCTGGCATGAAACGACGATGCCCGTTGGGATATGGGTGATACGCACGGCCGTTTCGTTCTTCTGAACATGCTGGCCACCCGCTCCACTGGCCCGAAAGCGATCGATGCGCAGATCTTTTTCGTCGATCTCAATATCGATGTCTTCGGCCACATCAGGCCACACCTCCACCTTGGCAAACGACGTATGGCGGCGACTCGAACTATCATAAGGGGAGATACGCACCAGTCGGTGGACGCCCCGCTCAGACTTGAGCCAACCATAGGCATAAGGACCGGAGATAGAGATCATACAGCTCTTGATCCCGGCCTCGTCTCCGGCGCTCTCGTCCATGATCTCGACCTTCATGCGATGGTGTTCTGCCCAGCGCAAAAACATACGTTGTAGCATCTGGGCCCAATCCTGAGCCTCGGTCCCGCCCGCCCCCGCATGAATAGCCAGGATGGCGTCCTCGTTGTCATAATCGCCCGACATGAGAGTCTGGAACTCCAGTTCGTGCACCTCGGTCGTCAGACGCTCGACTTCGGCCGACAGTTCATCGAGTAACTCCTCATCCCCCAGATCCGCCAGCTCGAGCGTGTCGGCCAGGGAGCGGCTGATGGTTTGCCAGACCGAAACCTGCTCGCGCAAGCGAGTCAGCTCACGCATCACTTTTCGGGATTCATCGGGATCGTTCCAGAAATCGGGATCGGCTATCTTCTCTTCCAGCTTCGCAATTCGTGATTCCTTAGCGGCTACTTCAAAGACGCCCCCGTAGCAAATCGATGATGTGCGTTAATTCGGTTAGTTGATCGATTAATTCTTCCACGGTGGATGTCATTACTCCTCGACCGGCTCGCCTGTACCCGGCCGGCTATTATTCGTCAAACAGGCCGGCCACAAATTGGTCGGCATCGAAAGGCGCCAGGTCCTGGATACGCTCGCCTGTGCCGATAAAGCGCACGGGGAGGCCCAGCTCGCGATAAATGGCGAAGACCATGCCGCCTTTGGCAGTGCTGTCGAGCTTGGTCAGGACAACGCCCGTGACCTTAACCGACTCCTTGAATTTGGCCGCCTGGGCCAGAGCATTTTGCCCTGTGGGCGCATCGAGCACCAGTAACACCTCATGAGGCGCAGCGTGAACGCTTTTCTTGCAGACGCCGTAGACTTTCTCCAATTCCTTCATGAGATTAAATTTCGTGTGCAGGCGTCCGGCCGTATCGATAAAAAGCAGATCATAGCCTCGAGCGCGGGCCGCGCGGATGCCGTCGTAAGCTACCGCCGCTGGGTCGCCCCCCGGTTGCCCGGCAATGACAGGCACGCTCGCCCGTTCTCCCCAGATCTCGAGTTGGTCGATCGCCGCGGCACGAAACGTATCGCTGGCGGCGAGCATAACCTTGCGACCCTGCTCCTTATAGCGCTGGGCCAGCTTGCCGATCGTCGTAGTTTTGCCCGACCCGTTGACACCGACGACCATCACGACCGTCAGCAACCGCTTCTCCTCCAGCTCAAACGGTGGGGGATCAACGAGCATGGCCCGCAGTTCACCCCGCAATGCGCTCAAAAGCTGCTCAGCCCGATACAGGCCGTCGCGACGCACGCGCTCGCGCAAGGTATCGACCAGATAGATCGTGGTCGGCACCCCAACATCAGCCTGGATCAGCAACGCTTCCAGGTCTTCCCAGGTTTCTTCAGTTATATCACCCGCGCCCAGGGCGCCGGCGATCTGGCCGAACACCGATTGGCGCGTTCGGCTCAGTGATTCACGAATGCTCTTGAACAAAACAGCCTCAAAATTTGAACAAAGGATGGAGCGAGATGGGGTGATACACGACCACCTCAGACAGGTGGCGCCAGATCGACGATCTCGCCGTCTTCGGTCAACTGTTCGACACGAAGTTGGGCTTGATCCAGCAACTGTCCGCAATAGGCGGCCAACCACTGACCACGTTCAAACAAGCTCAGCGACGCTTCCAGGGTCAGATTGCCGGACTCCAGTTGCGCAACTGTTTCCTCTAATTGCTGTAGCGCTTCCTCGAACGTTAGATCCTGCATGGCATCATTCATCCACGCTATTGTATGATAAATTCGCCCCGCTTACCAATCGCTTACCATAACGAACCCGATTGACTTGATAGTGAAGATGGCCAGGGATTCTCGACTAAGGCTCTTGCTCGAAACAACCTGGCTGGTAGACAATAGACGGTACTTCGGCTATACTTTTCTCAACTTCGCCATGAAGAGTGCAAACGGAGATCCACGTTCGCTTGACCTTGCTCAACCGCCTGCTAGTCAGTCGCCGGCGGCTTTGAGCATTACTTAATCCACGCATCATCAATGCATATAGTGGGTAAGGAATGTCCAGCCGCGACCCCGGCTGGGCCGATTCTTTTTGTATTTAGTGAACCAATAATAAAGTAGTTACGCAGAGAGAAGTTGACATGGTAAACGATGATGTCTTGTACCTGACACCGGAAGGGCTGCAACAAATCAAGGACGAATTGGAGAATATCCGAACGGTGCGTCGGGAAGAAATCGCCCAGAAACTGGAAATAGCCATCAAGCAAGGCGACTTAAAGGAAAATGCCGATTACCATGACGCCAAAGAGGAGCAAGGCCTCCTTGAGGCGCGCGCGCGCCAGTTGGAAGATATGCTCCGCCGAGCCAAGGTCATCGAAAAGAAAGGCCCGTCAAACATCGTGCAAGTCGGCAGCACCGTCACTGTCAGCGAAGACGGCTACGACGAAATGGAGACCTATACAATCGTGGGCGCTCTGGAAGCCAACCCCGCACAAGGGAAGATTTCTAACGAGTCGCCGATCGGCCGGGCGCTGCTCGGTGCAACAAAAGGCTCCACGGTGAACGCCTCGACGCCGCAAGGACAGATCGCGTTCACTATCCACGACATTTCCTAATCGCATTTGGACTCCGCAGGGGAGTGGCTATCCGTCGCTTCCCTGCGGCTATCAAGCCAGAGATCGGTCACGGAAGATCGATCGTCACATAATCTACGCCGTCGACGGTTGCCAGGCGCGCCCCGTCGATCGGATTGTAGACCCCCAGGCGCAGTTGTGCGGTCGCCTTACCCACCGTCAGGATCTGAATGACGGTATCGCCTGCCTGCCAGTACTCGGCCGGCGCTCCCAATCCATCGTCCTGCGAGGCAACTTCTCCATTCTCGGTAGCATGAAGGAAGAAACGTCGGGGGCCATCGGCCGGGGCGAGCACACGCCAGAAAGTAATGACCTCGCACACTTCGCCGGCCACACAAGCCCCACTCAAGTTGTAGCCAAGAAACCGGAGTTGGCCGCCAAAGTCGACCCCGGCAGCATAGTCCGGTGCAAGCCCTAAATCCGGTGAAACTTCGTAGAGAACAAAATCGCCCTCTACGCGTCTATCAGGGATGACCCCGTCTAAAACAGAAGCTAGCGGCAGAATACTCGGTGTCACTATGCGAATGAATTCCCCGGAAAGCGACACCGGCACGATCACCCCTTCCCTCGGGTCGAAATAGCGAAGCGACAGATCGTCGCGGCGCAAGGTCAATTTCATTGTCGGCGGGTCCATCGTCTCGGGCGTCCAGCCGCCGACGGCCACCGGCCCTGTTTCCAGCGAGTGATCCAAATAGGCACCTGCTTCGGTCAACGCTGCCTGCCACACAAAACGCACCTCATCGTTGGCCGGCCAAACACCCCATAATCCGACGACCGTACTCGCGGCCGACCATAAGAGTAGTGCCCCTAATAGCCAAGCCGACGTTCTTGTGATTAATTTTGGGGATAACTTATCCCATCTTGTGGATAAGGAGGTGGCACTGTGGACAAATATGAGAGGAAAAAGCATCAAAACGGGTAACAGGTTGATGATGCGGATGCTGCTGGGAGCGTCGATGGTAACCAGGCTGGGAATGACCGACGCGGCCAGCCATAATAGAATGAAGGCATGGCGCTTGTCTCGCCAGCGCCACAGGCTGAGAGCTACCCCGGCGTAAAAAAAGGCGGCCATCGCTATATCGAATACCGGCCGCCCGGCGATATTTTGTCGCCAGAGGGGGTCGCCAGTCACCCCAAACATACCGGCGATCCTCAGCGCATTCTCCAGGACAGGTCGCGCGTCCCCAGCGCGAAGAGCACGTAGAGGCGCATCGACCTCGGCAATTCGAATCTCAGAGCCTGGATTGCCAGACAAATACACGGCCAATGGCGCACTGACGACGATCATCACCAGCCAGAATAAGATGATCCCCTGTCCGTATCGCCGGAGAATAGGGCGATGGAACAGCGCCAAATAAGCGGTATAGAGAGCGAAAAAGATGGGTACAGCCCGCGCGGCCATATAGGTATGCAAGCTCAAACCCGCAAAGAGGCCGGAGAGGGTTAGCAGCCAGGTGGAGCGGTGGCTGGTAGCATCAGGAGGTATCTCGTCGGGAAAGGCGCGCCACCAGAACCACGCCGCTAACCCGGAAAAAACCGGCAAGGAAATAGCGCGCAGAGCCAGCCGGCTATAGAAGACCGGCCAGAAAAGCACCGCCAGGAACGCAGCCGACCAGAGGCCGGCCTGTTCGCCGAATAAACGCCGCCCCAGCGCATAACCGACGGCGACAAGGAGTACGCCAAAGTAGATCGACGGCAAGCGAAGGGCCAGCGCATGGTCACCGAGCAACATGCCGACACCCGCCTGGATGTAATGGTAGATCGCCTCATGACCATAAGCTTCGGTGAAATAGATGGCATGATGCCCGGCCAGGATGTCCTGATTAATCAACCAGTGAGCGACTTCATCGTGCTCCAGGCCCGGTGGCGTCGCGTCGCGAGGTGTGGGGAAGTTATCAACGTTGATAACGCGAAAGGCGGTGGCAATCAGAAGGATAACGATGAGGATGGCGATGGAACGCGGCCGGCGACCGGTCGATAGTCGCAGTTCGGCGATCATCCTTCTCTCCACCTAAGCCGCTCCGCCAGCCCGGCGGGCAAGATTGCGGCTATGGCCCGACGCTCTTCCGGCTCAATAATGCGCAAGGCGATCAGTCCGGCCGGATAGACAAGCAGGCCAAGTGCCAGAGCAACGGCGAGGTGTATCTGGGCACCCAACCACATAACGGCCAGCATGATTAGGGTTAACAGGATCGGCCGGGCTACAAGACCCAACCACCCTACATTCGCGCCGCGCTGCCGCAAATAGTAGGCGAACATGAGCATCAGTACTACTTCGGACAGGATCGTCGTCACACCCGCAGCGACAAAGCTGAAGCGGGGAATGAATAGCCAGTTGCTCAGTACATTGAAACCAACAGCTATCGCAAAAGCGCGCGGCTGCATCCGTTCCAGTCCTAGTGCAATGAGGACGTAGTTAGTGACGCTGTTCATCCAGCCGAAGGGGATCGACCAGATGACGATTTGAAGAGCGATGGCGCCTTGCGGCAGGAATTCAGCTCCACCCAACACCCCGATGAGGGGTGTCGCGGCAAATGTCGTCAGCGCAGCAATAGGCAGCGCGAGCAACAACATAAGTTTGATCGACGTGCGATACATACGCCGGGCCGAGTCCATATTCTGCCCAATGGCTCGAGAGATGATCGGGAAGAGGGCCAGGGTGAAGTAGGACGGGATGATCTGCAGAGCATTGAACCATTTCCAGGCGCTGTTATACCAGCCGGCCACTCGCTCACCGTCGGGCAGCAGTTGCCGCAACAAAATAACGTCTATAGAGATAAAGATCGTCTGCAGCAGGTGAATGAGCATCAGCGGGAAGCCGAGCCGCAGCATACCCTTGAGCATCGGCCAATCCAGCGTCCATGGACCGTGAAGCTCAAACCGGCGGAGCGCCAACGCCAACAGCAGCAGGAGCGTGACCATATTGACCACGATAGAAACGGCCGACAAGCCGACAAAGCTGAACCCGGCTAACAACACGACGACGCCCAGGCCGACTTTCAGGATGGTCGAGACGGTTGACACAGCCGCCGGGATCTCGGCTTGCTCGTGGACATAGAACAACCCAGAGACGCCAAGCGCCAGGCCGGAAAAGAACATACCGATCATCATGAAGACAATGGCGGTGATTTCGGCCGAACTAAGTGGATTAGTTCCGCGGGAAGCCATGGCGAAGTAGACGATGATAGGCAAGGTCGCGACAGCGGCCGTGAATACCCTCAGGAGGCTAGAGTTGAGCAGGAACCGCCCCGCCTGCGACCGATCTTGCGACACATCACGGATGAGCAGAATATTGAGGCCATAGTTAGCGACGATCTCAAACAGCCCGGCCGTGGCAATGGCCGTAGCGAAGCTACCCGCCTCAGCCGGCCCCAGCACGCGTAGATAAAAGGCGGCGAATACGAAGTCGATGCCCTTATTGAACAGATTAAGCACCATCGGCGCAGCGCTATTCTTGGCGACGCTTCGCGTGGTCGATGCAGTTGAATCCGGCCGGTAGAAGCGTCCCCAGGCCCAGACGCCAAGCGTAAAGACCAGCACGATTACGCCCATAAACGACATCAAGCCGCCTAGCTGGAAACTTCGCGGACTATAGCGGAAACGAACGGTCCAATCGCCCGGTTCAAGGGGAACACCCCGGAAGTTGCCGTTGACGCGGGTAATCGTGCTCTCGACCTCCTCCTCTTCGCCGCTGCCGGCCGGACGGACGTAGGCCCTCCAGCCGCTGAAGTAGCTATCGCCCAGGATAAGCCACGATGGCGCGGCGGCCGAAGCTGTAACAACGACCTGGTTGTTGGTGGCGCTATCGATGGTCGCCGGGAGCCATTCGCCCGGTTGCGACATGGCATGCGAAGCAACCGTCGATTCGACGACCACGTAATGACGAGGATCGTATTGCGTCAGTGCGGCCAGGGCATCAGGAACGTCCACCTCGGCCGTTTGCGGCAAGACATAAGCTCGCGGCATGGCGGCCAGATTTTCGTAGATAGTCACCCCTTCCCCTTCCCACACGGAGCGGTACTTGGCAGAGGCAATCGGCTCGGCCGAGATGACATACTTGACAGCCAGCACATCCAGCAACGGCGAATCCAGCGCCTCAGGAGAGCCGACGGGTTGGATACGATTGAACGGCAGGCCGTTCTGGGGCTCGATGACCGCCATATACTCAGTGAATTGGCGAGGGATAATAGAGTCGTAACCGCGGATATCGGCCAAATCATGGAGCCACGGTGTGTTGGCGTTCAGTGTGCCCGCACCGGTCGTATCGTAGGTGGTGATGCGCCAGTCGCCCGGCTGTTCATTCAGCCAGCTCACGGCCGCCGGGGTGTAGTCCAGCAAGGCGGGGTCGGCTGAAGCATGGAAACCGGCGCTGGCAGCGTAAAGATCGAGAATAATCAGGCCGCAAGCGAAGACAATCCACAGACGCGATCGACGAGCGAGCCAGAGGATGACGCCGGAGGCAACCAGCAACGTACCCAGGAGCAGGAACTGCCAGAAGAGATAGCTATAGAAAACATCAGCGCTGGGAAAGGCGTATTCCGCTCCGGCCAGGCCATGGAACAGGCGCTCAATAAGCGGCCGCACACCGGAATAGAAAAAGCGGCTCAGGATCGTACCGGCAAGAACAGCAAGGCCGCCGAAGAGCGCCAACCATGGCACCAGACAAACGACAGACCATGGCCGGCGAACCACCATCTCGCCCCCAGCCACATCCGCCAAATCATCCGCGCCAAAACCAGCCAAGACAGCGGTCGAGAGCGCCAGTGGGAAAACCCACCGGAACGGTGTGTGAAGCTGGTTGATGAACGGCAGCCCATAGTAGAGAAGAGCATATAGCGGCGTGCCGAAAACGAAAGCCAGAGAGAAGAACGCCAACCCGGCAAAGAAAAGTGTGCGGGAGCGTCGCTCGACGGCCATTGTTCGCCAACGGCCGAGAGCCAGTAGTCCGAGGCTCGCCAGCAGCAACGGCAGGATGCCCATATAGGCTGCGCCCTCGACATAATTCTTCGTGCCCCAACTCGTGGTGTTGAAACCATAAGGGTTCCGGTCGCCGTAGAAGTTATGTTCGACGGAGAGGGCCTGCCCCGTAAAGGCATCCCGGACCATGTGGTGCGTGGGATTGCCAAAGAAGTCAGGCAATACGAAGATCAAGACGTTGCGAGGCGGATATGCCCAGCCGCGTACTTCTTGATAGGAGGCCGAGCCGGCGCGGAAGTTGACCTGGCCGACTTCGAGAAGCGGCACCAGTTGCAGCGCGCCAATGAGCAGCCCGGTAGCGACCATGGCCGATAGCCACAGAAACGGCCGTCCGGCGGCGTGCGCCAGTTGAGAAAGAGGCGATTGAGCGTTTGGCACCAGATGCGTGGCCGTTGACCCACGTCTCTTGATCTGCCACCCGGCCACGATCTGCCAGAGGGCGTAAAGGGCCATAATCAGCAGCGTGTAGTAGGTGAACTCAGCATGCCCGGCAAGGATCTGGCAGCCAAGAGCAATCGCCCCGACCGTGACCCACAGGATCGTCCGCCGGCGCTCCTCGCCGGAGGATGTGGCCGTGGCAATGACGCGATCGACGCAGCCGAGAAGCAACGGCAGCCAAACGACGGCCGCGGCGATCATGGGAAAGACGGCCGCACTGATAACCAGAAACTGCGCTCCCTGATAGACAAATCCGGCCAGCGCCGCCCCGCCTCGCCGCATACCCAGGATGCGGCCGAAGAGATACATTGATACACCCGCCAGCCACACCTGACTCAGGGCAAACCAGCCGTATGCCTTGGCCAAAGGCATGATCAGGAAAATCAAACCGAACGGATAGAGGGCCGCATGTTGGCCGTTAGCCAGGAAAGGCGCCCCGGCAAACAGGTAGGGATTCCAGAGCGGCAAATCTTTTGAGCTTAGGCTATCGAGGATGAAATGTTTCCAGGCATAGTTCTGGATGATGAGGTCGCCGATGAGGGCGTTATGCGGCGTCGTGATGCCCAGCTCGGCCGCGGCCGCGCGCCATGGCGGCCATTGAAACAGGTTATCGGCCGGGAGCATGGTGCGGGAGCCGACAGTAACCCCCGCATAAAGCAAAAACGGCAGGATGAGATAGGCCAGGATGATGAAGAAATCCGGCCTCAAGGAGCGCAGGCGAGCGCGGATCATGGGGTATGGTCCAGATATCGCAAGGCCGCACCGACTCGCTCATCAATGGTCGAAATCTCACGCGGAACGTGTTGCAAGGCGGACTGGGCTTCAATGATACTGAACCCGAGGCCGGTGAGGATATCGATCACATCCGCGTCGACGTCGCTGACCAGAGGGATAGCGGTCGTGGCCGTGTCGAGCTTGAGTTTGTCGCGCAGATAAAACATGATGCGCTCGGCCGTCTTCTTGCCGACGCCGGGGACGCGCTGCAAAACAGCCGCTTCCTCGCGCATGACGGCGCTCTTAAGAAGCTCGGGGCTGAGCGTGCCCAGGATCGCCAGCGCCAATCGGGGGCCGACGCCGTTGACACCTAACAGTACCTCGAACAGTTGCAGGTCCTCTTCGGTCTCGAAGCCATAGAGGGAGAGGGCGTCCTCTCGCACCTGAAGATAGGTGTGCAGGACGATGCGGCGGCCAATCTCGCCCACATCTTCGAGCACCGTACGGGGTACGTTAACGCGCACGCCGATGCCGCCGACCTGGATAACAAGGCTGTTGGCTTCGATCTTCTGAACGGTTCCGCTAAGACTGGCGATCATGGTTTGAACAAGTCAACGGGTTATGACGCGTCAATCGCCGCCTCGAAGGCTACATATCGCGCGTGGGTAATAGCGACGGCCAAAGCGTCGGCCGCGTCGTCGGGGTGTGGCGCCTCGTCCAGATCGAGCAGATGGCGCACCATCAACTGCATCTGCGCCTTGCCGGCTTTGCCGTAGCCGGTGATAGCCTCCTTGATTTTGGGCGGGGAATATTCGCTCATAGCGATGTTCGCATCGGCCAGAGCCAGCAGCAAAACGCCCCGTGCCTGTCCCACGGCGATGGCGGTTGTGATATTACGACCGAAGAAGAGTTGTTCGACAGCGGCGCGATCCGGCCGATAGACAGCGATCAGGGCGTTGATCTGATGAAAAATCGACTGGAGTCGCTGCTCAGGAGGATCGCCGGCCGGCGTCTCGATTACGCCGTAATCGACCAACCGCAATTGGCCATCGACAACGTCAACGATGCCGTAACCGGTTGTCGCTGTGCCGGGATCGAGGCCGAGGATACGCATCGCGTCGCTATGGCTCCCCATCCCGGGAAGCGCCTGACGGCTTCCGGGATCGTCCTGCCGCGATTAGGCCGTCTCCAGGGACGCGAGCACCTCATCGCTGACTTCGAGGGCTGAGAAGACGTTCTGCACGTCATCCAACTCTTCGATACGTTCGATGAGATTCAGCACCTGTATCGTCTCCGACGAACTGAGTTCGATCCGGTTGGCGGGGTCGTAGATGAGCGACGACTCGTCCATCTTATAGCCAGCGGCCTCCAGCGCTTCCTGCACAGCGCGGAATGAATCAAGCTCGACATAGATCTCGGTAATGCCGTCGTTGAACTGGATATCGTCCGCGCCCGCCTCAGCCGCGACCATGAATAATTCATCCTGATCGACGTCATCGGTAATGCTGATGTAGCCCTTGCGCTTGAATTGCCATGACACAGATCCGGCCTCAGCCATGTTGCCACCATATTTGCTGACTGCATGGCGTACATCGGCAATGGCGCGGTTACGATTATCAGTGACGACTTCGATCAGAATACCGACGCTGTGCGGGCCATAGGCTTCGTAAACGGCATCGATCAATTCTCCGCCTTCCAATTCGCCCGTACCACGCTTGATGGCCTTGTCGATATTATCCTTGGGCATGTTGGCTTCTTTGGCCTTGGCCACCGCCAGTCGCAAAGTCGTGTTCGAGGCTGGGTCGCCGCCCCCTTCGCGTGCGGCGATCGTGATCTCTTTCGCGATTCGAGTGAAAATCTTACCGCGCTTGGCGTCGCTGGCGGCCTTCTTGTGCTTAATGGTAGACCATTTAGAATGTCCTGACATCGGTCGTCTCCAGATATTGGGTGCGGCCCGGGTATGTTCCCGGGCAACGGCCGCTCCTCGGAGCGGCCGCAGATAACGAGATTTTAGCGGACAGAATTATAACATGAAATGAGCGGCAGGGCACACGTTCGCAGGGGGTTGCACGTGAATAAATCACCATCATCACAGCGTCCGCCGACCCGCGCGCGCCATCCGGAACACAGGCTGCGTTGGCCACGTTTAGGCTATAATTGGGCCATGGCACACGCAACGATGACTTTCCCGCCCGATTTCCTCTGGGGCACTGCAACCTCGTCCTATCAAGTCGAGGGCGATAACACAAACAGCGACTGGTATACATGGGAGGCGGCCGGCCACATCAAGGGCGACCTGGGCGCAGGGCGCGCGGCCGACTGGTGGGAAAACGCCGAGCGCGACCTGGACATCGCCGCCGAGATGGGCAACAACGCCCACCGCCTGTCGCTGGAGTGGAGTCGCATCGAGCCGGAGCCAAGCGTCTTTGATGAAGTGGCCATCGCCCGCTACCGCGCCATCCTGCAAGGTTGCCATGATCGGGGGCTGGAGCCAATGGTGACCCTCCATCATTTCAGCAACCCGCTATGGCTGGTAGAAAAAGGTGATTTCAATAACGATATCGTCATCAACTATTTCAGGCGCTACGCGACCAAGGTCGCTACCGAACTGGGCGATTTAATCCCGAAATGGATCACCATCAACGAGCCAATGACCTACTGCGTGATGCGCTATCTGACAGGTGAATTTCCTAAACCGTCACGCTTGGGGTTCGGCGGCCTGTTTGAGGCGATTCACAATCTGCTGCGCTGCCACGTAGCCGCCTATCATGCCATTAAAGAGATACATCCCGAGGCGTTGATCGGCACGGCTAATAATATCCAGATATTCGAGCCGCGGCCCGGCGGCAACATCATCGACCGCTGGTGGGCCAACCTCGTCCGACGCATCTATAACGACAGCTGGCAGGACGCGCTACACACCGGTCGATATCGAGGGTTGGTGGGCAGCAAGTTCTTCGAAGGGCTGGCTGGAACCTATGATTTCGTGGGTGTCAACTACTACACGCGGTTCTACGTGCGCTTTCCCCCACCGCCGGGATTCGTGGAGCGCGACTGGGGTCCCGACGCAGTGGTCAGTGATGGCGACTATGGCGAGGTCTACGCGCGCGGCCTGTTCAAAGTGATCGACCACGTCTGGAAGCGATACCGGAAGCCGATTTATATTACCGAGAACGGCGTGCCCGATGCGGCCGACCGGCTCCGGCCAGGTTTCCTGCTGGATCATCTACGGCAGGTATGGTACGCGATCAACTTCTGCTATCCGGTGATGGGCTACTATCACTGGTCGCTGGTCGACAATTTCGAATGGGATCGCGGTTGGACGCAACGCTTCGGATTGATCGCGATCGACCCGCAAACGCAGGAAAGAACATGGCGGCCGAGCGCGCGTCTGTATCGCGAGATCTGCCAAAGCTACAGCCTGAACGACGAAATGGCTCAACACTACGCGCCAGGGATGCTGCCGGTGATGTGGCCAGGAGATCTGCCGGGAAGCAGTGAACCCAGGCCCTTATGAGCGCAATACAAAACAATAATAACTGGAAAGCACGGACGCTAGAGCGAGTGCAACAATTACGCCAGAATCGACGGCCCGGCGCAGCCCGGCGGATCATGCTCGATTACGCCGTGATCATTCTGGGAAGCGTTATGTTGGCCCTGAGCATGCACCTCTTCTTCATCCCCCACCGCCTTGTCGCAGGGGGACTAAGCGGCACGGCGCAGCTAATCAATAATTTCACTGGCTGGCCCATCGGCACATTGTCGTTCATCCTCAATATCCCGCTCTTCGTCCTGGGCTGGTTCTATCTCGGTGGCTATCGTTTCCTGGCGCGGACGGTATTCGCCTCACTTGTGTTCTCGGCCGTGCTGGACGGGATGCAATTCTTCTGGCCGGATGTAATCCTGACCGATGACCTGGCGCTCAACGCATTCTATGGCGGCGTGACGGCCGGCGTGGCCGTGGGGCTGCTATTCCGGGCGCATTCGACCAGCGGCGGCACAGATATCCTCGCCCGCATCCTGGAACGGCGATTCGGCACGCCGCTATCACGAGCCTATCTCTACACTGACGGCGTGGTCGTATTTCTGGCCGGACTCACGTTTGGTTGGGAGTTGGCTCTCTACGCGGTCATCGCTCTCTATGTAGGCGGCGTGCTGGTCGAAGTCACGCTCAACGGACCAAACGTCATGCGCGTGGCCGCGATCATCACCACACAACCACAAGCCGTGGCCGATCGCATCCTGGCCGACCTGGAACGCGGTGTCACCGAGTGGTCCGGCCGAGGTATGTACACCGGTACAGAGCGCCACGTGTTGCTGTGTGCCATCAGCCAGGTCGATACCGTCGTGCTCAAAGAGATCATCCACGACGTCGATCCCCAAGCGTTTGTGATCATCGGCAAGGCGCAAGAAGTGTTGGGCGAGGGGTTCAGGAGTTTGCGGGAAGGCGCCTAGCAGATTCGTTTATTACTTTGCCGGCCTGTTCTCAATATGCTAAACTGCCGTGAACATATCGTTCACAATATGAACAGGCAGGAAAGCTATGCGGCCGCGAATTCAAATCCTTGACGACTCCTTAACCCAGCAAATAATCGCCGAGGCCAAGCGCATATTGGCCGAAGTTGGCATGGAGATACGTGGCCCGGCGCTTAAGCAGCGATTGCTCGACGCTGGGCTGCCCCAAACGCCGGATGGCCGCATTCTTTTCCCGCCCGACATCGTCGAGCGCGCTCTCGCCACTGCGCCGCGCTCCTTCACGCTCTACGATCGCGACGGCAACGCCTGCGCCGAGATCGGCGGCGACAACGTTCATTTCACCCCCGCTTCAAGTGGCCTCAAGATTCTCGATCATCGCACCGGCGAAACCCGATTGGCGAACACGGCCGACTTTGTCGAGTATGTCCGGCTAGGAGACGGGCTAAGCAACATCGCCTATCTGGCGACGGCTTTCTCCACCAACGACGACATCGAGGCGCTCGTCTCTGACGCCTGGCGGCTCTATCTTTGCCTGACAAACTCGCGCAAGCCGATCGTCTCCGGCGCGTTTACCGAGCACGGCGTCGGTCGTATGGCCGATATGATGCAGTTCTTCCGCCACGACCGAGCCGATTTGATCGCGCGGCCGATGTCGATCTTCACCATCACCGCCACCGGCATGTTCCGCTATAGCGAGGATTCCTGCCAGAACCTGATCGATTGTGTCGAGGCGGGCATCGCGGTAGAGATCGTTCCCGTCACGCTGATGGGCCTTATTGCTCCGGTGTCCCTCGTAGGAGCGACAGTCTTCCACACCGTCGATACATTGGCCGGGGTGGTCATGGCCCAGATTATCAAACCGGGCGCGCCGGTATTGTTCGGCGGCGCGCCGGCCGAGTTTCATATGCGTGCGGCCACTTCGCCCATGCTGGGTATCCAGGCGCTGAAGCTCGACGTAGCCTATGCCGCCATAGGCAAAGCGCTAGGGTTGCCCACGCAGGCCTACATGGCCCTCAGCGACGCCAAATTCCTCGACGCCCAGGCTGGAGCCGAGACATTCGGCAGCGCCTTGATGGCGGCGTTGGCGAGCGTCAACTCGGTGTCAGGACCGGGCATGCTCGATTATGTTCTGACCTTCAGTCTGCCAAAGCTGGTCTATGATGACGATCTATGCGGACAGGTTCTGCATTTCGTCCGCGAGGTCAAGCCGCTCGACGACCTGCCGACGATGGAACTGGTCCGCGAAGTGATGGCGGAGCAGCATCTAATCACGGCCGAGCACACCATGGCTCACTGGCCACAAGAGCTATATATGCCCTCACCCGTGACCGACCGCGACAACCGCGAGAACTGGACCCGCGCCGGGAGCAAGGATCTGGTGCGGCGGGCCACTGACGAAGTCGAGCGGCGATTGGCTGCTTACGAGCCTCTGGAAACCGATCCGCTGATCATCGACGAAATGCAGCAGATCATCATTGCCGGCATGAGCGAAGTCGCGCCTCTGCCGGAGGTGCCCACACCCGCCGGTCATACCGGAGCAGCTACCGACGACGGCGGCCGGCGGCGTAAACGGAGGTTTGCCCGATAATCAGCTCCACCGAGCCGATGGCCGGCACGCAATCTATCCAGCGCGCTGTAGCCATGCTGAAGGCCTTCACTGACGAGCGACCGTCATGGAACGTCAGCGACCTGGCCGAGGCTGTCGGTCTCAACCGAACGACGGCCTATCGACTGCTGACCGCTCTGGAGAGCGCCGAATACGTCGTGCGAGACCCTGTCACCGATGATTACCGGTTGGGATCAGGATTGATCGTTCTGGGCGCAAGGGCGGCCCGGGCCAACTCGATCAGGGCTATCGCTCTACGCGAGCTGGAGGCGCTGGCATTGGAGACGGGGGAGACGGCAACATTGGAGATCCTGTCTGATCGGCACATGATCATCATTGAGGAAATCCTGGGCGAATACGTCACCAGCGGCAGCCAACACATCGGCAGCCGCTGGCCAGCTTACGCGACATCTACCGGCAAAGCCATTCTGGCGCAAATGATGCCGGACGAGCTGGACGCCGTCCTTCCCAAACCGTTGCTACCTTTAACCAAGCGGACGATCATCTCGCCGGATTTGCTGTACGAACATCTGGCAGAAATTCGCCACCGGGGGTATGCCGTCTCGGCCGAGGAGCTGGAGATGGGCTATCTGGCCGTCGGCGCGGTGGTGCTCGGCTCCTCGGGCCGGCCGGTCGCCGCTATCAGTCTGGGTGGCACGCTGACGCGAATGACCGACGAACGAGTGCCCGAGATCGGTGAACAAGTGCGCGCGGCCGCGGAGCGCATCTCGCATCGGCTAGGCTACCGAAGATAAACAAATTATTCGATTTCAAAAGCGAACCGTGAAACCTGCGAAGAAATCATTTTAAGGAGAGTTTATGCCCCTACCGACCCCGTTCCACACCCGGACGTCGGCCGTCTGCGAAAGTTACGAATGGCGAAACTGGTCCGGTTATTTATCGGCAGGCATCTACGAGATGTCCCACGATCGAGAGTATTACGCCATCCGCAACAGTGCGGCGCTGATCGACGTCTCCCCCCTGTACAAGTACGAAATCACCGGACCTGATGCCGCTCGCCTCGTCGATCGAGTCATCACCCGTGACGTCACGCGGCAGAAGATCGGCCAGATCTATTACACGCCCTGGTGCGATTCCGACGGCAAAGTCATCGACGACGGCACGGTATCACGACTGGATACAAATCACTTCCGCATCACCTCGGCCGACCCCAACTGGCGCTGGTTCAAGGATGTCGGCTACGGTCTAAACGCCGACGTAGTTAACGTCAGCGACGATCTGGCGGCGTTGTCGCTCCAGGGGCCGCGCAGTCGGGCAATCCTGCAAGAGGTCGTCAGCGGCATTGATTTCGCTAATCTGAAGTATTTTCATTTGGCCCACGGCCAGGTCGAGGGGTTCCCCATCACCGTCACTCGTACCGGCTACACGGGCGACCTGGGTTATGAGCTATGGGTGCGACCCGAATACGCCGAGCGACTATGGGATCGCCTGATCGAGCACGGCACCGGCCATGACATTCTGCCGGCAGGCATCATACCGATGGACATCGCGCGCGTCGAAGCAGGCTTGATCATGATCGCCGTCGATTACATTTCCAGCCAGCACGCCGTCATCGAGAGTCAAAAATCGTCACCCTACGAGATCGGTCTGGGATGGGCGGTCTCGCCACGCAAGGGTGATTTCATCGGCCGGCGCGCCTTGGCCAAGGAACGGGAACGGGGTTCCCTCTGGGGCTTCGTCGGCGTGCAATACGACTGGGCGACGCTGGAGCGACTGTTCGCTGAAGAAGATTTGCCGCCTCATGTGGCGGGGCGCGCCTCGCGCTCGGCCGTACCTGTCTACGAGGCAGGCAACTCCAGCCATCACATCGGCCAGATCACAACCCATACCTTCTCGCCTGTTCTGAAACAATACATCGGCATTGGCACGCTTCTAAACCCCCATACCCAGATCGGCAATCGGGTAGACGTAGAAGTGACTGTCGAATTCAAACGCAAACGATGCCCGGCAACGATCGTGCCAACACCGTTCTTTGATCCGCCAAGGAAAAAGGCCTGAGGAGTGGAGGAGCAACTGACCCATGAATAACCAATACGATGCCATCGTCATCGGCGGCGGACACAATGGACTGGTCGCCGCCGCTTACCTGGCCCGCGCAGGCAAGAAAACTCTCGTCCTGGAGAAGCGTTATCTGGTAGGCGGCGCGTCCGTCACCGAAGAGATCTTCCCTGGCTTTAAATTCACCGTCTTTTCCTACGTCGTCAGCCTCTTCCGACCGGAGATTATTCGCGAACTCAACCTTCCGGCCCACGGCCTGACTATTCTGCCCCTGGAAAGCACCCTGACGCCCACGCTGGACGGCCGCGACTACCTCTACCGCGACGGCGATCATTACCAGACTCTGCGTAACATCGCCCGCTTCTCACAGCGCGACGCCGACGCCTACGACGAATACGCCCGCTACATGTACTTCATGGCCAAGGCGGTACGCTACATCATGGGCATCATCCCGCCTGACCCGACGACGTTCAATCCCAAGGACATGATGGGGCTTGTCGACATGGCCCGGCACTTCCTGAACCTGGATCAGGACCAGCTCTACGTTCTGGCCAAGCTAATGACTATGAGCGCGGCCGATTTCGTCGAGCAATGGTTCGAGTCGGAACCGCTTAAGGCGACGCTCTCAGCCAGCGGCATCATCGGCACGTTCCTTGGCCCACGCTCGCCGGGCACGGCCTACGTCTTGCTGCACCATTATATGGGCGAGATCGATGGCGCTTATCGGGCCTGGGGTTTCCACAAAGGCGGCACAGGTGGACTGGCGCAGACGCTGGCCCGCGCGGCCGAAGCACAAGGGGCCGAGATTCGTTGCAACGCCGGCGTGTCGAAGGTACTGGTCAAAAATGGCCGCGCCTACGGGGTCGTTCTGGAGAACGGCGACGAGATTCATGCTCCGCTGGTACTGTCCAGCCTCGACCCGAAGCAGACCTTCCTCAACCTGGTCGAGCCAAACCAACTGCCCGACGATCTGGTGGGCGCAGTTCGACGCTTCCAGACCCTCGGCTCGTCGGGCAAGGTCAACCTGGCGCTGGACCGCCTTCCGGAATTGGCCTGCCGCCCCGGGCCTGGCCGGCACCTGGCCGGCGCCATCTCCATGAGTCCCAATCTCGATATCATCGAGCAAGCTTACGACGACGCCAAGTACGGCAATTTCTCGCGCCGGCCATATATGGATGTCATTATCCCGTCGATGATCGACCCGGATATGGCCCCGCCCGGCAAGCATGTCATGTCCTGCTTCGTGCAGTACGCGCCTTACAAACTGGCCGACGGTGAATGGACGGACGAGAAACGCGAGGCGTTCGGCGACGCGGTCGTCAATGTGCTGGAAACCGCCTTCCCGGATATCAAGGACATCATCCTGCACCGGCAAGTACTGACACCCGTCGATATCGAGCGGACGACCGGCATCACCCAAGGAAACATCTTCCACGGCGAGCTAAACCTGTCGCAACTCTTTTTCTTGCGACCGGCGGCCGGCTACGCCAAATACCGCACACCCATCAAAGGCTACTACCAGTGTGGTTCCGGCACCCATCCCGGCGGCGGCATCATGGGCGCGCCCGGCCGGCTGGGCGCGCTGGAGGCGCTTAAGGGCGGGCACTGAGAGACCTGCAGGAGGTAGGAAGGACGGCCCTCAAACATGCCCCCGCCCCGCTTCCTCATTCTCTCGCGCCTCGACAGGAGACATGGCGAACTCTTATGGATAAACAATACGACGTAATTGTAATCGGCGGCGGCCATAACGGGCTGGTGGCCGCGGCGACCCTGGCTCAGGCCGGCAAGAGCGTGCTGGTGCTGGAGCGCCGCGACATACTGGGCGGCGCGGCCGCCACCGAAGAGCTATTCCCCGGCTACTGCATGGATACCGGCCATAGTGACACGGCGCTCTTCATGAATGAGATCTCGCAGAAGCTGGGCCTCGATCGGCATGACTTGAAATTCTACGAGAACCCCGCCCTGCTATTCGCGCCCCAACCGGACGGCCGCGCGCTGACCATCTGGCGTGACGAGTCTCGCACCGTGGCAGAAATCGCTCGATTCAGCGAGCGCGACGCATCCCGCTGGCCTGATTTCCGGCGGCAGGTCGAACGCATGGGCAATTTGCTGCGAGGTATGCTGCTGCTGACCCCGCCGGATCTCGGCCGGCTGCGTGGCGACGTGATGACTTGGGGGCCATTAGCTCTGCGCCTGCGCCAGATGGGCGGCGCTGACATGATGGAACTGTTCCGCATCTTGCCCATGGCCGTTCAAAGCTACCTGGATGAATGGTTCGAGAGCGACGCGCTGAAGGGCGCGCTGGGCGGCTCGGCCGTCCTCGGCTCCACTCTGGGGCCACGTAGCGGCGGCACAACTCTGATGTTCCTCTACCAAAACCTGGGGGGATTGCTGGCGCATCGCTTCGTCGAGGGCGGTATCGGCCGCTTATCCGAGGCGCTGGCGGCGACCGCCCAAACCTATGGCGCCACTATCCGCACCGGAGCAACCGTCGAGTCCATCCTGATGGAAGGCGATCTGGAGCCTGCGGCCGCTGGTGTCAGACTCGCCACCGGCGAAGAAATACGAGCTACGGCCGTCCTCTCCAACGCTGATCCCCGCCGAACGCTGTTTGATCTGGCCGGGCCACAGCAACTGGAGCCACGAGTGATGCGACATGTTCGCAATATTATCTATCGTGGCAGTACGGCCCGCCTCAATCTGGCCTTGCGCGGACTGCCGCCCTTCGCCGGGCTGACGGACGAGGCGCAGCTGGGTGGTCGTATTCGCTTCAGCCCCAGCCTCGACTACCTGGAGCGCGCTTATGACGCGGCGAAATACGGTCGTATTTCAGAGCATCCTTACCTGGAGATGTTCATCCCCACACTCCACGACTCAGCGCTGGCTCCGGTCGGACAACACCTCCTGAACATCACCATCCAGTTTGCCCCTTACGAGCTGCGCGAAGGCGATTGGAACGAGAAGGGCGAGGAGTTGGTCGAGACCGTCATGGCCACACTGGAAAGCATCGCGCCGGGCATCCGCCAACAGATCATCCACCAGCATATCACAACGCCGCTTGACCTGGAGCAGACATATCATCTGACCGAGGGCAGCATCTATCAT
>JACFOH010000002.1:39641-95384 GCA_019454405.1 Promineifilum sp.
AACGCCGCTTGACCTGGAGCAGACATATCATCTGACCGAGGGCAGCATCTATCATGGCCAGATGGGGCTGGAGCAAATGCTCGTTATGCGGCCGATCCCCGGCTGGAGTCGCTACGAGACGCCGATCAAGAATCTCTATCTCTGCGGCGCGGGCGCGCACCCCGGCGGCGGGGTCACCGGCGCGCCGGGCTACAACGCCGCGCGCCTCTATCTGCATTCACACTAATTTCCTCCATAGCGGGCTGGAGCTTCAATCGCTCCAGCCCGCAACCCTTTCCACCGGCGCTCGTATTAGGTTATATAACATTCTCTGGCAACAGGAGGTTACGATGCTCCGCAAACTGTTATTCGGCCTGCTGTGTTGCGCCTTGTTCTTCACCATAGCTGCCCAACGTGGCAAGGCCTATCGCGCTGACCGCTTCGACGTCGAGGTCGCTATCCAACCGGACGGTTCGCTGAATATCGAAGAAAAAGTCACGTTCCGTTTCACCGGCGGGCCTTTCTCATTCGTCTTCCGCGAATTGCCGACCGATCACACTGACGGCATCACCAACATCACGGCCGGAGCCGACGGCATGGCCTGGCCGCAGGGCACGGGACCGGGCCAGGTCGAAATCAGTGGCCGCAACCCTATCCGGATCGAGTGGCACTTGCCCCCGACCTCAGACACAACACAGACGTTTACGCTAGCTTACACGCAGCTCGGCGTCGTCGAGCGAGGCAGCACGGCCGATATCTTGAATTGGCAGGCACTGCCCGACGAATACGAGTATGAAATCGACGGCAGCCGGCTGACGATTCATTTCCCGCCGGCGGGCAAACTAACTGCCGAGCCGAAAATCACGGTCGGCAACGCCCTCGTCACAACTGAGCCGGGACGCGCTATCTTCGACATGCAGAACTTGTCGCCGAACGATCCGCTAGTCGTTCGGCTATCGTTCGCGCCGGGCGCGTTCGTCGGTGAAGCGCCAGCCTGGCAAACGCAGCGGGAAACTCAGAATAGCCGGGCCTGGATATGGATTGCCTCGGCCGCGGCCATTTTATTGGGGGGGTTCCTCGCTCTGTTCGGGGCCGCGCGTAATAACATTCATGCAATCCCCAAAGCAAACTCCTATGTACAGAAGCCGCCGGTCGATCTGCCGCCGGCGCTGGCCGGCTACCTGGCCACCCAGTCGGTGGGCTGGCAACACGCGTTGGCAACTATCTTTGACCTGGCGGGGCGCGGCTTCATCGAGATCGAGCAGGTGCGGGAGAAATCCTTATGGCGTTCGGCCGAATTCACCATGACGCTATTAAAGTATCCCGAAGATCTGCGGCTGTATGAAGACGCGTTACTCGACCTGCTCTTCACTGATAAACATGGCGCGCCGCGCGAGGTCATTACCCTGAGCGAGATGGGACGACTCATTACCTCATCGCGCTGGAAGGCATACTCACACGCGCTGGAAGAGGAAGCGAAACTGGAAGGATTAGTAGATCCAACAGTCAAAGGCAAGCGGAACAAGATGATCGGAGTCGGTATTGCGCTCACACTCCTCTCGCCTCTGATCATAATAGGCATGGGCTTGTTCTTCTCCGCCACTGGTTTGTGGCCATTGCTTCTATTTGGGGCCATATCCCTGCTCGGGGTGGTCGCGATTATTTTAGGATCCGCCTATACCAGACTATCGGATAAAGGGATGCAGTATGCGACCGCATTCGATCCTTTCCGGCGATTCCTGAAGGATGTGACCAAGAAGAAGACAGGAATGCCCGACCCCACTTATTTCGAAATCTACCTGCCCTATGCAACCGCCTACGGCCTGGCCCAGCAATGGGCCAAACGGATGGCAGAATCAGATGACCCGCGTATTCCAGCCTACTTCCGCGCGGCCGAAACAGGAGAACCGATGGACATGGGCGCTTTCATCGCCGTCATCGTGGCTACGTCTAGTCATGGTGGCGCAGCCGGTGCAGGCTCTGCGGGGGCCGGCGCGGCCGGTGGCGGAGCCAGCGGCGCGGGATAATCCTTCGCAGGCGAGATAGATCGCCTGAGCTCCCTTCGCTTAACAAGGGCGAGCCTTTCGATGGCCCGCCCTTGCCGCTAAAATGAGAGAAATTGGCCAAATAGGTCTGCGCATTCCCACACCCCGCCAACCTGTGATAAGATGCGACATTTCCTGGCTTATCCTCCTCTAATGGAGACTCGACCACCTTGTATCTTGCTTTTATCAACGGCACTCTAGAGAAACTACCAGGCCTATAGAGAAGATATTGGCCGGTCGGGCCAGCTCATTTCAAGGATTAGCGACGATGACTGACCTTCAAGACGGCGACCAGATAACCGAAGCGATCGAGTCACCTGATATTTCTGCCTCCCTGCCGGAGTCACCGACCAGTATAGTCGAGGTGTTAACGCGCTTCTGGCACAGGATCTCCTGGCTCAAGATCGGCCTGTTCATCGTCAGCCTTTTCCTCTTCATCCTGGCCCTGACTCTGATGAAAGACGGCGCTCGTGGTCTGGCCCCAGTTGTCGAGAGACACTTTTCATTCGACAATGCCGCCAATACATTGGGGTTCGGCTGGCTATTCGCCTACGCCGTCATGAGCGGCTCGCCGGTAGCCGCTTCGGCGTTGACCTTCCTGGACGCCGGGATCATCAACACAGTTCAAACCTTCACGATGATCATCGGCAGCCGCATGGGCGCCAGCTTCATCATTTTGTTCATCGGCTTCATCTATGTATTGCGTGGCCGGAATCGAGCCACCAGTCTGAGCATGGGGTTGTTGTCTTTCACTGTCACGGGCACGCTTCAGATCGGTTCTCTCATCATTGGAACACTGCTATTGAGTTCCGGCTTGCTGGGCCGTCACGAGCTTGGCGGCGGAATGGCGATTGTTGCGATCACCGACCTCATATTCGATCCTATCTCCGACTTCTTCCAAAGCTTTCTACCGACTTGGGCGTTATTCCTGGTGGGCCTGGGCATTATCTTATACACCTTCAACCTGTTCGATAAGTGCCTGCCGGAGATGTCGATCAAAGAGAGTCAGGTCGGCCGCATGTCGCGCCTGATCTACAACCCAATGATCATGTTCCTGCTGGGCGCGGGGATCACCCTGGTGTCGATGTCGGTCAGCGTCTCATTGAGTATTCTGGTACCCCTCAGCCATCGCGGGTTTGTGCGTCGCGAGAATGTGATCCCATATATTATGGGCGCCAATATCACCACCTTCATCGATACACTATTCGCCGCGGTGCTGCTGGACAACCTCGCCGCCGTCGCCGTTGTTTTGGCCCAGATGATCGGCGTCGCCCTGACATCCATTATCATCATGTTGGTGGCGTTCAGAAGTTATGAACGCATGTCGCTGCGCTTCGTCGCCTGGGTAACCGATAAGAACAGGAACATGGCCTTGTTCATGATATTGATCTTCGCCTTGCCGCTCATTCTCCTGTTCATCTAAGCCAGGGGCAGTAAACGGGATAAAAACGCCGGGTCGAAGATAATCTGACTCTCGCTCTTATCAAGATTATTGTTAATTTTTCTGCGATAGATAGATAAAAATACGCCGCTAGTTCAGGCATCAGGAGTTTTAAGATATGCGTGTCTTGCTCACCACTGGAGGACAAGGTCAAACTGAAATCGCCATTCGCCAGTTCATGTATCTGGCTGAATCTATCGCGATCAAGCCCACGGTATTGACGGTCATCAAGCGTGCGGAGGATCGAACTAAGGGTGAGGAGATTCTGGCTGACGCGGCCAGGCAACTCGACCCAGCCTTCGAAACCGTCGAATACAAAATTCGCGTTGGCCAGCCATGGGAAGAAATCGTCAAGGAGGGGGAGGAAGGCGACTATGATCTGATCATGATGGGTCAGCGAAAATCACGGCCGCTGTTATCACGCCTGCGCGGGCTGGTCACGCAGAAGGTCGTCTCTCACACCAACCGCCCGGTTCTTATCGCTAAACGAGAGGCACGGCCGTTCAACCGGATTCTAATCTGCGATAGCGGCGTGCAAGCTCCTTCGCTGCCGAAGCTGTTCCAATTGCGTTTGCCGGAGATTCTGGCCGGGGCATCTGAGGTCGTAGTCCTGCATGTTATGTCGCAAATCAGCGCCGCGCCCGGCATCAAAGGCGAGGATCTCTATCTGACTACCGAGCAACTTATGGCTACCGGCGCGCCTGAGGGCACCTTCCTCGAGCAAAGCCTGGCCCACCTGGAAGATATCGGCCCACAACTACAAGCCAGGGTCCGCCACGGCCTGGTCCTGGACGAGATCGTCAAGGAAGCACGCTCGGATGATTATGATCTGGTCGCCATAGGCGCTCGTCGGGATGACGGTGTGCCTCGATTCCTGCTCGACGATCTGGCCCATGAGCTGGTTCTGGATGTCGATCGAGCCATCCTGGTCGTTCGCTAGAGCATCGACGGCGCGATCAACGGTTACGCCAGGAGGCTAAGCCGACGATCAACCGGCAAACGGCCGCAAACAACAGGCCGGCCGTCAGGCCCCACCAGCCCGCAAGCACCGGGGCGATAAGCGAACCCAGGAGGACGCCTGCCTGTAACGACATGTTATACCAGGCCAGATAAGCGGGGCGACTATCATCCGGTGTTTTCTCCAACACATAGTTCCCAACCGCCCCACCGGCCAACGCCCAACCCACCCCACCGGCGATCGAAGCTACCAGGTACAACGTCACATCGCCGGCCATCGCCACAAGCGCCGGGTATAGGCTTATGATCACCACGCCCAGAGCCATCGTCCGGCGATTACCGAATCGTTGCGTGGCCCAATCCAACCGGGTCGAGACCAGGAACAGAGCCGCATAAAATATACTATTGCCCAGCCCGATGGCCTGGTCGCTCAGGTTCAGTATGTGCACCAGGTAGAGAGGAAAGAGCGGCGAACCCAGATAGAGCGCCAAATGGAGGGCGAATACCAGCAATAACACGCGGCGATATCTCAGCTCCCGCGGCGGTCTGAACCAACGGCTGCTAAACGGCTTCTGGCTCAGTAGAAAGCGCAGCCCAACTGTCATGCGCAGCCCTTGCCATAAGCTCATCGCCCCAGGCGTGGCCCAGTCGCCAATACTCTTTCGGCCCGTAGGTTTGCGATGTTCGTCCAGGGGTCGGATAAACCACAAATGCAGACTACTCATGGCCGCGCCGACAAAACCGATGGCAAAGACGACTTGATAGCCCAACGGGAATGGAATGGTATCCAGCAATCGGCCACAAATGAGCGTCACGATCACCGATGTCAAGGCATAGGCGGCGTTACGCATACCAACCACCTGCGCCCGCCACTCCGGGGGAACGGCCGCGGCAAACAAGCCGTTAAAGCCGATAGATAACGCCGTCCCCGGAATACTCATGAGAACTGTTAGCAAAACGATCAACCACACCTGAGCGCCCGGGGCAAAGAAGAACGGCAGGAAAACCCACACCACATAAAACCAGCGATGCAGAATCGATGAATAGAACGTTGCCCGGCTGATGGGACGATTATGAAGCCAGCGTCCTGCCGGGAGGGCAAAAACAAGATTGACCAGGGCCGGGCTGGCATTGAGCAAGCCTAACTGGAATGCGCTGGCTCCCAAGCGGGTAGCGTATACGGCCACAAATGCGATAGCGCTCCCATTCAGCACGCCGAACCAGGCGATGTCGAATATCATGTGGTTGAAATTCGAACGGTGTTCAGCCGGAACGGGCCGCGATTTTGAAGAAACGAGGGAGAATGACATCAGGTACACAAATGATGACCATATCCGAGGTCATCCTGGTCAATAGATATTCATCTATCTTATCACAGAAACCTGACAAATCATCGTTCCAGCCGGTCGTGGTTCCGGGGAACGACACACAAGAAAGGGTGATCCAGATTTGCCCGTCGACCGGTCAGTTGTTATAATTCGCCCTTATTGAGGGGTAGTTTAACGGCAGAACCGTCGGCTCTGACCCGACTAGTCGTGGTTCGAATCCACGCCCCTCAGCTAACGTGAAGCCACCCACACCGGGTGGCTTTGTTGTAAGCAACAATAATCATGGCGCCCTGAGCGGTAAATCAGTCTGCGGAAACTCATGAACATACAACCAGCTCATCCCGAAGACGTGCCAGGCATTCTGGCCCTGGTCAACGATCACGCTCGCCGCGGAGACCTGCTGCCGCGAACGGCTGCATCTATCCGCGACACATTGGGAGATTGGCTGCTGGCCAAAGACGACGCCGGCGAGATCGTCGCTTGCGTCTCTCTTTATCCCTATTCCAACGTGCTGGCCGAAGTCCGCTCGCTAGCCGTACGTGATGGGGCCAAGGGGACTGGCTGGGGCAGCGCGCTCCTCAAGGAGATCATCCTGGAAGCGCGCCGTCGCAACTATACCACCTTGTTTGCCCTCACACGGGCCGTTCATTTCTTCCAGCGCGGCGGCTTCCACATCACCGACCGCGAGCGATTCCCCGAGAAAGTATGGCGCGACTGTTCTATCTGCCCCCTATTGGAGCACTGCGACGAGACGGCCGTCGAGATGATCCTGCTTGAGCCAATCGTCCGCGTAGATCCATCCCCTACCGTCCTGGAACTTCATGCTACACCCGGCGTGAATCCCCCTGCCCAATAGGCAATGGACCAAAAACTGATATGACACATCAAATTCTTTCCGACGGGAGCGCGACGACGCCGCGCGGGTTTTCGGCCGCGGCCGTTGCCGCCGGCATCAAGCAATCCGGCCGGCCCGACCTGGTGCTGGTATTCTCTGATCGTGATTGTACGGCCGCGGGGGTATTCACGCGTAATCGTGTTGCTGCCGCACCGGTCATTGTCGACCGCGCGACGCTGGCGACTAACAACTCAGCTATACGCGGTGTGGTTATCAATTCAGGCAACGCCAACGCCTGCACAGGGGAGCCGGGGCTGGCCAACGCTCGCGAAATGCAACGGCTCGCTTCCGAAGAACTAGGCGGTCGCCCCGACCAATATCTGGTCATGTCCACTGGCGTGATCGGCGTGCCGCTGCCCATCGAACGCGTCCGATCCGGCATCCTCATCGCGGCGCCGTCACTTTCACCCGACAACGGCATAGCCGCAGCCGAAGGCATTATGACCACCGATACCAGGCCGAAACATCTGGCGATTGAGATTCAATTGCCGGGCGGCACGGTGACTCTGGGTGGCATGGCCAAAGGAGCGGGGATGATCCATCCCGACATGGCCACGTTGCTGGGGGTTGTGACGACTGATGCCGCCGTCAGCGCCGATGATCTGGCGACGATGTTACGCGAAGCGGCCGACCGCAGCTTTAATGCCATCTCCATCGACGGGGACACCAGCACCAACGATACCATCCTGCTATTGGCTAACGGCGCCGGCGGGGTGAGTGTGAACGACGCGGAGAGCCGCGAGTTGTTCGCCAATGCTCTGAACGAACTATGTCATGCGCTGGCAATGATGGTTGTGAGCGACGGTGAAGGCGTGACGCGGGTCGTCACCGTACACGTCACCGGCGCGCGAACCGAAAGCGACGCCCGGCGCGTGGCCAATACCATCGCCACCTCTCCACTGGTGAAAACAGCGTTCGCCGGTGGCGATCCGAATTGGGGCCGCATCCTGGCAGCCACAGGCCGCAGCGGGGTGGATCTGGATCAGAGCCGGCTGGCGCTCTGGATCGGTGTGGGAGACGAGCCACCCCTGCAGATCGTGCGTGACGGCACGCCTACGAATTTCGTCGAGGCCGACGCAGCAGCGGTGTTTGCCCAACCGGCATTCACCGTTCGCGTCGATCTGGGTGATGGATCGGCCGAGACCGTCTTATGGACGACTGACCTGACCCACGATTATGTGACGATCAACGCCGATTATCGAACGTAAACAGGTCAGCTCAACCAGAAACCGATAGCGACGATGAGGGCGGATAACATCCCGAAACCTACCTCCAGGAAGCCCAACGCCTGGACGGACGCTCGCCAGCGATAATCTGATAATCCCCAAATCGCCCGGGCCAGCAGGATGACAACCGCCAGGACAGCCGCCCAGGGCAGCCACCCCACCCAAACCAGCGCCGCTACGACGACAACAGCCAAAACATGGATCGCGATGGTGGCGGGAACGCTTTCCCCTCGCCCGCCCTCTTTATCTTTGTCCAGCCGCAAACGAGCACGAACGAAGATAACCGTCGGCACTGAGCGAGCGATCATGAAACCCCACAGGCCCAACGCCGGCAGCCAGGCGATTCCGCCGGCCAGACCGATAGCCGCAGCCACAGCGGCGAACGCCGCCGGAGCAGTCAGCTCCGCTTGCCAGTGGCGGCCGGGGCGTTGGTCATAAGCCATGAAGATCAGCAAGAGGGGGAGAGCAAGAGCAAACGGCGCAAACGGCCGCCAGCCCGCTAACGCAAACGTCATGGCCGAGGCAGCCAGCGCGATGGCTCCATAGAACACGACAAAGCGCCAGGCAATAGCCGTCCGTTCATAAGTGCGGCCGCGCCGGCGATCCGTCCAATAGATTTTGAGAGGGCGGTTGATCAGGAAAACGGCGAAGGCGGCAATCGCCATGAACAAGCCGGCCCATGTCGGCGCAACCAGCAGCCCAAGTAAAATAGGCTCCGTGGTCAGGCTCCAACTACCATGTTCCGCGGGTAAGGCGATACTTTTATAGGAAATGTTGCGCTTCGCCGGCTGGGCTGCCAACGAATCTGCCTCAGATGAAGGTTTAATCATAGTCATAACTTCAACTAATTTATACCTCGTCCGGCCGGTTCGCGGCCGAATAACTGCGAGGCAAGCGAACAACGAACGGACAACACGCGCCGGCGGCTACGGCGCTGCACGCGCATTCAGTGGCGCAGTTCAGATCACACGCCGTAGCCGTTCCGGAATTGAGCACCAGCCGGCCCTTCCGCTCCCAGTGCTGCAACATACCTTCCAGCACACCGGGATCGATATTCAGGCGACGGCTCAATTCAACAAGAGTGATTGATCCCCGGGTCGATTCAACAGCGCGCAAAACATCACGTAGCATAACTATCCTCCCAACCAGGCCGCAATGCGAAACACCGCGAAGGCGGCCAGCCAGGCGATGATTAATTGGCCAAAGAAACTGGATAGCGCCCATCGGGTTCCCAGCTCGTGCTTCTCGGCAGCGATCGTGGCCATGCAGGGCGTGTAGAGCAATACAAAAACCATAAAAGCCAACCCGGCGGCGTTGGCGTGACCGCCACTCGACGTGTCAAAACTATTCCGAATAGCCATGGCCAACCCCGGCGCCGCGGCGCCCTTCTCACCGCCGAGATTTATACCAACGATGCCGGGCAAGGCACGAAGGGTGTCGCCGACGGCCGCCACAAACGATGTGGCGATCTCGCCCAGATCTGCCAGGAATGAGCCACCGACGCCCTCAGCTAATTCGATTTCAGCGCCGAAGGTTTGGCCAAGCGTGCTGATGACGACTTCCTTGGCTACCAGCCCGCTAATGAGCGCGCCGCCCGACTGCCACGTGCCGAAACCCAGCGGGCGCAAAGCCAGGGCCGTCATTCCCGAGATACGCGCGAATACGCTATTCTCGACAGGTGTATCAGCGAATTTCCCCTGACCGCCCATGGGGACGGCCATTAATAGCCAGATCGCCAACGAGGCAAGAAGAATCAGGGAGGCAGCGTGTTGCAGAAAGGCGCGCGTGCGAAGCCACATTTGATAACGTATGCTGCGCGCGTTAGGCAGGCGGTAGGGCGGCAACTCCATCACCAGGCCCGGCGCGGCCGTCGCCGGGAGCAGCGTGCGTTGCAACACCAGCCCCACCAGAATAGCGACGAGAATACCGAGTAAATAAAGCCCCATAATGATCAGGCTAGCCTGTGCGGGGAAAAAGATGGCAGTGAACAGAACGTAGACCGGCAGGCGCGCCCCGCAACTCATAAAGGGCACCAGCAAGCCGGTCAGAATACGATCGCGCTGGTTCGTCAGCGTGCGCGTAGCATAGATAGCAGGCACGGAACAACCAAAACCAACCATCAACGGCAAGAAGCTGCGACCATGCAACCCAATGCGATTCATCAGTCGATCCATGACAAACGCGCCGCGAGCCATATAGCCCGAATCCTCCAGCACGGCCAGAGCAAAATAGAGCGATAACAGCACGGGCACGAAGGCCAGCACACCTCCCACACCCGCGATGACGCCGTCGACCAGCAACGACGCGATCCAACTCTCGCCTAATCCCGCCGCGCTCAACAGGACCAATGTCCAACGGCTGATCGGGCCGCTCAATACCCCATCGATCCAGTCGACCCAGGGGGCCGAAACATCGGTGGTGATCTTGAAAACCACCCACATAGCGATCATGAAGATCGGAATACCCAGCCAACGGCTGGTAATAATATGGTCAATCCGGTCCGAGAACGAGATGGACTCTTCACGCTCGGTACGCAGCACGCGGGCAACCAGCTGGTGGATCCACGTGTAGCGACGGTCGGCGATGACCAGGTCAACGTCTTCGCCCAGCGCTTGGGAGAGCTGCATCCGGCTCTTTTCGGCTAGATCGACCAATCCCGCGCCACCGGGCAATCGCGAGAGCCGGGAAGCGATATCCGGCTCGTCCTCCAGTAATCTCACGGCCAACCAGCGCGCCGGGTATTGGTCGGTGACTGCCGGGTGGCGTTCGATCTCGGGCAACAGGCGGTCAATCTCTCCCTCGATCTCCGGGCCATAGTCCAGAGCAAATAGTTGCGATGAGAGTGATGCGGCTCCGACGGCGGCTGACATGACTTCATCCAGCCCATCCTCATTCCGGGCGATGGTGGGGACAACCGGCGAACCCAGAGCCTGGCTCAATTTGCCCAGGTCGAACGTCAAACCCCGACGGCTGGCAACATCCATCATATTCAACACGATGACGGCCGGTGTTTCAAACTCAAGCAACTGGACGACGAAGTACAGGTTCCGTTCCAGGTTGGCAGCATCGACCACGGCGACGACGACATCCGGCCGCTCGGCCAGCAAGAAGTCACGCGTGATGCTTTCCTCTTGCGTGTAAGCGCTGAGACTATAAGCGCCCGGCAAGTCGGTTATCACCACCCGGCGGCCGTTGTGAACCAATTCACCGGTCTTCCTCTCGACAGTCTTCCCCGGCCAATTACCAACATGCTGACGCGAGCCGGTCAAAGTATTGAAAAGCGTACTCTTGCCCGCGTTGGGATTCCCGGCCAGCGCAATGGAGATCGCGGGTCTATCAGTGGCTATTGTCTCGGTAGCAACCATGATGAGCCGTTTAAACCATTGGGTCAGGTGACGGGGAGTTTATCAAGCGTTGAGGCGGGAGAATCGATCTCCACCCATATCTGCTTGGCCAGGTCGCGGCCGAGCGCCACGCGCGATCCGCGGACGGACAATAACATTGGGCCGCCGGCATCCTGAACGACGCGGATTTCAGTACCAGGCGTCAGACCAAGTTCGCGCAGGCGATGGACAACACAGCGGTCAACATGAAGGCAACGCAAGCAGGCATCACAATTGCGGGGGCAATCGACCAGAGGACGCCACCCCGGAACGGCATGGCAGGCCAATCCTTCGTCAACCGGGCTTTGGTGACGGTTCGAGTCTCGCCTTCTGGTCATGACCGCCGCCGTTGATATGGAAAGGCCGACGACCACCGCTACAATTGTCCAAAAGACAGGCGTCATCATGAAGCATCCTCGACCTGATTGATAAATATCTGTGCCGCGCCTTCTCCTCCCAGATAGCGAATGTCTTCGCCCACTAACAAAACCAGCGGGCCGTGGAAGGGCGCGCGCTCCTTCAGGATAATTCGTGTTCCGGTGGTCAGGCCGAGATCGCTCAGATAACTGAGAAGTTCGGCGGTTTCCGGGTAGATTCGGGCGATGACTGCCGATTGACCGGGGAGCAAGGTTGTCAAAGGCTGATCAGCCGGCTCGACGATCGTGCCGTCCGGAGTGGGAATGGGGCTGCCGTGCGGGCAGGTCAATGGATAACCCAGATAAACCTCTAGGGCGTCGGTCACCTGGGGATCAGTGGCGTGTTCCAGGCGACAAGACCACTCATGCGCTTCATCCCAGGGCAGCTTGAGATGATCGACCAGAAAACATTCCCATAATCGATGGCTACGGATGACAGCGGCAGCTTGATGGCGACCATCCTCCGTCAGTGTAATGCCTTTGTAAGGCTGGTGATCGACCAATCCGCTCTCTTGCAAGCGGTGAACCATCTCTGTGGCCGAGACGGCAGAGACGCCCAGCCTTCCCGCCAGGGCCGATATCGCCACGGGTGCATCGCCAACAGCCAACTCACAGGCCGTCTTTAGATACATCTCGATACTTTCGTTGAATGGTTCGTGTTTCATATGGCGCTCGTCCGCCCAAAATAAGACAACCCCAATTCTGTATTTTCAGGTTAACCTGATCTTACAGTTTGAGGCCGTCCGGTTAAAGTGACATCTGTCATCCAAGTGGGTGACGTTCATCCTTAGTTTGTTAGCGGAATTAGCTGGAATTAACCGCCATCGCCGGGGATCACATCGGCATCAGCCTCGTCCTGATAGACATCGGCCACCGCCAGATGGACGGCGTTAAGCAGGTTATTGATCCGTCGCAGCAAACGCACACTGGCTTCGGGCCGGATGCTGGACGCTTCGGGCATTTCGAGAGCGGTTTCGATCAGGCTGTCGCGGAAGAACATCGACGCCTCAAGCGTAACACGCAAGGGCAAGCCCTGCTCTTTGGCATAAAGCGCATATTGACGGCCAATATAGCGAGCTTCATCGAGAATCGCGGCGCTGTTCTCCTCACTTGATTCACTGGAGAGATATTGCAAGGTCAGGCCCAGAAGCCGTTGCCCCAGAACTCGATTACGATTGCGATTCTCGTGGTCCTCGAAGTGGGTCAGCCAGCTGTCCCGGCGATGAACCATCACTTCATGGCGCGCGTTAGCCAGCGCCTTGGTGGCCCATAATCCGGTGAGACCGTTAACATTTCGCAGGGCGCTCCGTTCGCGAGCAAACCGGGCCATATCGCTGGAGGAAAAACGTCGGTGGCCACCGGGTGTTACCAGCACAGGGATATCGCCATTATTCGCCCAGCGCCGGATCGTGGTTGGGTGGACATCGAGCAACTTGGCGGCCTCGCTAAGCGTTAACCAGTTATCAGAGAAACTATTGTCACTTGTCATTGATAAATCTATGCAAAGCTAAGCAATAGTTTGCAATTGTACTGATATTAGGGGATACGTCAACTTGTTTACGCTAGATCGTGACGATCGTCACGAAAAATGATGATCGGTGGTGACACCGCGATAACAATATCTCGATGGCAATATCAAACGGCCAGGCCGTCATGGAAAACCGGTAACTCGACGCTCCGGAAACGAACCTGGGCGGTCATGCCCACCGCCACTCGCACCTCATGCGGTTGCTGGCTCTGGACAATGATGCCGCCGGGCAACTCCAGCCGGTAGATATAAGTCATGCCCGTAAATTGGCGCGAGATAATATGCGCGGCCCCTTCTTCATCAGGCTCAAAGGTCACATCATCCGGCCGCAAGGCGATCTCGACCGGCGTTCCGACCGGTAGCGAGGTCAAACGCGGCAGGTGACCCAAGGGCGTCTGAATGCTATCGGACATAACCTCGCCGGGGATGAATCCCGTCTGGCCCAGGAATTCGGCCACAAAACGAGTTTGCGGCCGGTGGAAGATCGTCTCGGGCGAGCCGATTTGTTCCAACCGGCCGTTGCACATGACGCCTACCTGATCGCCCAGCAGCAATGCTTCTTCCTGGTCGTGGGTGACGAAGACGGCCGTCGTCCCGACACGCTTGAGCAACGCTCGCACCTCAGCCCGGACCCCTGTGCGCAGAGTGGCATCCAGATTGGAGAAAGGCTCGTCCAGCAGTAACACAGCCGGCTCAATGGACAAGGCGCGGGCCAACGAGACACGCTGTTGCTCGCCACCCGACAGTTCGTGGGGCATCTTGGCCGCCTGGCCCGGCAGCCCCACCAGGGACAGCAGCTCTTCAACGCGCTCCCGATCAGCACGACTCTTGCCCAGCGCGAAGCCAACGTTCTGCCCCACGCTAAGATGGGGGAAGATGGCGTAATCCTGGAACACCATGCCGACACGTCGCTTTTCAGGGGGAAGATACCGCTCATCATCAGCAACGATCTGACCGGCTATTTCGACGCTTCCGCCATCCAGATGCTCGAACCCGGCGACCAATCGCAGAGTTGTTGTCTTGCCGCAACCGCTCGGCCCTACCAAAACCAGGATATCCCCTGCGGCCACATTGAACGAAACATCGTGCACGACCGTTCGCTGGCCAAACGCCTTGGTTAACGAACGACAGCGCAGGGCGATCCGGTTATAACCAGATTCGATCTCAATCGATTGTGCGGCCATGGTTGCGTCGCGACTAGTTATTATGGCCATCCCGCAACGTGATCAAAGCCAGGGGCACTGAGGATAAAAGGATGAGGAGGAGCGTCGGTGCGGCCGCACGAGCGAAGAACGCCTCCGTAATATTCGACCAGACCTGAACGGCAAGGGTGTTGAAACCGATCGGACTGAGGATGAGCGTCGTCGGCAGTTCTTTCATAGCCGTCAGGAACACCATAACCGCTGCAGCCAGTAACCCTGGTCGAACGAGAGGCAGCGTGACACGCCGAAAAACATGCGACGACCGCTTGCCCAGGGAGCGCCCCGCTTCCTCCAGCTTCGCCGGGACTTGCATGAGCGAACTGCGTTCTGCACCAATAGCCTGGGGAAGGAACAGAACCATATAGGCAATGAGCAACATCGGCAATGTTTGATATAGCGGTCGGGCGAAATTGACGCCGATGAAAACGTAAGCCAGAGCGATGACGATGCCAGGGAGCGCCGAGCTGACGTAAGACAGGCGCTCGAGGGTATGAGAAACTCGCCCCGGCTTACGCACAACCAGAATCGTGATCGGCAACGCCAGGGAGATCGTCAGGACGGCTGCGCCCAGCGACACCACAAATGAATTCCAGGCCGGCCGGGCCAAAGCGGCCAAGGACGCGACATTACTCTGGGTCGGGCCTAGATCGCGCACGGCCCAATCCTGGTTCAGCCCTCGCCAGAACCAATAAGATAACCCGCCGGCGGGAACAACCAGGGCAAGGAAGACTACCAGGCCAACAAAGAACAGTGCCGGCCATTTCCAGACGCCGAGGCGCACAGGCGACGCAGCCCGCGCCGAGCCGGCTGACAATCGCGCGTAGCGACCTTTGCTCTGACTGCGATGATCCAGATAGAGGATTATCCCGGCCAGGGCGACCAGTACCAGTGCCATAGCCGCGGCCTCATTCAGCCGGTAAACCTGGTAGCGATTGTAGATGACGCGGGTGAACGTCCCGAACCGAAGCAGGCTGACCGCACCAAAGTCTCGCAAACAATAGAGGGCAACCAATAAACTGCCGGCAGTCAACGCAGGCCGCAACAGCGGGACCGTGACACGCCAAAATGCCTGGCGAGGCGAATAGCCCAGGCTACGCGCGGCTTCCAGCAACGAAGGGTCCATCCGTTGCAGAACAGCCCGAACCGGCAAATAGACAAAGGGGTAGGAAATAAGCGTCAGAACGAACCATGCGCCCGGGAAACCATAGATCGACGGCAAGCGCTCGATACCTAACAAGGGTTCCAGCCAACCTTGAATAACGCCTCGCGGGCTTAACAACGAAATGTAGAGATAAGCGGCCACGTAACTGGGGATCACCAGCGGCAAGGCCGCCAGGACACCCCATACGCGCCGGCCAGGCAAATCAGATGAGGTGATGAGCCAGGCCATCGGCAAGCTAATGATCGCCGTGGATAGGACAACAGCGCCAGTCAACAGGACTGTATTTCCCAGGGCCGCCCATGTCCTGGATGAAGCTAGCGTCTGCACCGTCTCTGAGCCGGCCCCGATGGCGCGCACTAATAAGTAGCCGGGCACGAGCAGGACCAGCGAAACGACGATTAGAGAGGCGATCAGTAGAAAAATCGAGGAGGGGAAAGGCCAACGACGTTGACCGATAGAGATGTAGCGCCGTTGTGCTCGTTGCGCGTTCCAGATCCCGCCGCTGACTAATTCGGAGATGCTCATAAAAAAGGTCTACCTATCGATTAGGCCGGCTAGCCAGGAGGGACTATAAGTACAACCTGTCGATAGAACAATGGGGCGCGTTAAACCTCGAATTACCATCCAATAGATCCAGATTTAACCGTGGTTCAATTCGCGCCCCATTGTCTGCAAGGAACTCGCTATTCGATGATGCCGAGTTCGACCAGCAGTTTCTGAGTACCCTGCACATCCGCCAGATCGCTCAGGGAGATATGCGCAGCCTTGGCGTCCAGATCTGCCATTGGTGGCAGATCGGCCTGGGGCTTCACGCTCTGGAGAACGGGATACTCAAAGGTCGAATCCGCAAAGTATTGCTGGCCATGGGCCGACAACAGATACTCAATAAACCGTTGAGCATTTTCGACATTCTTGGCCGTTTTCAGAATACCGGCGCCCGAAACCATGATGAGCGAACCAGGGCCGCCCCCGGGCAGGAAGTAGTTGCGCGCAGGGAAGGATTCACCCTGCTCCGACAGAAACCGGTACAGATAATAATGGTTGACAAAACCAACATCGATCTCGCCCGAACCGACGGCATCGACAATCGGGGTATTGCTCTCGAAGACGATCGGGTTATTGGCCAGGATACCCTCAAGCCAGGCGCGGGTTTTCTCCTCGCCCCAAATATGACGCATAGCGGTGACCATCGTCTGATAAGAGGCGTTGGTCGGCGCCCAGCCGATACGGCCGTTCCACTCCGGAGCGATGAAGTCATAGATATCGTCCGGCAATTGGCTTGCCGGATCGGTGATCGCCTGAGTGTTATAAACGATGACGCGAGCACGGCCGGAGATGCCCACCCAATCGCCGTCGTCGGCCCTGAAACGATCCGGCACAACGGCCAGGATTGATTCCGGCAGGGGCTGCAACATGCCAGCGCTATCGATAGCGCCCAAGCTACCAGGATCCTGAGCGAAGAACAAGTCGGCTGGGCTATTGGCCCCCTCCTCAAGCAAAACACCGGCCAATTCAGGCGATCCGGCATAGCGCACATCAACGTTGATGCCGGTCTCAGCGATAAACTGATCGATGAGCGGCTGAACGAGGCTCTCGCTGCGGCCGGAATAGACGACCAATTGACCGGGATTTGCCTTGGCCTCAGGCTGTGCTGCGGTGCCGGGAGTCACCGACGCGCCGCCACCACAGGCGACGATTGCCAGGCTCACCAGGACAAGCAATGATACAAACAAAAACAGACGTGATTTCATATCCTTCTTCCTCTCCTTCAGGAAGTTTGAGGATTATGAGGTACGGCATAAGACAAAACAATAGAGATGGTTCAATCATGAATTAACCAGAGGAGAAGCCGAATATTAAGCATGGTTAATGATAGATTTGTCCAATAAAAAAACCCCCGGCCAATGGTCGGGGGCTATCTATAGACGAAGACGGAGATCCGCGCTTAACGGCTACGGAATAGCTCGCGAACGATAATATTACGCTGGATCTGGCTGGTACCTTCGTAGATCTGGTAGATCTTGATGTCGCGCATGAGTTTTTCGACCGGAAAATCGGACATGTAACCGTAGCCGCCGAAGACCTGAACGGCGTCGGTCGTGACCTTCATGGCCGCATCGGCGGCGAAGGCTTTGGCCATTGCCGCATGAATGGTGTTGCGATCGCCATGGTCATAATCCCAGGACGAACGCCATACAAGCATACGAGCCGCCTCAACCTGCATGGCCATATCAGCCACCATATGACCAATAGCCTGATGTTGCCAGATGGGTTGTCCCATAGTCATGCGTTCCTTGGCGTACTTGATAGCCTCATCGACTGCACGCTGGGCCACGCCAACCGCGCCGGCAGCCACTGACGGCCGGCTCTTGTCGAACACCTTCATACTGGTCACAAAGCCGGTTCCTTCCTCGCCCAGGCGATTGGAGACCGGCACGCGGACGTTGTCGAAGACGACCTCGGCCGTATCGGAGGCATGCTGCCCCATCTTCTCGAAGGGTTTGCCCACGCTGACCCCTTCCCAATCACGGTGGACGACGAAGAAGCTCATACCCTTGTATCGATTTCGCATGTCATCACGCAAATCAGGCTTGGTATAAGCCAGTACTGTATAAAAATTGGCGTTGGTCGCGCCGGTGATAAATGTCTTGCTGCCGTTCAGGATGTAATGATCGCCATTGAGCGCAGCTGTAGTCTTGATGCCGGCCACATCGGAACCCGCCTCCGGCTCGGTGACACAATAAGCGCATAACTCGCCCTCGGCCATGCGGCGGCCGTATTCATGCTTCTGCTCTTCGCTGCCGGCGATCATAATCGGCAAAATGCCAAGACTGTTGACGCCCAGGGCCGTACTGATGCCCGAGCAACCCCAGGCCAGTTCCTCGGCAACCAGGCATTCTTCAAACAAGCTCAGCCCTAGCCCACCATATTCCTCCGGTATCGCCATCGTCGTCAGGCCTAACTCCTGCGCCTTGCGGACGATCGGCCAGGGATATTCATGAGTCTTGTCATAATATCCAGCTTGCGGCGCGATCTCATTGCGAGCAAAATCGCGTGCCAGCTTTTGGATCATTTGATGTTCTTCGCTCAAACGAAAATTGACCGAATCATAACCGTTGTCGCTCATGCTAGAGTTCTCCTTTTTCGTACCAGGCGTCGTTCAGACGGGGATGCCCCCAATGCCCCGATCATTCTCTGGGGTAAGACAAGCCAAACAATATAACGCATCGCGTTATGGCCGGCATTGTAGCCCACGCCTGAAGACACGTCAAGCCGAATTATTTCACGCGATAATCATAAGGCAGCGGCCCCGTGTTCAGGAGGAGGCTGCGACGCAACAGACTTGGGGTGGCATCAAGACATTGAATCGTTTCGCGCGTATTATCCGGGCGCTGCCCCGGTTGGTGTTCCTCATTGATATAGCTATAACCACGGTCAGAGCTTCCCCAACCCACTAGCCCGAAACCTTCGGCATAGAAGTAACTTTCTATGGGGTTGCCGTCCGGCGACAAAAGCCACGTCAATTCAACGACATTATCCAAGGTAATGCCACTCTCGAAGGTGTAGCTCGGGTAGAACGCTTCGAACCGCAACCAGGTTCGCTGATAACCGCTCACCGGGCTTCCCCCATTCATGACAACAGTGCAATCAGATTTGTAATAGAAAACAACGAAAGGGTTGCGCTCATAGAGCTCGCCAACCTGCCAGAAGCGCGGACTCCAGGCCGACCCGGGCGGCGTCCCGTCCTCGTGGCTCGCATAGAGGGTATAGTATTGATCGTTACCCGGACTGGTATCGGTGCCACGATAGATGAAATGATCATCAGCCCATAACTGTTCCCATTCCGCTTTAATCTCATTGCCTTTCGTATGATAGAAACGCTCACCCACAACCTGAGTCTGGTGCCGTGCTTGCGACTCATGCCCGCCGATTTTCTGCATCACCTCATACAGAGGCCCCTTACCTTCCGGGGTGTCCACCGACATGAATTGCACCATATCGTAGATGTGTGGCGCCATGATAACAGGCAGATAGAAGCTGTAGGACGGTGGCTCGGGGTCAGGATCGGAATCCGCCATGGCGTTATCTCCTCGCGCGAGACCAACAGATAGGATGAAGGCCCCTACTAATATCGCAAGCTTAGCAAGGTCAGACTTTCTCATTAGCAATCACCTGATGAATGATTCCATGTCCATATGTCCGCACAAAACGGAATTATGCCTAATTCGGCCGTCTCGCCCAACTAGCTTAATTTTTCTTTGGTCAGAGACGATGCGATATAATGGCCCAATATCCCTGAGGAGCAAAGTCTATGTCTACCCCATTACTCGATCCGATCCCCCTACGCGCCCAGTTTCCGGCCCTGCAACGGACAGTAAACGGCCAATCGGCCGTATTCCTCGACGGCCCGGGCGGAACCCAATCGCCTGAGTCTGTCATCGATGCGATGGCCGGCTACTTGAAGAGCGGCAGCAGCAATCTAGGCGGGCCGTTCCTGACTAGTCAGGAGACCGATGCCGCCGCCGACCACGCACGAGCCGCCATGATGGATATGCTCAACGCCCGCAGGCCGGAGGAGATCGTCTTCGGACAAAATATGACCAGCCTCACCTTTGCCCTAAGCCGGGCGATCTCTCGCCAATGGCAGGCGGGGGACGAGATTATCGTGACTCAAATCGACCATGACGCCAACATCTCGCCGTGGCTGCTGGCGGCCGAAGATCGGGGCGTTACTGTACGCTGGCTCGATTTTCATCCGGAGAATTGCACCCTCGCGCTGGAATCGTTAGCTGATTTGTTAAGCGACCGCACGCGGTTGATCGCCATCAACTACGCTTCCAACGCAGTTGGCACGATCAATGATGTCGCCCGCGTCGTCGCAATGGGTCATTCCGTTGGCGCGCTGGTCTACGTCGATGCCGTCCATTATGCTCCGCACGGTCTCATCGACGTCCAGGCGCTGGATTGCGATTTTCTGGTGTGTTCAGTCTATAAATTCTTCGGCCCGCACACCGGCGTGCTCTACGGAAAATACGATCTGCTGGATCGCTTAACCGCCTACAAAGTACGTCCGGCGTCCAATATGCCGCCGGGGAAATGGGAGACTGGCACCCAAAGTTTCGAGAGCCTCTCAGGAGTGGTGGCAGCCGTTGACTATCTGGCCGGGCTGGGCGGCGGGGGAGGCACAAGACGCGAACAGATCATTCGAGGCATGGGAGCGATTAAGAGATACGAAGGGACATTAAGCGAGCGCTTCCTGCACAAAGCGACGCGCATTCCCGGCTTGCGAGTCTTTGGTTTGACCGACGTGGAAGAGCTGGACAAGCGCACCCCAACGTTTGCCGTCAGTCTGGACGGGTATACGCCGGAAGCTCTGGCAACCCTATTAGGAGAGCGAGGTTTTTTCGTTTGGCATGGCCATTATTATGCCGTGGCTGTTATGGAACGCCTGGGGTTGTTGGACCGTGGAGGGTTGGTCAGGATCGGGTTCGTCCACTACAACACAATCGAGGAGATGGATAAGCTATTCGCAACCCTGCAAGAGTTGGCCGGCAAATAGCAGCCCATGAGCAACGGTTGACAGGGATCACCGCGTATGCCATAATGTCCGCATATTATTTGCGGCCATCAGCCGCCTGCCATCTTTAACCAAGGAGGTGGTGCTTATGAGTAGTCACTTATCCACCTGCACCGTAGCGCTGCCTCCTCGTGAGAGTTAGTAGCGCTACGGTGCAAAGCAAAGGCCCTGTGTTGGAACACAGGGCCTTTGACTTTTCTCAGGCCTCTTCCGCGGCCGGCCTATAGTCTAGAGGCGATTCGGATGTACTAGTCGGCGGTGACTCCGGCGAGGCAAAGTATTCAGCCGGCGAGTTTTCATTCCCCTGGCTTCGAACCCAATCTTCATACTTCGTCCCATCCGGCATGGTCGCATTCGCCAGAGATTTAACCGTTGATAACTGCTTAAGGGAAAGACGCGTACCAAAGAGAAATGCCCCGGAAAAGTCAGCTCCCGCAAGGCGAGCCTCATCGAGGTTAGCCCCGCTCAAATTAGCTTCGGAGAGGTTAGCTTTCTCGAGATTGGCCTTGCTCAGGTTCGCCCAACCAAGATTAGCGCCAGTCAATATGGCACGCTCCATATTGACATAAGGCAAATTGCTCTCGATCAGGTTGGCGCGCTCCAGATTAACCCCGTTAAGAGCAACATTTTCACCTTGCGCTTTATTCAGAATAGCTTCGACCATCGTCGCTCCACTGAAAACGGCCCTGTCCATGGTTGCCCCAGTCAGATCGGTCTCGTTCATGGAGCAGAGGTTCATATCCGCGTCTCGCACGTTCGATTCAGTCATGTTAGCAAGATCGAGATCGGCACGTGCCATCTTGGCGCCGGTTAGATCGGCCGCGCTGAAATTGGCATAACTCACATCCGCGCCCTGCAGATCGATCTGATGAAGATGCGCTCCACTGAAGTTAGCCCAGCCCAAATTCGCTCCTTGCAAATGGGCATGACTCAGGTCCGTGTTGGCCAGGGTGCCATCTGTGATCCAGCCCTGAACATCAAGCTCACGCAACGCTTTAGCCGTTAGCCCCGGATCCCCACTCGATATTTCACGAATAAGTTGCGTCCGAAGAGCCTCCATGTTGTGTTTTAATTGGGCATCTTCTTGCACCTTAGTCTGGTTTTCGAGATAGGCAATCAGTTGCTGATTTCGCCGGCGGCCGAGCACCTCGGTGATAGCGACCACAAGCGCGACGCCGAAAAGCGCCAGGCCAACGCCACGCGCGTATTCATTCAGCAATGTGCCCGGTTGATAGCCGAGCCAGCCGAAGAATAGCGCCAATACCAGGAGGACAAGGACGATGATCAAGTAGCCCGAGCTTTTTTGATTGCCGACCATAACAAACCATTACTCCGTCATGATAACGCAAGATACTCGAAAGCAGATTTATAGCTCATCGATATCTACGTCGTCATTGTAATCGATAGTGATTAAACCCTGCTCTATCGCATCGACCACGCTCATTTCGCCGGATGGCGGTGCGGTGACCGAGGTCAGGCGCCGGCTAGGGTTAATTTCCACCGCCTTTTCCACTTCTTCCATCAGGAGCCTGGGCCATTTCTTGATGGCATCTGCCTGGGCATTCTGGACGCGCCAGATGAGATTACGATTGTCCTGCTGGAGTTTTTGAATCAAATCATCGACCGCGGATATTTCCTCTCGCCACAACTTCTCGCTTCGGCGCGCGGCCGACCACTTTTGCTCGTTTTCCATCTCGAAGGCTTGCCACTTCTGGCCGAATTCAAGCTCGAAACTCTTTAGTTTCTCCTGAACTTCCAACAGATAGCCATCCCATTTAGCCTGCATCCGGTTCGATTCAAGGCGAAGTAATTCCGATGCCTCGCGTTTCTGCTGCTCGAGTTGCTTCTGCCAGTGGGCGAAATTCTGGACCGCCATGCGAGCTTCTTTATATTGATTACTGAGAGTGCTCCACTGCTGGGTGAATCGCTCGACCGTGTCTTTATTCTCGTCCATTGTCAGTCGCCAACTCTCCATCTGCCGGACAATTTCATTTTGCCGTTGCTGGAGTTCATCCGTTGCACTGACGGACATCTCACGAAATTCCATGTGATCACCGGAAATCGCTTGAAGGCCGACCTCTGTTTTCGTCGCGCTATTCGTGAGATTCGTGAGCTTTTCAGAGAATAAGGCCAGACGATGATTCACGTCGCTAAGGGACGGCTTCAAGCTGTCATTAACTTCTCTAGCTTGAGCTGCCAATTCCTGGATCGTCCTTTCCGCGTCTATCAGACGATTATTCAATGCCATGTTCGTGACGCTGAGGTCTTCGATCGTGGATGATAGAGGCGCGAACCGTTCTTCCTGAACGGTGAGAAGATTCGACACTCGTAGTTCTTCGGCCTGTCGCAGTTCCAGTTCTTGTTCGAATCGGTTGACCGCCGACATGACATCCCTGATTTGGGCCTGCAATTCCTGATCTAACTTGTCCAGTTCCGCCCAACGCTCGCCTGGTGCGTCGGTGCCTTGTTCCAGCTGCAGAAGACGAGAATCCCACGTATGCTGCTGACGAGTTATTTCGCCGATCCTCTCGTCCACATGGTTCTGGACGTTTTGGGCGAGGGTATTCATGTTCGACTGAAAATCGGCCGCGAGATTATCAGACGTTTCCTGAAGACGCTCTGAATGCTCAGAAAATGCGTCCCTTAGCGTCTGAAAATCAATCACAAGATTACCGGTTGTTTCTCGTAGGCGGTCGGAAAGCTCGGGGAGCGCTGCTTTCAGGAGGTTGATCTCCTCGGCCTGGCGATCCAGTTGAGAGGCCAGCGGTTGCCAGCTATCAGAGCTACGAATAGCCTCGATCTCGGAACGCAACTGCGTCTCCAGCAAGGACTGGCTAGCCTCTGCGCGTTCGTGTGTCGCATTGATGGCACGAGCGATCTCTTCATCCAGATAGGCTCGATCCTCCTGTCGTTGCTTTTGCGCATCATCGGGAGACGGCACACGAGACAGCGTCGTGTTCATGTTGGCTACATGCCACTCCAAATCCTGGAGCCTCTGGTCAACGTTCGAAGCCTCGGTGAGGGCGTCCGGCAAACTATCAAGGCGTTGGCTGAAATTGGCGATATATCTTTCCAACTCAGTGATCTTCTGATCCCGCTCAGCCAATTCGCGCCCTTGCTGCGCCAGACGTTGTTCCAGTTCAGTCATCTTGCGCGACGATTTACGCCGTTCTTCATCCAACCACTTCAAGTGATTTCGTAATTCAGTCATTTCGCGCGTCTGCGCAGTATTAGGGCTAAGGGACATTAGGAACACTCCTTAGGCATCAATGATGTTGTTTCGCGTTAAGTTAGATAGAAGGCTCTATCGACGAATGATGCAGTCAGGAAATAATACGGTGTGTTTATTTCTATCAACCTTCCGATTTAGACATCATTAGAGGAAGTCATAACCGAACGCCAGATACTCACTGAAATAATGCCACACCTATGAAATAGATAACATGAAATGTACGTGAAATGTTTGTGCCCTGAGCGCTTTATACACGGGGGCCCAAACTCTAAAAATAGTCGGGGGGGGGGCGACAGGAGGTCGCTGCCAAAGGGCAGCATGGCTTGAACTATCGAAGAGGCAGATAAAGATCAAACGGCACTCGTATCGGCCGATTGTCCTCATTAGACAGCGGCAGATCAAGACCGGGTTCAAATATTTTCGGCTTGCCCAAATCCTGATACAAGGCCAGATACAACGTGCTCGACTCGACCGGCACAGGGTCAAGCTCGATAGCGACATTCCGGTTTACACCGGCGGAGAACCAAACGCTGCCGAGCAATTCACCAGGCGCCCCGTCATCATCAGCATAGACGGCCGCCCATCCTTCAACCGGGGAGACAATCACATCCACGCTCACCGCATCATCAATCAACTTCTGATCACGCATGAAGGCCAGGGCATTATTACCGACGCGAAAACCAGCGGCATTCGGCAAACGGTTGTTATATCGTACGGCGGGATCCTGGTTGGGGAAGTTAAAGGCATTTCCCGGCTCGGTGTCTTCGTGAAGACGAGCAAACAATTGCTCTGTAACGGCCGATTGGGTCAATTTGACGGAGATCACCTCATTGAGGCCGTCTGTTAAGGGAGCGCTACCGATAATAAGGCCGGGTTGTCCGTCTACTTCGTTATAGATAACAAGCCAGCCGGGGCCTTGGCTAATCGTGCGTTCAATAGTAACCGTTCCATCAATCATCGGCTGATCGTATACGACGATATCCGGCGGATAGGTAGCCGCGAAGGTCGCGACGATAGGTAAACCGTTCACCAGAATAGGCATATCGCCGTCGGGAAAATCAACAACGCCGGCAGCGCCATCGTCCTCATGCAGAACCGCGTGCAGGGTAGGCGTAGCGCGTCGCCAATCAATCGCCAGCGGGACGTTTTCGTATGTGCCCTCTTCTAGCAACACGCCGCCGATAACAGGGCCTATCTCTCCATCATCATCAGTATGGATCAAGATCCAGGCCGGCTCCAACAACTCAACACGTGCCACAGTGATCAATCCATCTTCGGCGACATCCTGCGCGGCCACTTCTATTTGGGGTTGCGGCAATAGCAGTTCAACTGTGAACTCTGCGCCCGGATCATCGGGGAAAGGGCCATCCCCTCCGGGATACTCAAAAACGCCTTCCGCGCCCACATCGATGTGCACACGAGCAAAAAGCTGCTGAGTTGCCAGATCGGTATTGACGATGACCCGAACATCTTTGTGCGCGCCAGCCGCGAGCGATACGCTGCCGATGATTTCGTCAGGCTTGCCATCCATGCTGCGATAAATAACCAGCCATCCCGGTACCGGCAGTGTGACCTCCCGGGCCACCAGTTCTCCACTCTCGTCGAGACTTTGGTCTTCCATGACGACATGAGGCGGGATCGGGGTTGGTTCGACCGTCGGTGTCGGGGTCGCCTCAGGCTCCGGAGAGATAGTCGAGACGACGGCCTCAACCGTCTCCGTGGGTTGTGTGGTCAATTCCTCACCATTTATCCCGCCAAGACGCGAGCAGGCAATCGTAAAGACCAGAAGCAACACCGTGGCGCAGAGGCCGATGGAACGAATCATTCTTACCAATTGGTCACCTTGTTGGCTCTAATCGGGTGATTGTAACCGCTAATCATCCGGCGGCCACTTCCTCTCAATGGACACTAAGAGACCCCCCGTTCAAGGTCACGGGGTCCCCAAAACAGGATGGTCGACTTCCCACCACATTTGCCGGCCGTCTGATTCGACAGCGATGGTGCCCATCAGGTCCGTACGCAAGATCGTTGCACCAACAGCTGTTGCCCGTTCAAGCATAGCCGGGTGCGGATGGCCGTAACTGTTATCGCGGCCAGCGGAGATGACGACGATCTGAGGCATAACGGCACGCAAGAACTCCTGACCACTGGAACCGTTCGAGCCATGATGGCCAGCCTTGAGCACAACAGCATTAAGCGTGTGGCCGCTGCGCAATAGTTCGGACTCGGCCATCGCCTCGGCATCACCCGTCAACAGCACGGATAGCTGATCATAGGTGAGCATGACAACGATCGACGCTTCGTTACGATTATCGCCTCCGTCGGGCGGGCCTGTATGGAGAACCTCCATCCGGACACCGTCATCAAGAGTAATCACCTCGCCTGTTTGAGCCGGCATGACCGGTATGTCATTGGCCTCGGCAGCAAGTAGCAGCGCCTCAAACGCTGGGTCAGCATCAGTCGATGCCCCATTGGTAAGCAACCCGGAAATGCGGTAACGATCCAGAACAGAGACAAGGCCGGCGACGTGATCTGCATCGGGATGCGTGGCGATGACGATATCGATACCACGATCCCAAAACGGCATCTGCCGTCCCAGCTGATCGAGGACGACGCTGGGATAACGGCCACCATCAACAAGCACCTGCCGTCCGTTCGGCGTCTGAATAAAGATGGCGTCCCCTTGCCCCACATCCAGAAAGGCAACATGAAGACGTCCATCAGGGCGCTCTATCAGCCAAGCCGATATCAATATAGCGAGCAACGCCAATCCGGCCAGGTAAGCCATCACCCATCGTTTGGAAACCAGCCAGCGTGCGGGGGCGGCCTGCCTGGCGTCATCGGTGGTCCTGGCCAATAATGTGCCGGCAGCGATGAGCAAATAAACGACGACCAAACCCGTAGACGATAGCGCCAAAGGCACTGAAGCGCCGGGCATTTGCGCCAGCATCCGGATAGTGGAAATAGTGTAGTGGAGAAAGATCCAGGCCACTAATCCAATCAGCTGGCCGGCTGGAAGGAACAATAAGCCCACCAGAGTCGCCAGACCTCCGGCCATCATGACGCCTGGTTGCGCGGGCAAGACAAGGAAGTTAGCCGGGAGACTCGCCAATGATAGGCGTCCAAAATGATAGAGGATCAAAGGCAGTGTAAGCATCTGTGCCGCCAAAGTGACGATCCCCGCCTCCGTTGTAAATCCTATGATCCGGCGGCGGGCATCCGGCGCCAAGTAGGGAGATATCGTCTGGTCAAAGCGCTGTGTCCATGGATCGGCATAGAGTATCAAGCCCAAGGTCGCGGCAAAGCTCAGTTGGAAGCCGACATCCCATAGCGCCGCCGGTTGCGCCAGTGTCATCATAAACGAAGCGGTCAACAGGCCGGCCACAACCAGAGTCGGACGACCCAGCAGACGCATTCCAGCCAGATAGGCGATGCCCATTAAAGTTGCGCGTACAACCGAGGCGCTGGCCCCCACCAGCGCAGCGTAAAGGATGAGGAATACCATAATAATCAGGGCGGCGGGACGACGGGGGAGGAGCAGCCCGGTCGCCTGATCGAGCAAAGCGATGAGGACGGCAATGTTGAAGCCCGAAATGGCGATAATATGGGTCATCCCCGTTCGGCGAAAATCCTCACTCAGGGTACGCGGCATACCACTGTCGTCGCCCAAAAGGATGCCTGTCAGTAATGCGGCATGGGGTTCAGGCAGGATGTTCGCAATCACATGGCGGGCACTATCTTTAAGACGTAACAAGGCGCGCATAATCAGCGAGCCTCCTGCTGCGTCGATCACTTCGACGCGGGGCCCTTCGATCACGCTTAGGATCCCCTGGCGCTTCAAGTAGTCGGCGTAACCGGAATTGCCCAATCGCTCGGGATCGACTATGTCGCCATGCACCCGCACTGTCGACCCGTAGGCGATCGGAGGATACCGATTCGCCTGGACCAGGGCTGTTCCGGACACGGGCACAGAACGATTATCGAGCAAAAGCTCGCGAACGTCGACGCGCAACTGGATAGAGGTGTCGCGATTCTCCGGCTCGGCCTTGACCGTTCCGACGATGGTGGCGTCTTTCACGCCGTTGTAGTAGTGAAGGCGTGATGGATCCAGAGGGGGCTGAGCGGCCGAGTAGCGCGCCCCACCCAGAGTTAACGCGGCCACGCCGGCCAGGGCCAGGCCCATGCGGCCACGCCGCCACAGCATCACCGCACCGGCAACGAGGAAGGCGCTCGGCAGAAGCCACAGGTATACGGGCTGCCGGATGACTGAACCCAACCAGACGCCAACCAGCCACCCAACTCCCGCGGCGGGTGCCAGGTAATAACGCGAGTCGATCAGTTGTCGGGCTTGCTGATACCCTTCCATCGAACCCGTCGAAAATTCAGGTGTGCTCGCTTGCTTCAGTCGCGCCGCCGGCCAGCCTGCCCGCCCGGCTCAGCGTGGGCTTACTATACTACCGGCAAGACAACTGTCAATCTTGAAGGGAACCTCGCTTAATACAGGGCCTCACAGCATGGCTTACTGTCTGGCCGGCCCACTTTAGCGCAATATCGACAGCACCCCACGCAAATATCACTTGAGCAGTCTTCTCCACTCTGATAAAATGATGTCCGGGGGTTGGTTAAGAGGCATAAATCCGTCAATGAAATTTACCGGTGTATCGCCTGCGATTTGAATCAGGCGGACGTCCGGCTATATAGCCACTGTTCCTGATTCACGGAACAGCGCGATCGAATATACGGATATAATGGCCGAGACCGACGTCAATACTTATCGAATCCTCGCCCTCGACGATAATTATTCCATTCAACGCCTCGTATCAGCGGCTCTTCAAAAGGCTGGATTCGAGGTCTCGACGGTATCTTCGGCCGAAGAAGGATTAGAGAATATCCAGCGTTTCGGCCTTCCCCACCTCGCGCTGGTTGATATTCATATGCCCTATGGGATGAATGGCCTGGAATTCTGCGAAACGATCCTGACCTATTCGGATATTCCGATCATCATGCTGACCGCTGTTGATGATGATGAGACGATCATCCAGTTGATCGACCAATTCGCCGAGGATTACATTACCAAACCGTTTAACCCGGGCGAGATGGTGGCCAGAGTGCGGCGGGTATTGAGGCGTATCGGTGACTTTGCCTACGCGCTAAACCCTGAGACGATCGTGGACGCGCATCTCGTCGTCAACTTCCCCTCCCAACAAGTTATCGTAGACGGCAAGGAAATCCAGTTGACGCCGACGGAAGCCAAACTTCTCTATATCCTGATGCGAAATGCAGGGCAGACAGTCACATCGAGTTTTATCCTGCGGCGACTGTGGCCAATGGAATCAGTCCATGAGGATCGGCTGCGTGTTTACATCCATCGGCTACGGCAGAAAATCGAGCGTCAGCCAAACCGGCCTAAATACATTACCTCACGACGCGGCGTCGGCTACAGTTTCTCGCGCGATTAGGCCCCCGGCTGAGATGGATCGCTTGACTCGGCCGCAGATAGCATAGCGGCCTCCCGTTCGGTTCGGACTTTATGTAACCCGTTCTGCACAACATTCAAAGTACGGGACAAATCCTCTTCCAACCGGTTCAGTACTTCCATGATATAAACATCGGCATCCTGTCGCAGAGCCTCGGTATCACGCCGCGCCCGTTCAATGATGTTCTCCGCCCGATGTTGGGCCGCGCTAACGATCGCATCGCGTTTAACCAACTCGCCGGCCTCTTGCCGTGCCAGTTCGCGAATCCGCTCCGCCTCCTCTTTGGCCTGCGCCAGGATACGATCCTTTTCCGCTTCAATGCGATTGGCGCGTTTGATCTCCTCGGGAACGGCGACGCGCATCTGATCCAGGAGATTATAGACCTTCTCCTCATTGACCAATAGATAAGCGCTCATCGGAATACGGACGCTCTCATCCAGAGCTTGCTCAAGTCGGTCGACGATATGCTGAATATCCATATGCGTTCACCTAATCCCGAAGCGGTAAATTACCCACAAACGAACCAAGATCGCCCTGAAAACGTGTATAAAGAAACTGGGCGACATTCGGCGGCACCATGCTGGAAACGTCGCCGCCTAATTCGGCTATTTCCCGGACTGTGCTGCCGCTGACAAACATGTTTTCTTCACGCGTCATCAGGCTGATCGTCTCGATCTCCGGCGCGAGCCGCTGATTGGCCAGCGCGGAGCGAAACTCAAATTCGAAGTCGGAAAAGACGCGAAGCCCACGAACAATCACCCCGGCATTGATGCTACGTGCAAAATCGACCAATAATCCCGTAAACGGCATGACGACTATATTGCCGTCATTCGGCAAGGCGTCAAGGATCATTTGCACGCGTTCCTCGACCGAGAACAACACCGACTTGATCGGTCGCCTGTGATCATAGACAGCGACACTCAGCTCATCGAACAGCTTGGACGCGCGAAGGATCAGGTCGATATGACCATTATGTATGGGATCAAATGTTCCCGGGTAGACTGCTCGTTTGATCAAATCGCTCCCTCCAGGTTACGGTCTTGTCACCCAATCCAATCACAACCTAGCTAACATCGGCCGCCTGTTCCCAGAACTGCCGGACCTGTTCAGCCAGTAGTTGATGCTCCGGCAACGCCAGCTCTGGATCGGCGGCGAACAAAGCGGCCGCATCTTCCTGAGCCATGGCTAGAACCTCGGTGTCATGTAGCAAAGAAGCAAAGCGCAATTCCGGCAAGCCGCTTTGCCGGCGGCCGAAGAACTCGCCGGGGCCTCGCAATTCCAGATCGCGCTCGGCCAGTACGAACCCGTCATTAGTCGCTTCCAGGGCTGTCAGGCGTTGTTCGGCGTCGGCCGACACGTCCTCTGCGATAAGGATGCAGTAGGATTGATGTTCACCACGCCCCACGCGGCCACGGAACTGATGAAGTTGAGCCAGGCCGAAACGGTCGGCACCCTCGATGACGATAACCGTGCTATTCGGCACGTCCACACCGACCTCGATCACGGAAGTCGCCACCAGCATGTCCGTCTCCTGGGCGGCAAAGGCACGCATAGCGTCATCCTTCTCATTAGGGCGCAAGCGACCGTGCACCAGCCCGACTCGCCGATCTGGGAACACTTCGCGACTCAGCCGCTCATACTCTTCAACCGCGGCCCGCGCGTCGATCGTATCTGATTCTTCGACCAACGGATAAATGAGGTAAGCCTGACGTCCCTCGCTCGTCTGGCGACGAATGAAGTTATAGGCTCGCTCGCGCTCGGAAGCCCGCAACCAGCGAGTCTTGATCTCCTGCCGGCCAGGGGGCATCTCGTCCAGAACAGACATATCAAGATCGCCGTAGAGCGACAAGGCCAGCGTGCGCGGGATGGGCGTGGCGGACATAACCAGCAAATGGGGGCTAACAGGTTCGCCATCATCCGACGGCCCCTTCTCACGCAAGGCAGCCCGCTGATCGACGCCAAAACGATGCTGTTCGTCGATGACGGCCATACCCAGCCGATGGAATCGGACGGCAGGTTGAATCAGTGCGTGCGTACCGATAGCTATCTGGATAGTTCCATCGGCCAGGCCTTCGTAAATCGTCGCCCGCTCAGCCGCAGAAGTACTGCCGGTCAGCAAGGCAACCCGCAATCCCAACGGTTCCAGCAGTTTGCATAAGCCGCGATAGTGTTGTTCGGCCAGGATCTCTGTCGGGGCCATCAGGGCAGCCTGCGCCCCAGACCAGGCGGCGATCACCATCGCCGCTGCGGCGACGATGGTCTTGCCTGAGCCGACATCACCTTGCAGCAGGCGATTCATCGGCCGATCCTGAGCCATGTCCGCACGAAGTTCATCAATGACGCGCTGCTGAGCGCCAGTCAACTGGAATGGCAACGAATCCATAAAAGCCTGGAATCGTTCGTCTCCGATAACCAATGACATGCCGGAATGATCCTGCCAATCACGGCGCTGTCGCTGCATCCCCAATTGCAGCAGGAACAGTTCGTCATAGGCTAATCGTCGACGAGCCTGACGCATCGATTCCTGGCTATCGGGAAAATGCAATTGCTGAATTGCTTGCGGCAACGAATAGAGGCGCCGTTGCTTGCGAATCTCAAGCGGCAACGGGTCGGGCACACGCGGCGCCCACTCCTTAACGGCCCGTTGCATTACTTCGCGCATCTTCGCCGACGTCAACCCTTCGGTGAGCGGGTAGACGGGCACAATGCGCCGCGTTCGCAAAGGCTCCATCTCCAAAGGTTCCCATTCAGGCGAATTGAACACAAGGCGCCCGAGGAACATTTCCACTTTACCACTCAGGACGATCGGCATCCCGGCGGGCAACTGGGCAGCTAACCAGGGTTGATTGAACCACGTAGCCTGCACTGAGCCGGTGCCATCATTGACGATACTCTCGGTAATAGGCTGGTTGTTACGCGAGCGACGCACTTTGGTCTGCCAGACCGTGCCGATGATCGTGACCTGCTCGCCATATTGCAGCTTGCTGATCGGTTTCATCAACGTGAAATCATCGTAACGACGAGGAAAGAGATACAACAGTTCCCAAATCGTCTTCGCACCAAGCTTGTTCAGCTTTTCGTCTATCTTCTGGCCCACGCCTTTTATCGCCGTGACCGGTTGCGACAAACCTTGCGGATCCGGCTTGACGCCGGATTGAGCATAATCGATCGCCGGTTCGACTGTAACCGGTTCGCTATCGACCGGCTCGGTCTCGATATCCTCGGTCACCGGGGTTTCCCGTGGCGCCTTTTGGCGCGCAGTATGGGCCGGAGCGGGTTTCCTGGCAGACTCAGGCGGTGACGAAGGCGTGGCGCTCTTAGCCGGCGGCTCTTTCACAGGAGACGCTACAGAGTCCGCCGATTGACGCCCGCGGCGACGCTGGATACTTTGAAACAAGGTATCGATCGCTCTGGCGCGCGCTTCTTTGCCCGGCAGGTGGCTATAGTCTACCAGCACTTGAGAGACCTGTTCCACCAGAGCCAGATCTGACTCGTCACCGGCCTCTTCATTTGCCTGGGAGACCCAAAACGCAGCGAACTGGCGAATGCCACCAACGACAGCCTTGTTCTGATATCCCTGTTGTTTTTCCAGTTCGAGCACGCGCTCGAGCCTTTTCAGTGCCTGTTCCATAAGTAATAATTAACCGGCGTTGTTGATGGCCATCATCAACGATCGACCGTCTTTGACCTTACAACACACAGTCATTCAGCGCCCAGGATATAGTAATAATGCGCCTGACCACCGTCCACGACCTCGACTTCGACGTCAGGGTAATGCTGGGTGACACGTTCTGCCAATCCGTTTGCCTGGGAGTCCGTGACCTCATCTCCATAATAGATCGTGATGATGCTGCATTCAGCGACATCCATCCGCTCCAGGAGATCTTCCAGGACCACATCCTCGTCGGGGCCGGAGCTGCACAGACGCCCATCGACTAGACCGATGATCGATCCTTCCTTGACATCCACACCATCCAGCTCAACCGAGCGGGTCGCGCGGGTGATCTCGCCGGTTTTGACCAGGCTCAGCGAGTTCTCCATCTGCTCCATATTCCGCGCCACGTCATCATCGGGGTTGAGCGACATCAGAGCGGCAATCCCTTGCGGGATCGAGCGACTATGCACAATCTCGACCTGCTTATGGCTAAGTTCCCGCGCGGCTTCGGCCGCCAGGAAGATATTCTTGTTGTTAGGCAGGACGATGACCTTGTCAGTCGGCAATTGCTCAATAGCCTGATAGATCTCCTCGGTGCTGGGGTTATTGGTCTGACCACCGTTGATGACGTAGGCCGCGCCCAGGCTGCGAAACACGCCGGCCAGTCCATTGCCGGACGCAACCGTCACAACGCCAACATGATTGGGTTCGATGACGGGCATCATCGGCGTGGGTACAGTCCCGCCGTAGACGATCTCCTCCATCTGCTCCTGCATGTTCTCGACAACGACATCGCTGATATGACCGAGCGTGACGCCATAGCTCAATGGTTCGCCGGGATCCTTCACATGGATATGAACTTTAATCGTCTTATCATCACCGACGACAACGGTTGAATCGCCCATCGCATCGATCCGAGCGCGCACCTCAACCACATTGAGGCCACGTCCGGAGATCAGGAACTGCACATCATAGGGAAATTCAAGCGAGCCGCCCTCGGGAACGGCAAACGCCTGAGCCGGGGCCGGTTCGTCACCTCCCGTAACCATCGAGCCGGTAGCGGAGCGGCCGTCGAGCGACAACTCCCCTTGAGCATAACGCATCATACCCTCCAGGATATAGACCAATCCCTGGCCGCCTGAATCGACAACGCCGGCCTGACGCAGGATGGGCAGGAGATCCGGCGTGCGTTCCAGTGCCTGTTGGCAACGTTCCAGAATGCGCTCCAGCATAAAGCGCAAATCGTCGCTCTTGTGAGCAGCATCGGTCGCCTCGGCCGCGCCTTCACGGATCACGGTGAGGATCGTACCCTCGACTGGCCGCATAACGCCTTTGTAGGCCGTATCGGATGCGTTCTGGAACGCCTGAGCCAGATCAGAGGTCACGAAGACATCCTTGTTACTCAATCCGGCCGCCAGGCCACGCAGGATTTGACTCAATATAACGCCCGAATTACCTCGAGCGCCCATCAATGCACCCTGGGCGACTTGTCCGGCCACTTTACCGACCTGGGTCTCTTCGCCATCGGCGATACGTGCATAGGCAGAACGCATCGTCAGAAGCATATTGGTGCCCGTGTCGCCATCCGGCACAGGAAACACATTGAGCGCGTTGACATGGTCCCGGTTTTGCTCAAGCCAGATCAGCCCGGCCTGCATCATCTTCCGAAACTGGGGGCCAGTACACTGTATCCATTTACCGCCGACATCGGTTGGGGCAGACATGGTATCTAATGCAGTTGACAATTATCCCTCTTCCTTTGGAACACCGGCAGTTATTGACCTTCGCTCATCCGCAATCCTTGCACGTAGACATTGACCGCGTGGACGGGCAAACCGAGCGTCTTTTCAACATGGAACTTGACCGTATTCTGGATGCTCTCGGCCACCACGCGAATCCGCACGCCGTATTCCACGATCACATAGACGTCGATGACGATCTCGTCACCGTCGACTTTAACGTCGACGCCACGGCGGTTATCTCGTGTCAACAATTGCGCGATGCCATTGACGAGGTTCTTGCTGGCCATTCCTACCACGCCATAGCACTGATGCACCGCCTGATTGGTGATCGTCGCAATGGTGGCCGAGGAAATATCAATTTTCCCTTTCGAATCCTCTTGGACCGGCATAAATGGTTTTACTCCTAAACCCTGACGCGGTTGCAAAATTCGCACGCCTCGTCTATAATTCAGGGTCGTTCTTAATACTGCGAAATATTCAGGCGACCCAATTGGTCGCCTTCGGTTTGAACGCCGCCGCGGCGGACGTCAGGTAAGGTGAAATTATGGCGAAATGTGAAGTATGTGGCAAGGGGCCGATGAGCGGCCATAACGTGAGCTTCTCGCAGCGGAAGACGAAGCGTCAATTCCGGCCGAACGTCCAGCGGACGACTATCTACGAGGATGGCCGCCGCATTAGACGTTACGTCTGCACCCGTTGCCTCAAGACGATGGCGAAGGCCTAACGCCCGTTCTCGATCCCATGAACCTCGGGCGAATTTCTCTCGCCTGCGGGTTCTCCCATCAGGTAATTCATAACTCCGCCGGCGAAATTCGCCGGCTTTTGTTTTTGGTTGGACCGTCTCGCCTTCGGCCATCTCATCCATTAGGCTATTCTACCCGAAAAACGATAGCCTCCCAATTCGCCTCGCTAGCCGACATCGCTTATGAATACCCGGACGGCTCCGGCGGCCATCAGGGCCGCGACGACGGCTTCCTCAAGCTCCGGCGTCACCAGCGCGATCATGTTACCGCCACGACCTGCCCCGCTTAATTTAGCTCCCAGCGCGCCGGCCTCGCGCGCCGCGTGGATCAGGCGTTCCAGCGGAGGTGAAGAGACGGTCATACGCTCCAGCCATGATTGATTTTCGTTCATCAACTCACCGATAGCCGTCATATCACCAGCCGCCAGGGCAGCCCGGCCTTCACTCGCAATACGGCCGCAGGCATCGAAAATGGCCTCAAAGCGGTCAGGCGCGGCTTCCCATCTGCGGCGAACATCGCCGACAACATCCTTGGTGGCGCTGCGTACCCCCGTATCACCGATGGCCAGGCGAAGTGGCCGGGCAATCGTAAACGGCTCGATCACGTTAGCGGGCTGCCGGCGCACGAAGTAAACCGGCCGCTCATAGGCAATAACCGTATTATCGATCCCGCTAGGCGTACCATGATGGAGTTTCTCGACCTCATAGGCCAGTTGGGAGATCACCTCGTTGGTCATCGTATCGACCCGTCCAAGGTACTGCGCGAAGGCCCTGATGATGGCCACAGAAATAGCCGCCCCGCTGCCCAGCCCGCTGGCGATCGGTATGTCGCTGGTAACGCTGAGTGAGTAGCCCTCAGAAAGGGCACAACCAACGCTTCGTTCCACCGCCCGGATGGTGGCGACCAGGGGGTTATTGATATTAGCGCTGGAGAGATCGGCCGAACGATTGAGATCGGGCGCGATAAGTTTAACATCTGCCTCGCCGGTCTCCTCGATAATCGCCCTGGCCCGCAGATGCGCGACCGGGGCCGCAAGCGCCGGACGGCCGTACACCACCGCATGCTCGCCGAACAGGATGACCTTGGCCGGGGCCGTTGCCGAATACATATGATTTTCCCGTTACTTCAGCAGGTATAGAGCGGCAAATACGGTCACGCCGTAGAGCAGCAGAGTGATCTGCATCGGTCTGTCGCGCAGCAGGATATCTTCCGGCGCGCCCCCTTCGTTACGGATATGGATCAGATACATATAGCGAAAGATCCCGTACAGGACGAAAGGAATAGTCAGCATCATCGCGTGGTTCTCGGGTAACCCTTCAGCCAAAAAGGTATAAAGGCTGTAGGCAACGACGGCGCTGGTTGTGACGACCCCCTGGAGCCGATCGATCAATTCCAGATTATAGTCATCAAGGATGGCCCGATGATTGCTGGCATTCCCTCCCAACAAAATCAACTCAGCCCGACGCTTACCCAGAGCCATAAACAGGGCCAGAAACCCGCCGAACACATAGAGCCAGGGCGAGAAGCGCTCCACTTCGATCACAGCCACGCCGGCGGCGATGCGCAAGATGAAGCCGGCCGCGATAGTCAATACATCGATCAGGACAACATGTTTCAGTTTAAAGGTATAAGCTACCTGGGATAAGAGGTAGAGTAACAGAATAACGGCGAATTTGACGGAGAGGAAATAACCGGCAATGAGGCTGACCGCTGCTAACGTTCCCGCAAAAACGATCGCCAGTTTTGGATCTACCTGGCCAGAAGGCAAGGGCCTGTTCTTTTTAATCGGGTGTTGGCGATCGCTCTCGATATCGACCAGGTCGTTCATTAGATAGACCGAGCTCGACATGAGACATAGCAAGACGAAAGCGCCGAGGACGGCCAATACGCTGGGCAGGTGAAATAGCTTCCCATCGAAAAGGAGAGCGACAAAAACAAACCCGTTCTTCGGCCATTGGCGCGGCCGCATCGACTTGATTAGACCAGACAGCATGTGGCCCTCAATGAATAGTGCATTTCATTTTTCTATCACGAATAACCGGAGGAGGCCACTAGATGCGCGAATCTCTGACCGACATCCATCATCCATAAGAAAAAAGGCCCTCCCTTCCGGGAAGGCCTTTTGATCATAGGCGCTCAGGCGGACCTGCTTTAGCAGACCGTGGCGGTATTGTTGTAGAACCAATTATAGGCGAAGAACGGATAGGCATGGGCCGTTTGCATGCGGATGGCGATCCGGTACGAGCCGGCCAATTGTGGCGGTATGTTGAAGGTAGCGGTAAACGCCCCACCAACACCGGAGTTGAACGTCCCTATCGTGTAGCCCCCGATACCCTGCGTACCGAACGGGCCCATTGTCACAGTAAACGCCTGGTTCGGCGGAAAATTATTTCCCCGGATCGTCACGGAACTGTTTTGAACAACGCTACAGACGGTGAAAGTCGGTATGCCGGTATAGATGGGGCCAACCGGTGGGGTTACAGGCGGTACACCACCCGTGGCGCCGGTCGTGTTATTCCAGAACCAGTTGAAGGCATAAAACGGGTAGGCATGAGCCGTCTGCATACGGATGGCGATCTGCTGTGAACCAGCCAACTGCGGCGGGATATTGTAGGTCACGGTAAAGGACCCGCCCACTCCCGAATTAGTAGTGGCCACGACGATACCGTTGATACCTCTGGAACCCATAGGCCCCATCGTGACGATAAAGTCCTGGTTGGCTGGGAAGTCGTGTGTCTGAATCGTCACAGTCTTATCGGCCACCACACTGGAGATGCTCATGGTAGGAATTGTGCTGGCATGGGTCGGCACAGCCCAGGCAAAGACTAACCCAAACACGAGCAACAAACTCACAACAAGTAAGGAACGGGTGAACAGGCGATGGTTACCCCCGCTTCTATCCTGATTACCTGATAAAAAGTTCATTTTCATTTAACTACCTCCTGATGACATCATGCTCCACCATTATGCTGAGGCTAGTCTTAAGCCCGATTTTACTTGGATATCATCCGGCTTATCCCCTAGCATCAGGCATTGTTACTCAAATAACCAGTTTTCACAGTATACATAACATCATAGAGGATATCTATAGAACGTCAGTTCTTTATAGCCATAAATCAGGTAAAAAAACTGATTTCACGATATCTGCACGGAGCAGAAGTTATAGTTGACCAGTGACAAAGCGTCGTGCAGTCTCTGCCAGAACGGCCGCGCCCGGGGCCAGCACACTCTCGTCGATATCGAATATGCTGGTATGGTGATGCCTAACGATTCCATCGGGCGTGGCCGCGCCAAGCATAAACATCGCGCCTTTTGCCCGCTGGGTCATATAGGCAAAATCTTCCGCCCCCATAGCAGGTTGCCCGTTGATCACTACCTCCGCGCCCAGTAAATCGCTGGTTACCTGCTTCATCCACCCGTTCGCCACAGGATCATTCACCAGTGACGGATATCCTCTGCTAATTTCCAGTTCATAGCTGCCGCCCATCAACTCGCTCAGCCTCAGCGCGTTTTCTACTTCCTGCCATAGTTGCTCGCGCACGTCAGCTGACATTGAGCGGAGTGTGCCCCGAAGCATCACTTCATTAGGGATAACATTATGCACCGCACCGCCGGTGACTTGTCCCAGGCTAACAACCGAGGGGGCGATCGGGTTCACACGCCTCGAAGGAATAGCGTAGAGAGCCGTCAAGATAGGCGCAAGCATGTAAATAGGATCGCTGCCGTTATGCGGGTAAGCGCCGTGTCCACCATCGCCACGGATCCAGGCATCGAACGAATCGACAGCAGCCATACTCGGCCCATCGTGAAAGCTCAATTGGCCCGACGGGTTATCCGATGCAACATGCAAGGCAATAACTGCATCGATGCCCTCGAGCGCTCCATCGTCGATCATCGCGGTGGCACCGCTGATACCGTTCTCGTCAAATCTTTCTTCAGATGGCTGAAAGAGCAGGCGCACGCGACCGACCCATGGCTCCTCGGCATAGCTTTGACGCAAGAGATGGGCTACGCCAAGAAGGATGGCCGTATGTGCATCATGACCACATGCATGCATAACTCCCGGATTGGAAGAGCGATACGGTATATCATTGGCCTCCTGGATAGGTAATGCGTCCATATCAGCCCGGATGGCGATAAGCGGGCCGCTATCGCCCAGTTCAGCGACGACGCCGGTCTTGCCCACTTGTGTCTGGATCTTGTAGCCGCCGATCTCGTTCAACGTGTCGGCTACAAGAGCCGCTGTCTGATATTCCTGAAATCCTAGTTCGGGGTTGGCATGGATCGTACGACGCAGGCGGACGATCTCATCATTGATAGCCATTGCTTTCGAGAACATATTTTCTCCTGATTGTATTGTTTGATAGATTATACAAGGACACTGAGCGGGATCAGCTGGGCCATGTCGACCATTATCCCGTCGAAATTAGCGAACGTCAGATCCGAGAATGGTAGATTGAACGAGCGGCGACAAAGCTCCATCAGCCCCAAATAGTTCGTCAGGATACGCTTCGACCAATTCAGCCCCAGCGCCGCAGCGGCGACCTTAATCGACGCCTCCTCTCCCTCTAACTCCAGAAATTCGCCGAACGGCAACTCATCCAGCACGACTTCAACATCATGCCAGCGCCATGTTTGGCGATATTTCTCGTATGTTTGTACTGGAGAGTAGCCGAGCCGGATCAGGATGGCGGCCATGCGGTCGAAATCGGCGATCTCAAGCTCGATCTCCTCGCGTACTTTAGCCTCGCTTTCAGCGTCCGCGGCCGCCGGCCCCTTGAAGGTCAGGCGCGCTCGCGTATCCTGCCGCAGACGCAACAACTCAGCGCGTCGTAGCAGCTTATGATCAGGCGTGTCGAATCGGACATTGCGCTCATAGACGCGAGGGGCCACCAGTTCAGCGCCGTCGGCTTCCAATCGCCGCCGCGCAACGCCAAGATCTGAGACGAAGAATTTAACCTCTACTTCGAGGTTTGCAGTTTTAGCGGTATTCATCAACTATCGGATACGTCAACCAGATCAACTACGACGCTTCGGCGACCTCCTGACTAATACCAACGAGTTCCTGGTCTTTTTCGACATTGGCCCCGGCGGTGACGTTCACGTGTGTTATGACGCCATCACAAGGGGCACGTAACTCGTTTTCCATCTTCATGGATTCCAGGACAACGACCTTGTCGCCGCGCTTCACTATGTCTCCCACGGCAACCGGCACGGCCACGATGATGCCGGGCATGGGCGAGGTGACGATAGCCTGGCCATCGACCGTCGCGCCCGTCGAACGCATGCGCTCCAGGCGGTAGACGCGTTCATCCTGTACTTGCACATTATACAACTCGCCCTGAATGAGCACATCCCAGTGATCATTTTTCTCCTCCACGACAGCGGAGACGGAGCGATGGTTCATCAACAGTGACAAGAAGCCGCTCTGCCCCAGACGCTGGAAGTCGATCTCCTGAGGTACGTCATCAATGAGAATGCCCCGATCAGGGTCGATTTCGATGGTATATTCCCGATCCTTAACCGTAGCGATGTATTTCATAGTTCTGACCCATGGTCTCTATCGCAATCACCGTTGCGCACGATGAACAGCCATTTGAATCACAATCAGTCACATTTTACGTAGCTAACGTCGCAGCCTTTCCCAACGGCTCAACCATTTCCAGTTACTGGTATCGCGAGCGCCAGGAGCGACGATCTGGGCGGCACGCTGGCTTTGCTCATGAGCCGCCAGAGTGGCTAACAAAGCCGCCTCCATGGCACGATCGATCTCGCGATCGTCCATGCTGAACCGTTCCTCAACAAAATTGGTGTCAAACTGGCCCGACAAGAACCGATGGCTATCCATCATGTGCTGGTGGAACGGGATGTTCGTCTTGACGCCCATGATACGGTATTCCTCCAGCGCCCGCCGCATCCGCAACACGGCCTCGCCGCGAGTCTCCCCATAGCAAATAAGCTTGCTGATCATTGAGTCGTAGTAAGGAGTGATCTCATTGCCAACGTAGACACCGGAATCAACCCGAACACCCGGCCCGGCCGGCAGGTGCGCCGCTGTGATGGTGCCGGTGGAGGGCATGTAGTTGTTGTAAGGATCCTCCGCATTGATGCGACATTCGATAGCCCACCCCTTGATCTGTATATCTTCCTGGCGCAAGCGCAGCCGGCGACCACGAGCGATCCGCAACTGCTCCTGGACAATATCAACGCCAGTGACCAGCTCAGTGACGGGATGTTCGACTTGCAGGCGGGTGTTCATCTCCAGGAAATAGAAGTTCTTGTCGCGGTCGAGCAAGAATTCAATTGTCCCAGAGTTTACATAATTAACCGAGCGCGCGGCGGCAACAGCTACCTCACCCATCCGGCGGCGCAGATCGGCGTCAACAACAAACGACGGCGCTTCTTCAATAAGTTTCTGATGGCGACGCTGAAGAGAACATTCCCGTTCACCCAGATAGATGGTATTCCCATGACTATCCGCCAGAAGCTGAATCTCGATATGGCGCGCCTCGGTGATGAGCTTTTCAAGATAGACAGTGTCATCGCCAAAGGCAGCCTTCGATTCACGACGAGCGGCGGCAAACGCGTCGGGCAGATCCTCGACACGATGGACGGGGCGCATACCTTTACCACCACCACCCGCGGCCGCCTTAACCAGAACGGGAAAGCCCATCTGGATGGCGGCGGCGGTCATTTCTTCGTCTGATTGCCCGATCGGCGTGCCGGGGACGACGGGGACGCCGGCAGCGGTCACTGTGGCGCGGGCCATGAGCTTGTCGCCCATGATCTCGATGGCTCGCGCAGGAGGGCCAACGAAAACAATCCCGGCATCGGCACAAGCCTGAGCGAACCCGGCGCGCTCGGCCAGGAAGCCATAACCGGGATGAATCGCCTCGGCGCCGGAGCGCTTGGCGACGTCAAGTAGCTTTTCGATCACCAGGTAGCTGTCTCGCGCGGCGGGTGGGCCAATATGATAGGCCTCATCTGCGTAGCGTACGTGTGGGGCGTTGCGGTCGGCGTCGGAAAATACGGCCACGGTAGAAATGCCCAACTCGTGTGCCGCGCGCAAGATACGCAAGGCGATCTCGCCTCGATTGGCGATCAGGAGTTTATCGAACTTTTTAACCAGAAGGCCATCTTCTCTTAACATAGAAGTGTTCCACTTATTTTTGATTGAGGCCGGCGAAGCCACTAAGGACTAGAACCGGCCAAATCTGCGCTAATCCAGGTTGGTCATGCCGGTTCCCCGCTTAGAGCGGGATATTACCGTGCTTTTTGGGCGGATTCTGGTCTCGCTTGTTCTGGAGCATGTTGAGCGCGTTGATCAGTCGCGGCCGTGTCTCGCTAGGCTCAATGACATCATCGATGTAACCATATTGGGCGGCGATGTAAGGGTTGGCCAGATGGTCGCGATATTCGGCGGTCAGTTCAGCGCGTCGGGACTCGGGTTGCTCCGCCTCGGCAATATCGCGCCGGTAGATAATGTTGACCGCCCCCTCAGGCCCCATGACGGCGATCTCGGCCGTGGGCCAGGCGACATTGAAATCCGAACGAATATGCTTGCTATTCATGACGCAGTAGGCGCCGCCATACGCCTTGCGCGTGATGACAGTCAGTTTGGGCACCGTCGCCTCGCAAAAGGCGTAAAGCAGTTTAGCCCCGTGACGGATAATGCCACCGTGTTCCTGATCAAGCCCCGGCAGGAAGCCGGGTACATCTTCGAACACTACCAGAGGAATATTGAAGCAATCACAGAAGCGCACGAATCGGGCCGCCTTCTCGCTGGCGTTGATATCAAGCACGCCGGCCAATACCATCGGCTGGTTGGCGACGATGCCGATGCTGAAGCCGCCTAACCGGGCGAACCCAACAACGATGTTCTGGGCGTAATGCTCCTGAATCTCATAGAAGCGGCCGTCGTCGACGATGAGCTGGATCACGTCACGAATATCATAGGGTTTGTTGGGGCTGTCCGGCACGATATCGTTGAGACGTTCATCAGTGCGGAGGCTGTCGTCGCCGCTAACCTTAAAAGGCGCATCCTCCATGTTGTTGGAGGGGATGTAGCTCATCATCTCACGAATCAGAAACAGGCAATCTTCTTCCGATTCAGCGGCCATATGAGCCACGCCACTGACAGCGTTGTGTGCCATCGCCCCGCCTAGCTCTTCAAAGGTCACGTCTTCACCCGTCACCGCTTTAACAACATCAGGACCGGTGATGAACATGTGGCTGCTATTCTTGACCATGAAGATGAAATCGGTCAGGGCTGGAGAATAGACCGCCCCCCCGGCACATGGTCCCATAATGACGCTGATCTGTGGGATCACGCCGGAGGCCAGTGTATTGCGCAAGAATACGTCGGCATAGCCGGCCAAGCTAACGACGCCCTCCTGGATACGTGCCCCGCCTGAGTCGTTGATGCCAATGACAGGCGCGCCGTTACGAACAGCCATATCCATGATCTTGCAGATCTTCTCAGCATGGACGCCGCTCAGGCTGCCGCCAAACACGGTGAAGTCCTGACTGAAGACGTAGACCAGGCGACCGTCAATGGTCCCCCACCCGGTCACGACGCTATCGCCGGGAATCTTCTTTTTGTCCATCTCAAAGTTGGTTTCGCGATGAACGACAAGGGAGTCGACCTCCCTGAACGAGCCTTTGTCTAAGAGAAGCTCGATCCGCTCGCGAGCGTTTAGTTTGCCCTTTGCTTTGCGTGCGGCCAGCTTGTCCTCGCCGCCACCCATTCGGGCTTGTCGTTTAAGTTGCCTGAGTTGTTCAATTTTGGGGTTCATATGTTGTCCGGCTCAACGGCCTCCTTAATCGCCACTAGTGGGAAATTGGTCCCGTCGCCACAAGGCCCAGACGGCAAAGCTAACGAAAGCAACGTAGATGAGGATAGGCATCAGCGTCGGCGGCGTCGGGGCGTAAATGATGATCGTTCCGAATTCATAAACACCATAGAGCATTAGAAAAAATGGAGTGAAGAGGCGCGACCACCGCCGGCGTCGATGAGCAACAATGAAAGCGGCCAGGAATAACGCTGCCCACCCCAATGCGAGGCACAGGCGCAGACGAGGATCGGGAGTCAGAGGCAGGCCGGCCATCCAGTCGGCCTGACGCCAGAGAGCGATCGCGCGACCGAGGTTCCATAACGCTAGTGCCAATATACCCCACCGCACAACGCGAATGGAGAACGAACGTTTCGGCACAGGGGGCATATTTACCGACGCATTATAAACGATGGTGTGAGGAGCTCCAAATTGATCGACAGACTTAAGATTACGGTCAATCTAATGACTCTCAAACGCAGGGTTTGTAATATCAGGGCAGTTTATACAAGGAGCGAACCATGACCTACAAGGTACAAAAGACGGACGCCGAATGGCGGGCGCAACTGACCCCCGAGCAGTATCACGTTACCCGCGAGCAAGGAACCGAGCGGCCCTTCTCCGGAGCATTCAACTACAATGAAGAGAAGGGCATCTACACTTGCATCGGCTGTGGCGCGGAACTGTTCAGTTCAGAGCACAAGTTCGATGCCGGCTGCGGCTGGCCCAGCTTCTGGGCGCCGCTAGTGGCTGAGCACATCGACGAAGAAACCGATCGACGCTTCTTTATGGTGCGAACGGAGGTCCACTGTGCCAATTGTGGCGCGCATCTGGGTCACCTCTTCGATGACGGCCCGGAGCCGACGGGGATGCGCTATTGCATCAACTCAGTCTCGCTTGATTTCGTGAAAGACGCTGAATAGAGCTTTCTATCACCCGGCAGGAGGGGCCTCCTGCCGGGCGTTAACCTCACGAGTTCAGAATCTCATCTATCTGGGCAATAACTTCCGCAGATAAATCAACCTCACCCGCAGCAGCATTATCGATGACCTGCGACGGTCGCGTGGCTCCGATGATGGCGCTGCTGACACCTGAATGTCGCAAAATCCAGGCCAATGCCAGTTGGGCGCGGCTGATCCCCAATTCCTCGGCGATCGGCTTCAGCCGACGAACACGAGATAGATTCTCCTCATTGATGAACCGTTTCGCCGCCCACCCCTCGCGATTGAATCGCGAATCCTTGGGGATGCCGTCGTCATATTTTCCAGTCAACATGCCCATCGCCAGCGGCGAGAAGACAGTCAGCCCCACGCCACGGGGCTCTGTCGCCGGCAAGATTTCATCCTCCACAAGACGGCGATTAAGCATCGAATAATCGGGCTGCTCGACCTGGGGCGGGTATAGCCCGTAGCGCTCACACAGATCGCAAGCCTCACGGATCTGTTCGGCCGACCATTCAGACGTTCCCCAATAAAGCACTTTGCCACGATGAATAAGATCATCCATCGCCCGCGCGGTCTCCAGGATCGGCGTCTCCGGATCGGGCCGATGGCAAAAATAAATATCGACATAGTCGGTGCCTAGTCGCCGCAAACTGCCGTCTATACTCTCCATAATATGTTTGCGCGACAGGCCTCGATCGTTGATATCCTGGCTCATTGGCCAGAAGACTTTCGTCGAAATGACGAGCGTATGACGCGGATACTCGCTCAGTACCGCGCCCATTTGTTTCTCAGCCGCGCCACGGCCATAAAAGTCGGCCAGATCGTAGAAATTGATGCCCTGATCATAGGCGGTCCTGACCACCTCGCGGGCGGTGTGTTCGGCCACCTTGCCTTCGCCAAAGTTGATCCAGCCACCGAGGGCGATGACGCTCACCTTCATCCCGGCCTGGCCCAGTCTTCGATATTGCATGATCAATTGCCTCCGTCTAAAAATGGTTCGACCAGGTTCTCTATCGTTACGGGCAACCCGCCGAACGAACCGTGGGGAATCCAGGCCGGTGAAACGGCCAGGGCTATCAACCGAATTATAAGTTCCGGGGGTGGTCGATGAGTCGCCAGGCGCGCTAGAGAACCAGCCTCATCACGTTTTCGCCGTTACTTAGCTCACCTGTATCGACGAAGCCGAGACGCCGATAGAAGGGTTGGGGATTGCCCTCAATAGGCACATAGCTGACTAATAGCTCTACGGCGCCGGGCCGAGTGCGAATATACTCGATAAGGAGCCGAAGCGCGCGCTCCCCAAAATGATGGCCCTGATAGCGAGCATCGATCATCATTCGCCAGAGATAATACTCGCCTGCTTTTGGATCATCATAAAGCATGACGAACCCGATTGGGGTCTCGTCCGCATAGACGGCCCTATACCAGGCCTTCTCTTCGAAGTGCGCCTCGGCAATCGAAACAGCATTGCTGGCAACGAAGCGTTGCTGATCCGGCTTTACTTTCAGCGTCAACACCTCGCTCAGGTTTTCCTTCGTCACTTCTCGCAAACTAATCACAGAATCTTCTGTGGGATTTATCATGTCATCGCTCATAGAATAAAACGATAGCCCAAACTCTTCTAAAGGCAAGGAACAAACTCAAACAGCGGGACACGATAGCAGAAAGGTGGCTTAATGCCCCTTGCCGCCGGCCGTTTTCCGGTTATAGTCCAGTATCGTATGATGCAGCGCATCTGTCTGGCAGTCCTTTTGGGGCTACTGCTCATCGCCGGGAGCTTCACGGGAAAGGTCGAGGCACAGGGAAGCCCAACAAACGATATTCTGCAGCTGGTCAATCAGGTCAGGGCAGAGTATGGTTTGCCCGCCCTTACCTACAATGGAGCGTTGGCCACGGCGGCACAGAACCACGCCAATTTCATCGCCCAGAACGGTATCTACAGCCATATCGGTATCAACGGCAGCACCTGGCAAGACCGCGCGGAAGCAGCGGGCTATACCGGGTACGCAGGCGAGAATCTCGTCGGTGGAACGCGGCTGACGCCTCAGCAAGGCGTCGTTTGGTGGCGAAACAGCGCCATCCACTTCAGCAATATGCTCAACCCGCGCTGGACGGAGGTGGGCGTCGGTTTCGCCGTCGGCAGCGGCCAGAATTTCTACGTAACGGTTTTCGGCACGCCGTATGACGCTCCACCGCCTCGGTCAGAGCAACGCGTCGTCGATGTACCCTTTATCGTCGCTCCCATCGAATTAGCCTCGCCCAACGAAGACGGATCCATTATCCACACCGTATTGCAGGGGCAGACCTTATGGGCCATCGCCGCCCGCTATGAAGTGTCCCTGGCCGATCTATACTTGTTCAACGGCTTAAATCAGGACAGCGTCATCAACCCGGGCGACAAGCTCACGATCCGGCTGGCTGACGGACAACCTCCGCCCCCGACGCCAACGCCCCCCGTCTATCACACCGTGCGCGAGGGTGAATCGTTGTGGTCGATCGCCGCTAATTATCGGACCGATCTGGCTACCTTATTATGGCTGAACACGCTGCCGGAGGATGCGGTCGTACATCCAGGCAATGAGATCAAGGTACGGCTGGTTGAGGGCGAAACCCCACCGCCCACAGCCACACCGCAATTGACTCACACCGTCAAAGGGGGCGACACAGCATTGGCGATCGCCTTGCGATATGGTCTCACTCTGGAAGAACTCATGGCCATGAATAACCTGGACCCCAACGCTTTCCTCCAGATAGGCCAGATGCTCATCATCCGATCGCCCACGCCCACGCCTACCGCCACGCCCGAGCCTACCATGACGCCAACGATAACTGCGACATCCGGAGCAGTCGCTTTCGCCATGATCGCCCCGCCACAAGCGCCAACGCCCCAGCCAACACCGACACCAACAGCCGCCCCGGAAGCCACAGGAGGCTCCCGACCGGCTCGCGATTGGGGAGATATCCTGGGGATCGGAGCGATCATCGCTGGGCTAAGCTTGACAGTCCTGGCTGGGGTGGCCATCATGGTCTTATGGCGCAACGGTGATCGATAGAGCGGCCACCCAAAATAGTTAATCACGGCTGAAATTATGCGGCCGATAGGTTGTAAGGAAGGTAAGCAAAATGAGTGACATGACCATGGATGATCTTGGAATAAGGGTTCATCTTGATCTGCCCTATGAAGAAGCAATCGAACGAGTGACCGCCGCGCTGAAAGAGGAGGGCTTTGGCATCCTGACACACGTCGATGTCAAAGACACATTGAAGCAGAAACTGGGCGTAGATTTCCGCCGCTACGCCATCCTGGGAGCTTGCAATCCGCCGTTGGCCCATCGGGCTTTCGCCACCGAAGTCGAGATCGGGTTGCTGCTGCCATGTAATGTCATCGTCTATGAGGACGATGACGGCCAAGGTTCCGAAGTATCGATCATCGATCCGATCTCGATGTTGGGCATGGGCGGCATCAATCCAAAACTCGCGCCTGTGGGACATGAGGCGGCCGAGCGTTTGCGACGCGTTCGGGCTGACCTGGAAAGGATCTGAGGCGAGCCTGCCGGTCACCCATCGACAGGGCGCGATATTTAGCCCATCTCGATTTGATCAACTGCACATAATCAGGGACAATACCGTACAATCTTGTATCGGTATTTCGTCCCTGTGGTAATGTCTCAAAATCATATGTGAACCGACCGGTCTCATCGTCCGGGTCGATTCGCGATTCTAGGTGATGATGACTATGGCCGAACCCGTGCGGGTACTCTTCCTGACAGCCGAAGCCGCGCCCTTCGCCAAAATCGGAGGGCTGGGCGATGTCGGCGGTTCCTTACCCAAGGCGCTCCATGCCATGGGTTATGATGTTCGGGTCTTCATGCCCGCCTATCACAATATCGAAGCGGGTTTCCCCGGCGTCGAAAGCATGCCGTTACAGCTAAACGTGCCCACAGGTTCCGGCATCGTCCAGGCCGGAGCGTTCGAGAGCCGGTTGCCGGGAAGCGACGTCCCCGTGTACTTCATCGCCCAGCAAAGTCTCTTTAACCGGGAGAATATTTACGGCTACTGGGATGATCCCTACCGATTCGCTTTCTTTAGCAAGGCTGCGTTCGCCCTGACGGAATCGATCGATTGGCGGCCGGATCTGCTCCATGCCCACGATTGGCATACCGCACCGGCCGTCACCTGGCTGGCGACCGCGGGGCAGGCCCATCCTCGTTACCATGGCCTGGGCAGCGTCTTCACCATCCATAATCTGGCCCATCAGGGAAAGACGAACTGGAACGTCTTCGACTACATGCAGATCTTCACCCACTCCTTAACAGAAGAAGCCTACGGTGAAGTCAACTTCATGGCCCGCGGCATCTATCACGCCAACATCATCAACACGGTCAGCCCTTCCTACGCGCGGGAGATCATGACGCGCGAGGGCGGAGTCGGGCTGGATGCCTTGTTGCGCTACCGTCAAGGCGACTTGCACGGCATCCTCAACGGCCTGGACTATGACATCTGGAATCCTGCCACCGACAAGCGACTGGCAGGGAATTACGATATCAACTCGCTGGAAGGCAGGGCGGAGAATCGGCTCGCTCTCCAGGCGGCCGTTGGCCTGCCGCAGATACCCGATATCCCTATCCTGGCCATCATCTCACGGCTGGACTGGCAAAAAGGGTTAGATATTGTTGGGCACCCCCTCCACCTACTGATGAACGGCTATGCGGGGCCGGCCCAATTCATCGTCCTGGGCACGGGCAATCCGCAATACGAGAACATGTTCGCCCAGATGGCTTCTTATCATAAGGACAAGATGGCCGCCTACATCGGCTATCACGCCGGGTTGGCGCCGCTAATCTACGCCGGCAGCGATATGTTCCTGATGCCATCAGTTTTCGAGCCGTGCGGCCTGGGACAGATGATCGCCATGCGCTATGGCAGCGTGCCGATCGTTCGGGCAACGGGCGGGTTGGCCGATACGGTCCAGGACGGCATCACCGGCTTCTCGTTCTATGACCTCAGTTCCGACGCGCTTTGGCATGCCATCCAGCGCGCGACTTACGTCTACAACACCGATAAGGAAGGGTGGCGGCGCATGCAAGCGAACGGTATGAAGGCCGATTTCTCATGGCAGCAATCCGCCCAGGGGTATCAGCAGTTATATGAGTGGGCCATTGCCCAGATGCGCTATCGCGGCTAGGAACCGCGCCAATCTCGTCAGCCAGTCAAACAAGGTCGGCTGTCGTAGTTCAGGTAGGAAGTAACGATGCCGGACGACAACTCGACACCATTTAGCTTGAACAACCCGGTGGCTACCGGGTTTCTAATCGTCAGCCCGTTCAACAGCCCTCGTTCCTATGCCAATGGTCGCCACGAGGGCATCGACTTGCGAGCCGCTGCCAACGGCAGGGCCGTGGAAGTTCTCGCCGCCCAGCGCGGTGTCATCGATCTCATCAGCCTCAATGACAAAGGGTATGGCAACCACGTGCGGATCCGCCATGACTGGAACGATGGAACAACCTGGGTCACGTGGTACGCCCATATGGCCTCGATCGACGCCAGCCTGAAGACCGGCCAGACCGTTGAGATTGGGCATCGGCTGGGGATCGCCGGGGAAACGGGTGACGCGGCCGGCATCCACCTGCACCTGACGTTACAGCACCTCGGCCACGGGTTGCGAGGATACGCCATCCCGGACGTGGTCGATCCGATTCAGTATTTCCGCAACGTCGAAATCCCAACGATCGATCAGTTAGTCTATCTGGCCGATGTGACGGTGCCGGACGGGTCGTCCATCATCGCCGGGAAATCGTTCAAGAAGACATGGCGTGTGCGCAACAGCGGCACATCGACCTGGCAGAACTTCACCCTAAAACATGTCAGCGACCAACGAATGGGTGGCCCTGATAGTGTCATGCTGCCGCCATTGAAGCCTAATGAGATAGGAGAAGTCAGTGTCACTCTCGTCGCGCCGTCCTCTCCAGGACGACACCGCAGCACGTGGAAACCCTGCAACAGCCAGGGGCGTCTGTTCCCCTTCGAGTTATTCGCCGACATCATTGTCACACCCGTCGCTCGCCGCAATGACGCAGTATTGATCGGCGATATCACCCTGCCCGCCGGAACAAAAGTTGAAGCAGGCCGAACGGCTCTCAAGACATGGCGTGTCCGCAATTCGGGTGATTCGACCTGGGACAAACGTTACAGTCTGGCGCCGGTAGGTACCTCGACAGGTGGAATGACCTCCGTCCCCTTGCCTACGGTCAGGCCGGGCGGGACGGCCGATCTGTCCGTCACGTTAACCTTGCCGGCCAGGGCGGGCGCCTATCGCTCTCGCTGGCAGCTGCGCGATCCAGAGGGCAATTTGTTTGGCCCGATCCTGGAGGCAAGCCTGACGGTCGTCACATCATCCGGCCAACAGCGAGATGGCGCGACCTATGTCGCCGACATCACAGTGACTGACGGAACACGGATGCGACCCGGCTACGCCTTTACCAAGACATGGCAAGTCAAGAATACGGGAACCTCAACATGGGGAGAGGGGTACACGCTGACGGCAGCGGGGACCAACACGATCAGTGGGCCGGCATCTGTTCCATTGCCTCGCACCGAGCCGGGAGCAAAAGCTAATATTTCTGTCGAGTTAACCTCGCCCACAACAATCGGGTTCCATCGGTCCACATGGCAGCTTCGCTCAGCCGGCGGCGTCCCGTTTGGTGACATCCTGTTTGTAGAAATAGAAGTCGTGCGGCCCGGCACAGTAGACAACGCCGGCTACCTGTCGGATATCACCTACCCCGACGGGACGGTCGTGGCTGCCGGAGAACCGATGCGCAAGACCTGGCGAATACGCAACACCGGGTCGTCGGCCTGGGGGCCTGGTTACTCGCTCGCGTTTATAGCCGGTAATAAAATGGACGGGCCGGATAGCGTTCCCTTGCCGCCGGCCCTGCCGGGAGAGACGGTCCAGGTCACCGTCCCCTTGCGCGCGCCGGCGATTCCCGGCCTCCAGCGCAGCACCTGGCGCGCGCGCAACGCCGAAGGCACACTGTTTGGCGATCTGTTCTACATCGAGATTCGCATTCCCATCTCATCCACGCCGGGTTCATCGGCTCAGGAAGACGCGCAACTGGAAGCGCATGTGACCATCCCGGACGGCGCCGAAATTCGCGCCGGGGCACAGTTTGAAAAGACCTGGGCGATCCGCAACACTGGGTCGATCTTCTGGTCGGCGGGCTATGAGTTGGTTTTCGCCGGCGGCACGGAGATGAGCCAGACCACCCGTATAGCGGTCGAAGGAATCGGGCCGCAAGAAGTGGTTAAAGTATCGGTCAAAATGACCGCGCCCAACGATACCGGTCGCTATATCAGCCGCTGGCGCATGCGCAATCCTCGCGGCGAATTCTTTGGTTCCACCCTGTTCGTCTCGATCGCCGTGATCGATGAGCCGAAGAAATTCGACATGCTACCTTATTTGCGCGGCGACGGCCGTCTCTATGAGCTGAAGTATATTTTTGAGCTACCCAACGGCCCATCGATTGGCCAGCAGCGCCTGCAAACCCAATCCGAAGGGAACCGGTTCTACCAGACGAAAAACGGCGAGTGGGAGGAAATGTGGGCCGACGAACGTTTCATTTATCGGGGCACAGATACCTCGCCGGGATCGGGCAACTTCTATACACTCATGGATGGCGAGCAATACGGCTCGGCCTGGGTGCCGCGCATGATGGCCATCGGGCAGCTCTATCGTCGTAGTGTCGTGGTCGTCAGCCGGCGCAAGGGCAATTGCATGATGAATTCGCACCTCTCCGGGCGGCACGTCACCTGGATCAAGCTGGAAGGCATACACAACCGGCTCGCTCTTCCCGATGTAGAAGGACGGCGAGGTCTTGGCTATGAAGCACGCGACGTAGTCGCCCTGGCGGCGTATAATGAAGTGAATGGTCGACCGGCCGCGCAGCCGTTTGAGAGATATTATTATGCGAAGGGGTTCGGCCTGATCATGTGGGAAGGCATCGATACCGACCATCGCGGTGTCTCCTTTCTGGTCCAACTCCATAACCCCGGCGCGCGGCCGGATAATGTACGGGAAAAGATTCCTTGCCTGGACAGCCTGAGGCTTCGTTGATTTATTGGTTTCATCATACAGGAGAATCCACCTATGAATTTTGAACGTTCCGCGGGAGTTCTGTTGCACCCCACGAGTCTGCCCGGCCGCTACGGTATCGGAGACCTGGGCGACAGCGCCTATCGTTTCGTCGATTTTCTGGTGGCCGCCAAACAGAGTCTCTGGCAATTATTGCCTCTCGGCCCCACCGGCTACGGCGACTCTCCCTATCAATCATTCTCGGCATTCGCCGGCAACCCCTTGCTCATCAGCCCTGACCGCCTGGTGGTCGACGGCTTCTTGCCGGCTGATGCGATCGAGGTTGTGCCCGAGTTCCCCCCGGCGACGGTCGATTACGGGGCGGTCATCGAATACAAGCGCGCGCTGTTACGCCAGGCTTATGAGAATTTTAAGGCCAGCGACGCGGCCGACCAACACACCGCATTTGAGCGCTTCTGCCAAAACACCGCCCATTGGCTGGATGATTATGCCTTGTTCATGGCCCTGAAAGAACATCATGGCCAGGAGGAAGGTGGCAGCTGGAATACGTGGCCCAAGGCGATCGCCAAGCGCCAGGTGCGGGCGATGAAACAATGGTCAAAGGATCTGGCGGACGAGGTCGAATCACACAAGTTCCAGCAGTTCCTGTTCTACAAACAGTGGCTGGAGTTAAAGGGTTATGCCAACCGGCAAGGCGTCAAGATCGTCGGCGATCTGCCCATCTTTGTCGCCTACGACAGCGCCGACGTCTGGTCACATCCGGAGTTGTTCCACCTGAACAAGGACGGTTCGCCGGCCTTCGTCGCCGGGGTGCCGCCGGACTATTTCAGCGAGACCGGCCAGCGTTGGGGCAATCCGCTCTATAAGTGGAACAAGATCGCGGCCGACAACTATAACTGGTGGATACAGCGCATACACATGAATCTGGTGCAGGCGGATATCGTACGCATCGATCACTTCCGCGGCTTTGAGGCATACTGGGAAATACCCGCCTCCGAACCAACCGCTGTAATCGGTCGTTGGGTCAAAGGCCCCGACGCGGCTATCTTCGAGGCGATCCAGGCCAGGCTGGGTGAATTACCGATCATTGCCGAGGACCTGGGCGTCATCACGCCAGAGGTCGAGGCGCTACGTGACCGCTTCAACTTCCCCGGCATGCGCATCCTGCAATTCGCCTTTGGCGGCGAGCGCAACAGCAGTTTCCTGCCGTACAACTATACCCACAACACAGTGGTCTATACCGGCACACACGACAACGAGACGACGCTGGGATGGTATCTCAACGCGACCGAAGACGAACGCGACCACGTGCGACGCTACGCGGTGTCCTCCGGCCGCGATATCGTCTGGGACCTGATCCGGCTGGCCTATGCCTCCGTGGCCGATATGGCCATCATCCCCATGCAAGATCTGTTCGTATTAGGCAATGAAGCTCGCATGAACTATCCCGGCAAGGAAGGCGGCTGGTGGCAGTGGCGATTCACCAAAGAGATGTTCACCGCCCGCGCGCCGGGGATCGCTCTGGGGCTGACCGAGCTGGCCCAGCTCTATGGTCGCGCCCCGGAGAAGGCCGGCAAATCGCCTGTGGCATCGGCGGAATCGGCTTAGTGATTGACAAGGACATGAAGCGGACCGGGATTGGTTTCAATCCCGGTTTTATTTTGGACCAACTCTCCACTCACATAGAGCAAGGAGTCCGCAATATAATCGTTGTCTCTGGAGCTTGAAGCACCATAATGGACACGAAAATCCCACCCGCAACACAAAGATCGGCTATAAAATTCGTCATCCTGCTCGGCGTCGTGAGTCTGTTCGCCGACATGACTTATGAAGGCGCGCGCAGCATTTCTGGCCCATATCTGGCGCTGCTTGGGGCCGGCGGCATGG
>JACFOH010000002.1:95484-111867 GCA_019454405.1 Promineifilum sp.
CCCGACAAACGTGGCTCGGCCTACGGCGTCTTCAACGCCGGCTTCGGCTTGGCCTGGTTCACCGGCAGCGTGATCATGGGCGCATTGTACGATGTTTCCATCGCGTCGCTCGTCGCCTTCCCGGTCATCTTTCAGCTGGCGGCGATCCCGGTTCTGTATCGCCTGCGCACGGACGCCGGCGTTTGATCGCCGGATCCCGCGGCTTTGCTTGAGGTCAGGCCTATACGTACATGGAAGTTAAGATGCTCCTAACGATATTGACCGGAATAAAAAGTAGCGATACACTGCTGCCTGAGTGATTTTTACTAATCACGCACCCTTTTACCATACTGTTCCCTTGAGATTTTTCGGTCAACTGTCGTGTTCACGGAACCACACACGACAGTAAATAGATCTACCACTGCAAAAGGAGTAGCAAAATGAGACGACGCAGTAATATTCGATCGGCTCGGCGGAGCGTCCGCCGCATGCAACGGCGGCGTATTCGCATGCGACGCCGCCGCATCATGTTGACAGGCGGCCTGGTTGCCGTCGCCGTCATGGGCACCGCAAACGCGATCAAATTAAGCCAGCAGGATGTCCAGCGTATCGAGGCCCACACCGGTAAAAAGCCCGAGGACCTGACCGAAGAACAATTGGAAGCCGTCATCGACGAACTGGACATTGAAACCCATGAATTGACGGACGCCGATGTGGCGGCCATCGAATCGGCTGACGCCGAACCGGCTGCCCCTTCAACCCCGGCAACCGCGCCCGCCCCGCCGGCGGCTCCCAGCGCCGCGCCGACACAATCGGACTACATCGCCGAACTAAAGAAGCTGGCCGAGCTTAAAGACATGGGCATCCTTACGGACGAGGAATTCGAGGCCAAGAAGAAGCAATTGCTTGGCCTGTAATCCGGAGGCGACTTCATCACTTACTTATCGAAGCAGGAGAAAGTAAAGAGGCATAAGGCATAAACAGAATGAGTGATTCAAGCTCCGCAGCGCGTCAGTATTCTCGCGAGCACGCAACCCGATTCCGGCAAGAACTCCATGAGATGCTCCGCATCCCCAGCCTAAGCGGCGATCCCGCCCACGCCGGAGATATCCGCCGCATGGCCGAATGGTTACAGATCCATCTGGATGAAATCGGCCTGAACAACGTCCAGGTAATGCCCACAGCCGGCCATCCCGTCGTTTATGGGGAATGGCTGGGCGCGGGCCCGGACAAGCCAACGGTCCTCGTGTACGGGCATTACGATGTCGTGCCGGCTCTCATGGAAGACGGGTGGCATACAGATCCGTTTGAACCGGTCGAGAAGGACGGCAAGATCTACGCTCGTGGGGCCACCGACGATAAAGGCCAGCTATTCATCCATGTCAAGGCGGTCGAATCCTATCTGAGGACGGCCGGCAAGGCCCCGGTCAACGTCAAGCTCCTGCTGGAGGGTGAGGAAGAAGTATCCTCCCCCAACCTGCTTCCGTTCATCAAGGAACACCTCGATCTCCTGAAGGCCGATGTGTGTGTCATCAGCGATTCATCCATGCGCAGCATCGACGAGCCGGCTATCCTGCACAGCTTGCGCGGCATGACCTACATGGAGATCGAAGTCCATGGGCCAACCGATGATCTGCACAGCGGTCTATGGGGCGGCGCGGTTCATAATCCGGCCCTGGCGTTGGTCGAAATTCTCGACAAACTATACAACCCCGATCACACGATCGCCGTGCCCGGCTTCTATGACGACGTTGTTCCGCTGACCCCTGCGGAACGGGAGATGATCGCCAAGACCGATCTGACCGAGGAACAATACAAGGCGTCTACAGGCGTCCCGGCCGTTTGGGGAGACGCCCATTACAACATACGCGAGCGTATCGCCGCCCGGCCGACGCTGGACATCAACGGCATGTGGAGCGGCTGGAGCGGTCCGGGGCCAAAGACCATCGTCCCGGCCAAGGCCGGGTGCAAGATCAGCTCGCGACTGGTGGGCAATCAAGACCCGCACAAGATCTTCGACCTGTTCAAGACCTACATCGACTCCATCGTTCCGCCCACCGTCCACGTGGAGGTCAAGCTCATCACCACAGGCAAGCCGGCGTTATTCTCATTTGATATCCCCGAGATGCAGGCAGCTTCGCGCGCCTATGAGAAGGGTTGGGGCGTCAAGCCGATCTTCACTCGCGGCGGCGGCAGCATCCCCGTCGTGGCCGAGATAGCCGATCTCATGGGCATCCCCGTGGTGATGATGGGCTATGGCCTGGACGATGACGGTCTGCACTCACCCAATGAGCGGTTCAGCATCGAGATGTTCCATCGGGGCATCGAGACAGCCATCGTTTATCTTGAGGAATTGGCTTCAATTCCTCGATAAAAGTCTCTGTTGTGATCCACATTATTTTTCATTCTGCTCGCGCAGGAGGCAATCGTGGCAAAAGCTAAAGCTAAAACAAAGGTGAAAGCAGAAGAGCCGCCCAAAACAAGCGGCTGGTTGGGAACTGTGGAGCGTATTGGTAACAAGGTTCCCCACCCGGTGTTGATGTTCCTGTATCTGATTCTCATCGTTATCGCGCTCTCGGCCGTCCTCGGATGGATGGGGGTAAGCGTTACCGAGGAGATCGCCGTTCCTATCAGCGAGGGCGGCGCACAACTGGATTTCTACGCCGACACAACGGAACCGCTTGAAAACATGCCCGAAGATCCGTGGGATATCCATTTTGAGATCAAGGAACAGACCATCGCCATACGCAGTTTACTGACGCGGGAAGGAATTCGATTCATTTTTACTTCGTTCGTTCCTAACTTCGCCGGTTTTAGCGTCGTGGCGGTCGTCTTCGTGGCCATGATGGGGGCGGGCGTGGCCGAAGAGTCGGGGTTATTGACGGCCCTGATCCATAAACTGGTCGATGCCTCGCCGCGTTGGGCTTTATCGTTCATCATTATCTTCGTCGGTGTCCTCTCCAGCGTGGCCACGGACGCAGGCTATCTGATCCTCATACCACTGGGCGCGGCCGCCTTTCTGAGCGTGAAACGCCATCCGCTCGTCGGTGTGGCCGCGGCCTACGGCGGCGTCAGCGCCATCTTCGCCATCAACATCCTCATCACCCCCCTTGACGCGATGCTGACCGAGGTCACCAATGAGGCGATCGCCCTGGCCGGCGGTGAACCGATCACCGTTGTGTCAAACTTCTACTTCCAGGTCGTCATGTCGATCCTGCTCAGTATCGTTGCCGCTCTGGTCACCGACCGGATCGTCGAACCCCGTCTGGGCGCCTACAAGCCTGCCCCTGGCACGGAAGTTGTGGCGACCGAGGTCCTGGACAAAAACGCTCAAGGCCGTGGAATGCGGTATGCCGGTATCGGCACCCTCATCGTCATCGCCATCGTGGCCATCTTCACGTTCCCATCCAACGCGCCATTACGCGACCCGGTGACCGGCGGCATCATCGGCGCCACGCCGTTCATGGACAGCCTCCTGTTCATCATCATGCTCATCTTCCTGATAGCCGGTATCGGTTATGGCTACGGGGCCAGGACCTTCAGCGGGAGCAATGATGTCATCAAAGCGGTCACCAAGACGTTCGCCAGCCTCGCCGGCCTGGTCTTCATGTTGCTCATGATCGCCCAGTTCATCGCCTACTTCAACTTCAGCAACATGCCCAACGTGATCGCCGTTACGCTGGCCGGTTGGCTCGAGCAGGCCAATATCGGCGCCATACCGTTACTCATCGGTTTCATTATCGTCATCATGCTGCTGGATATCATTATCCCCGGCTCGATGCCGAAATGGGCCATCTTCGCGCCAATTTTCGTGCCGTTGTTCATGCGGCTGGGAACGGCTCCGCAGACCGTGCTGGCCGCCTATCGCATCGGCGACTCGCCCATGAACGTCATCACACCGTTGATGGTCTACTTGCCGTTCATCATCACCGTCATGCAACGTTACCAGAAAGAGTCGGGTATCGGCACGGTGATCGCCTTGATGTTGCCCTACACCCTTATCATCGCGATCGCCTGGATTATCCTGTTCATCCTTTGGTATGTTCTGGGCATACCGTTAGGCCCCGGCTATCCAGTCGGCGTCTAGGTAACTGTTCCACCGGCTGGAACAGCTTTCTAAATTCATTCAGGAAGCCGGCGGGTCGGTGCGACTCGTTCACTCGACAGTGAATCATCATGCCGATCCGCCGGATCTGACAATCTGAATGAGCCAATTATTCCCCCAGGAGAAGGCAGCTATGAGTACAGAGTTTGATCGAGAGCTTGAGGAGCGCCTGGTGCGCTACTGCGAGATCGATACACAGGCGGATGAGAATTCGCCGACGTCACCCAGCACGGAAAAACAGTATGATTTGCTCCGGCTGCTGGTCGACGAGTTGAAAGAGATCGGGGCGCAGGATGTGCGCCTGACCGATTACGGCGCGGTCCTGGCGACGATACCGGCCACGGTAGACAAGGCCGTCCCAACCATCGCCCTGCTGGCCCACGTGGATACGTCCCCGGCCTTTAACGCCACAGGCGTCAAGCCGCTGGTCCATCGCAACTATCAGGGCGGCGATATCGCCTTGCCTGACGATCCGGAACAGGTCCTGACGCCGGAAAATTCGCCCTATCTGAAGGACAGGATCGGCAACGACATCGTGACGGCCAGCGGCACAACGCTGCTGGGGGCCGACGATAAGGCGGGCGTCGCCATCGTCATGGCCGCAGCCGGCTACCTGCTGCGTCACCCCGAAATCCCCCACGGCCCGATCCGTATCGGCTTCACGCCCGACGAAGAGATCGGCCGTGGCGTCCATGCCAATCTGCCGGCCGACCTGGGGGCCGAGTTCGGCTACACGCTCGACGGCGCACACCGGGGCGAATTGGTCTATGAGACATTCTCGGCCGACCGGGCCGTTGTCAAAGTCCAGGGCGTGTCCATCCATCCTGGCTGGGCCAAGGACAAACTCGTCAATGCCCTGCACCTGGCGGCCAAGATCGTTGACACCCTGCCCCAGGTGACGTTAACGCCGGAAACCACCGACGGCCGGCAAGGATTCATCCATCTTTACGCCATGAGCGGTACGGCGGCCGCTGCCGAACTGCATTTCATCCTGCGCGACTTCGAGATGAACGAACTGGAACGACAAGGCCGGCTGATTCAGCAGGTTTGTGCCACCATCCAGGCCACGGAACCGCGCTCTCACATCACCTGTGAAGTGCTCCCGCAATACCGCAACATGCGCTATTGGCTGGAAAACGACATGCGGCCTATCGATAAAGCGGTGGAAGCCTATCGCCGGGCAAACGTCGAGCACTTCTTCCTGCCCATTCGTGGCGGCACGGACGGCTCGCGCCTGACCGAACTGGGTGTGCCGACGCCCAACGTCTTCACCGGCATGCAGAACATCCACGGGCCGCTCGAGTGGGTCAGTGTGCAGGATATGGCTCGCGCCACAGAAGTATGTATCAAGCTGGCGGAGTGCTGGATCGAAGAGTAATCTCGACCGCCCAATCATTTTAATTTCAATCTGTATCGGCCCGATGGTGATTTTTCATGAGTAAACAAGCCGCTCAAAACGTATCCAACTCAACGCAAGCCGAGACCTGGCTCTACATGGCCATTATCGTCCTGGCTCAAATGCAGATGGCTTTCAACGTCAACGCGATACCCGTATCCATCGGGCCGATTGTCGAGGAATTACACGTGCCCTCCACCGGGGTGGGCACGGCGCTCGTCGTCTATTCGCTCTTCGTGGCTGCGTTCGTCATGTTGGGCGCGAAGATAGGCAAAGCTTTTGGCGAGAGATTGGTGTTCCAGGTAACCGTGCTGCTGCATGGCGCGGCCATGGCGGTCATGGCGTTCAGCCAGGACGCGGGCATGATGAATCTCGCCCAGGCGCTGGCCGGCCTGGCCGCGGCGGCGCTGGTACCGACACTGGTGGTGCTGATCGCCGCCAACTACAGCGGCCAACAAAAGGCTCAGGCGCTGGGCATCCTGGCCGCTACGCCGGCGTTGTCGGGGGCGTTAGCCTTCTTCGTCGCCGGCTTCCTGGGCACCTTCCTGAGCTGGCGCTACTCTTTCGGCATCCTGACCTTCCTTTCCATCGGCGTCTTCCTGCTCAGTTTCCGGCTGAAGCCCATTCCGCGCCAAAAAGGCATCAAGATCGACGGTGTGGGCGTGGCCCTGTCAGCCATCGCCGTTATCCTGATCAGCTTTGGCTTCAACAACCTGAATAACTGGGGCATTGTACTGGCCAATGACAACGCGCCGTTCAGTCTGGTCGGCCTCTCGCCGGCCATGCTATTCGTGGTTTTCGGCTTGATGCTGTTCCAGGCCTTTTTCGCCTGGTCGCATCAACGCGCGGAACTTGGCCAGCCTCCTCTCTTGTCACTGGAAGTGCTTGATTCACCCCAGGAGCGGATGACGATCGTCGCCCTGCTCATCATCGGCGCGCTCGGCCCGGCAGTCAATTTCCTCATCCCGCTGTTCATTCAGATCGTTCAGGGGCGCACAACCATGCAAACCGCGCTCGCCGTCGTGCCCTATACGCTGGCCATCGCCGGATCGGCCATCTTCATCGTGCGCCTCTATGACCGATTGACGCCTCGCCGGATCGCGATGGTCGCCTTTACACTGGTGGCGACCGGTTTGATAATCCTGTCATTCGTAGTCGGCAATAACTGGGGCACAGCCATGGTCATCTTTGGCTTGTTGCTGGTCGGCCTGGGCGAAGGCTCGTTGCTGACGCTCCTGTTCAATGTGATGATGACTTCATCGGGCAAAGAACTGGCCGGTGACGTGGGGGCGCTACGTGGTGTGGCTAACAACCTCTCCACCGCTCTGGGAACCGCCTTTGCCGGAGTCGTGGCCGTTGGCCTGTTGAGCATGTTCGTCACCAGTGCGGTCAGCCAATCGGCGTTGCCGCTTTCCCTGACACGACAGGTCAATCTCGACAACGTCAATTTCGTCTCCAACGACCATCTACACGAGGTAATGGCGCAGACGACAGCTACGCCCGAACAGATAGATCAGGCGGTGAATATCAACGAGACAGCCCGTCTGCGCGCGCTCCGGGCATCGTTCCTAATCCTGAGCGTCTTTGCCTTGCTGGCGATTTTCCCGTCTTTAGGCTTGCCGGATTACACGACCGGTGAGGAGCCACCGCCTCCCAAGGTCAAGACAAAGCCGCCGGCCCGGAAGAAAACGGCTGCCCACTGAGCGACACTCTCATGCCTTTGGCGTGGAAGCGAACAGGTTCAAGCCCAGTTGCGCCGACAGGAACCCGATCGCCAATTGACCGCGGACGCTGTTACCGGCAGCGTCGAGCGGCGGTGAAAAAGCGCCCACGCCCCCTTTGCCGGGGGCAGCGGCGATAATTCCACCACTAATGCCGCTCTTGGCCGGCAACCCGGTGTCAAATAGCCAATCGCCGGAATTCTCATACATCCCGGCCGTGGCCATCGTCGCCAGCGCGTGCTGGCAGTAAATGGCGTCGATCACCTGCTCGCCAGTCTGCGAATTGACGCCACCGTTGGCGAGGGTATCCGCCATGACAGCCAGGTCGCGGGCAGTAACGCTGAGCGAGCATTGCCGCGTATAGATGTCTGTCGCCTCCATAGGATCCATATCCAGGAGGCCGTAATCATAGAGGATCCGGGCGATGGCCCGATTACGGTGGTTGGTGGCGGAGGCCGACGCGAATACCTCTTCATCCAGGGCCAGCGGTCGCCCGGCAAATCGTGACAGTCCGACCTGGATAAATTGCCATTTCTCTTCTGCAGTTGCTCCGGGCGCCAGACTGACCGCTGTAATGGCGCCTGAATTGACCATCGGGTTGGTCAACCGGCTGGCGCTCTGCTCGATAGCCGTGATCGAATTGAACGGCAGGCCGGTCGCGTTGAGACCCAACCGGTCACGCGCCTCTTGTGTGCCGACGACGGCGCAGATCAGGGCAAACGTAAACGGCTTGACAACGCTCATCAGGGTGAAAGGATACTCCGTATCGCCGGCGGCATAAATCAGACCGCTGGCGCTGAGAACACAAATGCCGAAGAACCGGCGCGGCACGCGAGCCAAAGCGGGATAATGCGAAGCATTTTGGCCCTCGTCATTATCCTTAAAGCGCTCATAGGCTTCGTTCACCAGTTGCTGCACGACAGCGGACGGCGGAAGCTGGCCAGTGGATATGTATCGATTTCGCTTTTTCGCTGCTCGCATAATAGACCACTCCTGTGACGATGCCCCTGGTGGGTTTGCCGGTCATTATACGCGACCTTATCGCAAGAAGCCTGTGATAAGCCCGATGCGCCTTGTCGAGAAGATCGGACCTGTTACTATTATGTCCATCTTGTTCTTGTTGTCATGGTGAGCTGATTTATGGGCGCCAGACGAGCGACGCGCACGCGACATCGACCCAAACCGGACAAGCCGCAGGAGGGCTTCCTGGCGCACTTGCTCGATCCGATCGACCGCCTGGCTGAGACGATCTATAGCATATTGGTGCTTCTGACTTTCACCCTGGCATTCCGCATCTTTCACCTCGAGCCGGGACAGGCCGTTACTTCTGAGTATGTCAACGAACTGTTGGCCGGGGCTATCCTGGCGATATTAGCCTGGGGTGTCATCGATGGCATCGTCTACGTACTGACTGAAGTGTTCGAGCGCGGCGAGAAGCATCGTATTCTGTGGTATATCGATTCGGCCGATACACCGGAAGAAGCGATCGAAGCGGTCGCTGACGAACTCGATTTCATCCTCGAACCTATCACGAGCGAAAGCCAGCGGCAATCGCTCTACGCCGAGATTCTCGAGCATCTGCACGAGAGCCAGCCCCAGCCCGTTCACCTGAAGCGAGAGGACTTGACCGGCGGCGCGGCCTCGGTGCTGATCGCTGTGTTGGCTGTATTGCCATCGCTCTTGCCGTTTGTGCTCCTGCGCAACGATCACGCTCTGGCGATCCGGGTATCGAATATCGTATCGTTCCTGGTACTGTTCTATTCAGGTTACGAATGGGGCAAGTACACCGGCACGAATGCGCTGAGAACCGGGCTGATCCTCGTCGGCGTTGGCGTTCTATTGGTGGCTATCGCCATCCCGTTCGGGGGCTAGAATATCACCGGGGAACTTGATATGCTCCGCGCAATCGTTCCGAACCGTTGACGATAGCCCCTCCGTCTGGGATAATTATCGGGTTAGACAACTTCGCCCCCGTAGCTCAGAGGATAGAGCGCTGGCCTCCGAAGCCAGGTGCACAGGTTCGAGTCCTGTCGGGGGCACCATATATGAAACAGAATGCCCGGTCATTACGCCGGGCGTTTTTGTCGATCCGCTTGCAGGCCAGACTCCAATATATATTATATGGGAAAGACATCCACTGGAGCGCGCTCGATATCACATGTGCCCGCCCCCCTTCGCATGACACACTGCATTATGCCTTTCGCCTACAAATCTGGTTACATTTGTCACTAATGACATCCAGATCTCTCCTTTAGAATGCTAATCAGGAATACGGACAATCCAACGATTCTCTTTGCGATCCGGTGGAGATCCCAATCCCGCCAAACCGGATTGTTCGGCATTCCGCAGACCCTTTCTGAAGGAGAAAGAGATGGCTGGTGCAGGTTTGGATGTCGAAACCCGCGATATGATCCTGGATACGCTCAGGAAGTACGCCGAGCGCAGGCTGACGAGTGAGTATCTGCTGGAACTTGATCGCGACGATCGTTTCCCTGAAGAAGTCTTAAAAGAACTTAATGACCCGATGCAGTTAGGACTGCATCTCTTGTTTATTCCCGAAGAGTTTAACGGTCTCGGCGGCGGCGCCTATGATATTTACCGCGTCTCCGAACTGATGGCCGCCATTGATTTGGGTGTGGCAACAGGCGTGCTGGCCACCTTCCTCGGCTCCGATCCGATCCGCGTGGGAGGCACGCCGGAGCAGAAAGCGCACTGGATGGGTCGTATCGCCGACGAGGCCTTACTGATGGCCTACGGCGCGACTGAGCCGCAGGCTGGCAGCGACCTGGCGGCCATGACCACCAAGGCCGTTCCCGTACAGGAGGACGGCAGTGTCAGCGGTTACAAGATCAGCGGCAACAAGCAGTGGATCAGTAACGGTGGCGTAGCCGATCTGTATAGTATCCTCGCTCTGGCCCCCGGCGGGCCGTCGTGGTTTATTGTCGAACGCGGGGCCGAAGGGTTCAGCTATGGCAAGGGGGAGGACAAACACGGCATCCGCGCCAGCAACACGGCCAAGCTGTTCCTTGAAGACGTCTACGTACCGGCCGAGCGGTTGGTCGGCGGTATCGAAGGGCAAGGACTGGCCCAGGCGCAAGCTGTGTTCGGCTACACGCGCCTGATGGTGGGGGCGTTCGGTCTGGGTGCGGGATGGGAAGCGTTGCGACGCGCCATTCGCTATTCCCACGAGCGCATTCAGGGCGGCGCGCCGCTTAGCGAGAAGCAAGGCTACACCCATAAGCTCATCGTGCCTAACGCCGCCCGCCTGGAGGCGTCGCGCACCTACATCGAGTGGGTGGCCGAACGACTGGATAGCGGCGAGGCCGGTCTGCAAACCGAAGGCGCTATCGCCAAATATATGGCCACCGAATCGGGCAACAAGGCGGCCGAGGACGCCATCCAGGCGCTGGGTGGCTACGGCTACACCAAAGAGTACATGGTCGAGAAGATCAAGCGCGACGTGCGTATCACCTGTATCTACGAGGGCACGTCGGAGATCATGGAGTGGACCATCGCCCGCGACCGCTGGCAACAACATTTGAAGACACAAGGCGCCTATTACAACGATTGGGCCGCTCGACTGGACGCCATCCACGCCGCCGAACCAGACAACGGCGCGAACTACGCCGCGCTGGCCATGCGCGCTCTGGCTGTTATTCTGGAGCGTGCCCGGCTTGACCGGCTGACCCGCAACCAGCATGTGCTCTTCCGGCTGGGCGAACTCATCGCCTGGGCCGAGACCGCGGCGATCTTCGCCGAGCGTGTCGTAGACCACCCGACCGAGGCGATTCAACTCAACGTGCCCACCCGCCAGGCTTTGGCTCGAATCCACGGCCGGACGGCGGCGTTAAAAGTCGCGACCGACGGTCTGCAGTGGGCTATCGGCGCCGGTCAGACCGATCCCAACCTGGCATCTTCTCTCAATCTACCCGGTATCTATGCCGCGCAAGCCGGTCTCATCGAAGATATGAACTACGCGCGGGATCAGCTTAATCGCACCTTCTAGATGAACCGGCAGTGGACCCTAAGGTACTCCACTGCCGGTCATATTCATTGAGGACACATCGCTATGGAATCAGCCGATCGCGCAATCGCCATCGTCGGGGTGGGAGCCATACTACCTGACGCGCCCAGCGCGGCCGCCTTCTGGAACAACATCATCGGCAAGCGGTACAGCATCACCGAAACGCCGCCCAACCGGTGGCGCGTGGCCGACTATTACGACCCCGACCCCAGGGTACCCGACAAAACCTACAGCAAAATCGGCGGCTGGGTCCGGGGATTTGAGTTCGATTGGCGGCGTTTCCGCATGCCCCCGAAAGTCGCCGCATCAATGGATGAGGGCCAGCAATGGGCCATCACCGTCGCCGCTGACGTTCTAGCCGACTACGGCTACCCCGACCGTCCGTTGGACACCGAACGCACCGGTGTCATCCTGGGCACAGCGATGGGAGGCGAGCTGCATTATATTACTTCGCAGCGCATCGTCTTCCCCGAATACGTCCGCTGGCTGCGCAGCACACCTGAATTCGCCAAGCTGTCTCCAGCCACACAAGAGGCGCTCATCGAACAGTTCCACGACGCACTCGACCAGGAGATACCGGCCATCACCGAGGATTCTATGCCTGGTGAATTGCCGAACATCGTCTCGGGGCGAGTCGCCAACGTGTTGAACTTGCGCGGCCCCAACTTCATCACGGATGCGGCTTGCGCGAGCAGCTTCGCGGCCGTGGAAGCAGCTGTGCAGCTATTGGCCGAGGGTAAGGTCGACGCAGTGCTCACCGGCGGCGTGGATCGCAACATGGGCATCGGTTCGTTCGTAAAGTTCTGCAAGATCGGCGCGCTAAGCGCCACGGGCACGCGACCGTTCGGCGACGGCGCAGACGGGTTCGTCATGGGCGAGGGAGCGGCTGCATTCCTGCTCAAGCGCCTGGCCGACGCCGAACTTGCGGGCGACAAGATCTACGCGGTCATTCGTGGCGTCGCCGGAGCCAGCGATGGCAAGGGCAAGGGCATCACCGCCCCCAACCCTATCGGCCAACAGCTGGCCATCCAGCGCGCCTGGGAAACCGCGGCCCTGGACCCCACCACGGCCACGCTCATCGAAGCCCACGGCACGAGCACTCGCGTCGGCGACGTTGTCGAGGTCGAGAGTCTGGCGACTGTCTTTGGTGGCGCGCCACGAGGCAGCATCGGCATCGGCTCGGCCAAGAGCAACATCGGCCACCTCAAGGCCGGAGCAGGCGCGGCCGGCCTTCTGAAAACTGCGTTGGCGTTATATCATAAAATATTGCCGCCAACGCTCAACGCTAACCCCACCAACCCCAATATCGACTTCAGCGCGACGCCTTTCTATCCTATCCACGACGCGCGCGAGTGGGCCTCCAATAACGGCACGCCACGTCGTGCCGGCGTCAGCGCTTACGGATTCGGCGGCACGAACTTCCATCTGGTGCTGGAGGAACACATTCCCGGCCGGCTGACACAACATCAAAAACTATACGCAGGAGCCTCGGCCACCGCCGCCGGCGAGCCATCGCCCCATTCCGCAACCATCGCCGAACGCCCCAAGCCCGTCCGCGGTATCCTGATGCTGGGCGCCAATTCTCCCGATGAACTTAAGGCGAAGCTCGACGAGGCGACCGCCCGCGCCGAAGCTGGGTGGACGCCGCCGCGCGAGCTGCCCCGACCGGTCGATATCCGCGCTAAAGAACGGCTGGTTATCGACTTTGGCAGCCACGATGAGCTGGTCGATCGGCTACAAAAGGCACGCAAGGTGATGGGCTTCGACACGACTCAGGCCTGGAGAGCGATGGAAGCCCAGGGCATCTTCCGAGGTCGCGGGCCCAAGCCGGGCAAGCTGGCCTTCCTCTTCCCCGGTCAGGGTAGCCAGTACGTCAACATGGGCCGCGAGCTGGCGGCCGTATCGCCGACGGTACAGCAGACGCTCGACGAGGCCGACGGCATCATGCACCCCATCCTGGGGCGGCCATTAACCTCTTACTTGTTTGTCGATCCAAACGACAAAGGCGCCATCAGCCAGGCCAATTTCGACCTGATGCAAACCGAAGTCACTCAGCCGGCGATGTTGACGCTGGATGAGGCGATTCGACGCTTGTTGGCCGATTATGGCTTCCAGCCTGATATGGTCATGGGCCATTCGCTGGGCGAGTACGGGGCGCTGGTGGCGGCGGGCGTGCTGCCCTTCGCCGAGGCGCTGGAAGCGGCCGCTGGACGTGGCCGTGAAATGGCCAAAGTCGAAGTAGCCGATAACGGCTGGATGGCCGCTGTGCTGGCTCCCTACGAGGTGGTCAAGGCGACTCTCGAAGAGGTCGACGGCTACGTCGTCCCGGCCAATATCAACAGCAACAGCCAGTCGGTCATCGGCGGTGCGAGCGCGGCCGTCGAAACGGCCATCAAGCTCTTCCAGGAACGCGGCTACCAGGCCATGCAGCTGCCGGTCAGCCATGCTTTCCATACGCGCATCGTCGCCCCGGCTAGCGCCCCCCTGCGCAAGATGCTCGACCGGATGCACATCACCCCGCCGCGATTGCCTCTGGTGGCCAACGTCACCGGACAGGTTTATCCGACAGGCGCAACCGAGATCAAGGATTTGCTGGAACGGCAGATCGCCTCACCTGTTCAATGGGTGAAAGGTATGCAGACGATGTACGACGCGGGCGTCCGCGTTTTCATCGAGGTCGGTCCCAAACGCGCCTTACGCGGCTTCGTCAAGGATGTTTTCGGCGACCACGAAGACGTGGTGGCGCTAATGACCAATCATCCCAAGGGCGGCGAATTGCCGACATTTAATCAAGCATTGTGCGGGCTGTACGCGGCTGGATTTGGAGCCGAGGAACGCATCGAACAGCCACAACCGGTCCCGAACGGCCGACCGGTAACCAATGAAATTATCGCTCCGGCAATCGCAGTCGCAACGCCGGAAAGCAGGAATGCCATGAACGAAAGCACCCCACCTGTAGCAGCCACGCCATCGATCGATGCCCTGGCCCAACTGATCGCGCAATCCTTGCAAGGGGCGCACCAAGCGAATAGTCGCTCCTACGACCGCAATGAAACGCCGCCCGGCTCGATCGTCATCAGTGGCACTGGTCTCGGTTTGCCGGGAACAAACAAACCGGTGATGGATCCTGATAACGCCCTGCGAATCCTGCGCGGTGAACAGTTCGTCGATCTGATCCCGGAGCGTTTCCGCAATCTTATCGTGAACAAGCGCGTCACCCGGCTGGTGAAGGGCGAAGACGGCAGCGGCCGCTTCGAGACAATCGGCGACCCGGCCGACGTCATCAAGCTGGCCGGCCGTCCCGGCCCGTTCGACCTGGCCGAGGAGTATGGTGTGCCGAGCGAACTGATCGAGGCGCTGGACATCACCACGCAAATGGCGATGGCTGCGGGCCTGGATGCGTTGCGCGAAGCGGGCATCCCCCTGGTGATGACCTACAAGCGCACCAGCACCGGCAAGTATCTGCCAGAGCGCTGGTTGTTGCCCGAAGCGATGCGCGACAGCACCGGCGTGATCTTCGCCAGCGCCTTCCCCGGCGGCGACCGATTCGCCGACGAGTTCAAGCGCTACTACACTTATTTAAACCGCACTCAGCAACTGGAGATGCTGGAAGATCTGCGCAACTACACGGCCGACCCGTCGTCGTTAAGCGAGATCAACCGCCGCATCGCCGACCTGCGCGACCAGATCGAGCGCGAGCCGTACGTCTTCGACCGCCGCTTCCTGTTCCGCATTCTGGCCATGGGCCACAGCCAGTTCGCCCAATATATCGGCGCGCGCGGACCCAACACGCAAGTCAACGCCGCCTGCGCCAGTACCGCCCAGGCGATTAGCATTGCCGAGGACTGGATCCACAGCGGCCGTTGTCAGCGTGTGGTGGTCATCGGCGCGGACGATGTGACCGGCGATAACCTGATGGAATGGGTCGGCGCGGGCTTCCTGGCGGTCGGCGCCGTCACCACCAAGGATCGGGTATCCGAGGCAGCATTGCCATTCGACCGGCGGCGACACGGCACCATCATGGGCATGGGAGCCTGCGCGCTGGTCGTGGAGAGCGAAGACTCCGTCCGCGAGCGCGGTATGCGCGGCATCGTTGAACTGCTGAGCAGCGAAACCAGTAACAGCGCCTATCACGGCACGCGGCTGGACGTCGAACACATCGCCATGGTGATGAATAGCCTCATCACCGCCGCCGAGCGACGCTTCGGGTTGAACCGGCAGGCCGTCGCCGCGCAAACAGTGTTCATGTCGCATGAGACGTTCACCCCGGCCCGTGGCGGCAGCGCCTCGGCCGAGGTCATGGCCCTGCGTCGCACCTTCGGCGAGGCGGCCAACGACATTATCATCTCTAATACAAAGGGATTCACCGGGCATCCTATGGGCGTTGGCATCGAGGACGTGATCGCTGTCAAAATCCTGGAGTACGGCATCGTGCCGCCCGTGCCAAACTTCCGCGAGGTAGACCCGGACCTGGGTCCGCTCAATCTGAGTCGTGGCGGCCGTTATCCAGTGCAGTACGCCATCCATCTGGCGGCCGGGTTCGGCTCGCAGATCTCGCTAACATTCACGCGGCGAATCCCCGGCGGCCTCGATCGAGTTGACAACAAGCCGCTCTATCGTCGCTGGCTGGCCGACGTCAGCGGCTACGACACGGCCGAGACAGAGGTCGTCAAACGCGTTCTGCGCGTCGTGGCCACGGGCAATCCACCGCGACCGCCGATGCCCAACCGCTGGCACCCCGGTACCGGCCCAACCGTTCGCGCCGTATTCGGTGGGGAGACGGCGGCTGTCGAGCATCCGGCCCGGATGGTCATCCCGCCGGCGATGGAAAAACAACCGATCCAGCCGGCGCCAATGGCTGAAGCGCAACCCATACCTTCGCCGGTCAAGGCCATAGAGCCGGCCAAGCCGGAGGCGCCAGTCGCTGCGACGGCGGACAACGGTCACCAACCGGCCATGAGCAAGCTCGAACCGGCGATCGCAATAGCTGAGCCGGTAAATGAACCAGGTCCCGCGATAACCATCGATCCGGTAGCCGATAAGGTGCTGGCCATCGTAGCCGAGCAAACCGGCTATCCGCAGGAGATGCTCGACCTCGATCTCGACATGGAGGCCGACCTGGGCATCGACACGGTCAAACAGGCCGAGACTTTCCTGG
>JACFOH010000002.1:111967-132603 GCA_019454405.1 Promineifilum sp.
CACAGGAGATGCTGGAGCTTGATCTGGACATGGAGGCCGACCTGGGCATCGACACGGTCAAACAGGCCGAGACTTTCCTGGCCATCCGGCAAACGTTCGACATCCCTCGCCGCGACGACCTGAAGCTGCGCGACTATCCCACGCTCGGCGCGGTCATCGACTTCGTGCGGCAGAACCGGCCGGATCTAGTCGTGGCAACCGCCCAGCCTGAGCCGCAACCAGCTGCGAGTGTACCTGCCCCGACGATGGCATCGGTTGCGCCAACAAACATAACGGCGACCGACCCGGTGGCCGACAAGGTACTGGCCATCGTAGCCGAACAGACCGGCTATCCACAGGAGATGCTGGAGCTTGATCTGGACATGGAGGCCGACCTGGGCATCGACACAGTCAAACAGGCCGAGACCTTCCTGGCCATCCGGCAAACGTTCGACATCCCGCGCCGTGATGATCTAAAGCTGCGCGACTATCCCACGCTCGGCGCGGTCATCGACTTTGTGCGGCAGAACCGGCCGGATTTAGGCAAGGGGGCGAACAATGGCGCCACTGCCCACTTAACCGCCGAACCTGTCGCCGAAGCAAGCGCGAAATCCATGCCCGCGCCGAGCCTGCCGAGCTACCAACTGGAAGATGCCGACGCCATGCCGCGCCGGATCCCTGTGCCCTCACTGCGCCCTCCCCTGGATTGGTGCAAACCGACGGGAGTGACGCTCGACGCCGGCAGCCGCGTGCTGATCATGTCAGACCACGGCGGCGTAGGTAAGGCGCTCTCCAACCGGCTGGAAAAACTCGGCGTGACGGCGCTAATGATAGAAGAGCCTCTCGCCGCCGGCGCGCTGGAATCACAACTGCGTGCATGGTTGGCCGAAGGACCAATCCAGGGCGTTTACTGGCTACCCGCGCTCGATGTCGAGCCAACTCTGGAGGAACTCGAGCTGGAAACCTGGCGCGAACTGAATCGCATCCGCGTCAAAAATCTCTACACCACGATGCGAACGCTGTATGAATCGGTCAGCGGGCCGGGCACTTTCCTGGTATCAGCCACGCGGCTGGGCGGGTTGCATGGTTACGGGCCTGACGGCGCGACAGCTCCGCTAGGCGGCGCGGTCAGCGGCTTCACCAAAGCCTACAAGCGCGAACGGCCGGATGCTCTGGTCAAGGTCGTCGATTTCGAGAGCGGTCGCAAGACCGCCACGCCGGCCGACGCGCTCATCGCCGAAACATTGACCGATCCCGGCATCGTCGAGGTAGGCTACTACGAAGACAACCGCTATACCGTCACGTTGGTAGAAGAGCCGGCGGCCGACGGCCAACCCGACCTGAAGCTCAATTCCGATAGCGTGTTCCTCGTCACCGGCGCGGCCGGCGGCATCACCAGCGCCATCATCGGCGACCTGGCAGCCAACAGCGGCGGAACGTTCTACCTGCTCGACCTGGTGCCTGAACCGGCCGCGGACGATCCGCAAATCACCCTCTTCCGGCAAGGCAAGGACGCCTTGAAACAACATCTAATCGCCACAGCCAAGGCAGCCGGCGAGAAGATCACCCCCGCCCAGATCGACAAGCAGATCATGGCCGTAGAGCGTAACGAGTCGGCCTTGCGGGCCATCGAATCTGTCGAGGCGGCCGGGGGGAAGGCTTATTATCGTTCGGTCAACTTGCTGGACGGCGTGGCCGTGACCGCAGTCGTAGACGAAATCCGCGAGAAGTTCGGCCGCGTCGACGTCCTCGTCCATGCCGGCGGGATCGAAATCAGTCGCTCGTTGCCGGATAAAGACCCCGATCAGTTCTCGCTGGTTTATGACATCAAGGCCGACGGCTTCTTCAGCTTGCTGAAAGCGGCTAAAGAGATGCCCATCGGCGCAACCGTCGCCTTCAGCTCTGTGGCCGGACGGTTCGGCAACAATGGTCAGACGGACTACAGCGCGGCCAACGACCTGCTGTGCAAACTGACAAGTAGCTTGCGCCGCTGGCGACCGGACACAAAAGGCCTCGTCATCGACTGGACGGCCTGGGGTGAGATCGGCATGGCTACGCGTGGTTCCATTCCCAAGATCATGGAGATGGCCGGGATCGACATGCTGCCGCCCTCTGCCGGCATACCCACGGTACGCCGCGAGCTGGTGGCCGGATCGTATCGGGGTGAGATCGTCGTCGGTGGTCGCCTGGGTATGCTGGTAGAGGAGTGGGATGACACCGGCGGCCTCGACATCGCCAAGGCCAATGAGAAATTGGCCGCACAAGCTCCGCCCCTCCTGATGCTCGGCCACATCACCGCCGCCAAGCTCTACGGCGGATTCCAGGTGGAAACGCCCCTCGATCCGAACGAGCAACCGTTCCTCTATGATCACGCTATGGACGGGACGCCTTTGTTGCCCGGCGTCATGGGCACCGAAGCCTTCGGCCAACTGGCGATGGCGCTGGCCCCCGGCTATCAGGTGGTCGCTATCCTGGACGAGCATTTCCTCGCTCCGTTCAAGTTCTACCGGATGGAGAACCAAACTTTGCACCTAAGCGCCATTTTGTCACCTCTGGGGGACGGCCAACTAATAGCGCGAACGGTGCTAAGCTCCGTGCGTGATTTAGGCAAGGCGGGGTTATCACCTCAGGAAAAACGCCACTTCATGGCCAAGGTGTTGCTGTCAGACGCAATCGAGCGGCCGGCGATGGAATTCACGCCGCCGCCGGCCGAGTCGCTGCCCATCACCGCCGGCGCCATCTATAACATCTACTTCCACGGCCCAGCCTACCAGGTTCTGGAACGCGCCGGCGTTGAGGGCGACACAGCCATCGGACTGATGACCGTCGATTTGCCGCCAAATACCAACCCGGGCGACGCCGCGTCAGTGATGGCGCCGCGTCTCATCGAGCTATGCTTCCAGACCGCCGGCGTGTGGGATATTCAAACCAACGGCACAATGGCTCTGCCTCTGGGGTTGGAATCAGTGACGGTCTACCGGCAACCGGTCGAAGCCAATGGCCGGCGGCTCTACGCACTGGTCAACGCTCTCGACGGCGGCGAAGCGTATCAGGCTCTCGTGGTCGACGAAGCCGGCGAAGTTTATGTCGACTTGAAGGGCTATCGCACTGTCGCCCTGCCAGGCCAGGTGTCCTTTGACAAACTATCACAAGAAGTGAGTGCGTAACGATTCGCGACTCGCTCTGTTATTGAACCATCTCATCTCTCCTCGATAGGCCACCCGCCGGAAAACTCTCCGACGGGTGGCCTGCTTTCAGCCCCTCTTCCGCTATAATGGGGTGATGCCCAGTCAATTATCCGGAATATTCCAGACGGCCGCTGGCCCCCTGAGATGGCTAGTTCAATCCGACGCCGCCGCCTTCCAATCGGCAAGCGACGCGCCTCTCGCATGGTTGAACGCCGACGAAGCGCGGTTCTGGCAAGCGCTGAAGACGGATAAGCGCCGTCGCGACTGGGCGCTCGGCCGTCGGGCAGCCAAGGAGCTATTAGCCAAGTTCATCCTGGATGAGACGAGCCAGAGCGTGACTTACGAGCAGATCGTCATCCTGCCCCATGCCGATGGCTGGCCAATCGTCACCTTGCCCACACTCGGCGCCGAAGCTCCGGCCGTCACGCTATCCATCAGCCATTCGCACGGACGAGCATTCTGTGCCGCCATCAGAGGTCGCGATCTGCTATTGGGCGCGGATATCGAACAAATCGAGAGGCGTTCGACCGCATTCGTCGAAGAATATTTCACGCCATTGGAACGACGCTATCTGGCCGCCGCACCCGAAGAACAGGTCGACACGCTTGCCAATGCCATTTGGAGCGGGAAAGAAGCGGCCCTGAAGGCTATCCGCCGCGGCCTGGCGGAAGACACCCGGATTGTGTCGTGCTTGCCCCACCCAGCCATGGTCATCGATCCCGAATGGTCGCCGATGCGAATCGTATGGAACGAGGAGAGGCTCGCGCGGCCGATGCCGGCGCTCACCGGCCGCTGGCGACGCTCGAACAACAGCGTGCTGACGCTGGCCTACGCCGCCTGAATGATCAACCCGCGGTCGTGACGGTCGTCAATTCGCTCTGGCGGATCCGGGTGACCGCTACCCAGGCCAACGCCATGAAAAAGGCGCTGAAAAGGAACAGCCAACGATATTGGGAGCCCATCTGCTCGACCACCACGCCGCCGAGCGTCGGGCCGATCACCGCCGCCAGTTGCGAGGAAAAATAATACAACCCCGTGAACGCCCCAACCTGACGCTCATCGCCGAAGTCGTAGACCATCGGCAAGCTGTTCACGTTGACCATTGCCCAGAACAACCCGCCCAGGACCAGCGTGACGATGAACATGACCGCGCCTTGTACCAGGAAGAACGCCGCCCCCAGAACGATCACCAATCCAGTCAGACCGACCAGAATGACGCCGCGACGGCCGTAATTCGTGCCCAGTAACCCTGCGGGGAGAGCGAAGATCATGAACGACAGGCTGATGGATGCGGAATAGATAGCGGCCGACCCCGGCGAAATCCCCAACGAGAACACGGCGAAAGACGACAGGCCGGCCTCCAGGGCATTGAAACCGATGAACCAGAAGAGGATGCCCAGGAGAATATAGAACAACCCGCCTCGATGCGACTTGCCGATAACTTGCCGGAGGCTGTCCATCAAAGGGTACTTCGTTTCGATCGCGTCTTCTTCAAGCGTCTTCGTCTCTCGCACGCCAAAGAGGGCCACCAACATGGCGGCGATCATCAGAATGGCCCCGGCAACGAACGGCGCCGACCGGCCAAAGTTGTTGAAGAGGAAACCGCCACCCAGGAAGGCGATCAGACTGCCGACGCCACCCATGAGATTGATGATGCCGTTGGCCTTGCTACGGTCATGGGCCGGAAAGAGATCCCCCAGCCAGGCGACCGTCGGCGAGCGGAAGAGCGCCATACCGAAGTTGGTGATCAGGATAAAGGCAGCCAGGGCCAACGCAGTCTGCGCAAAGGGGAGCAGGATGAAGCCAACGACGGCGATGGGCAAACCAAGCAGGATCCACGGCTTGCGACGGCCAAAGCGATTCCACGTCCGGTCGCTGCGCGCGCCCACCCAGGGTTGAACAAAAATATTGATGATGTTGTCCCAGGTCATGATGAACAGCGCCAGCGAAGGAGCAAGGCCGAAGCCAACGATGTCGGGGATGCTCCTGCCTTCAGCCAGCAGCTGCGCCTCAAATACCGGGTTGCCGGCCTGGAGAAAGAGAGGAATGAACTGATTGAAAATGGGCCAAATAATACTGATGCCCAGGAAACCAAAACCGACGATAAACGTCTTTCGATAAGAAAATCGGTGCGAACCGTCCTTCATGGCCGTTCCTCCTGACAAGTTGTAGTCGCCGCGCTAAGTATAGGCGGGCATCGAACGATTCGCAATGAATGAAGGAGGGTTAGTGGGCTAACGCAGCGGAACCCGTCACTCGATAGTCATGCAGGCCGTCGGGATAAAATCGGTGGGATAACCGGTCACACTATCGATGCACTGACAATAACTCGTGGCGACCGCCTCCCCAGCCCACATCCAGTACGAGACCGATGTTCTTGAACAGGCGACTCCGTCAGGGGCGCCAACAGGAGGGGGCAGCGGCCGGCCCCGTTCAAGGCCCAGTCCTTCCGACCGCCCCTCCTGCACCAGGAACAAGCGCCAATGGCGTCCATCTGCACGGCCAATCTGTACCTGGCCGTTCCGCGCGAGCACGAAGGCCAGCGTCGGCGTCAGAATGAGCGCCAGCCAAAACAGCACAACTATCAGCATCAACAGGCGACGTAACCAGATCTTCATCACGAAAAGCAGGCATGTCAGGCCGGTTCAACAACCGGATCGCCTGACATCGCTTTCAAGTATAGCTCAGTCGTGTATTCTTTCACCATCCGGCGCGTGCTGAATCGCCAGGCATTGGAGCGGACAGCCTCGCGCATGACCTCAACCCAGCCTCGCGGCACGCCGTCACGATCCTGAGTGTAGTAAAGTGGGACGACCTCTTCTTCAAGGATGCGATAGAGAGCCTGGGCGTCGTTGTAGTCTTGCTCCTCAGCGCTGGCAAAGGGTTGCTCCTCGATGCTCCAGCCATTCGCGCCGTTGTAACCTTCGACCCACCAGCCGTCAAGGATACTGAGGTTGGGGATGCCGTTCAACGATGCCTTCATGCCGCTGGTACCGCTGGCCTCACGCGGACGACGCGGCGTATTCAGCCATACATCGACACCTTGCTTGAAGTAACGGGCCGAGTGCATGTCATAATCTTCGACAAAAGCCACACGGCCGCCGAACTGGTTCGCCTTGGCCATCGTGTACACCTGCTGGATGAGCTGTTTGCCGGGTTCGTCGGCTGGGTGCGCCTTGCCGGCAAAGATGACCTGGACGGGACGATGCATATTCAGCAGAATGTTTTGCAGCCGGTCCATATCGGTAAACAATAAGGAGGCGCGCTTGTAGGTGGCAAAGCGGCGGGCAAAGCCGATCGTCAGCGCGTCGGGATCAAGCAGTGTGCCGCCGACGAGGACCTCGGTCGGATCACACAAACCATCCACCCAGGAGCGGCGAGCGCGAGCGCGAAGGAAATTCATGAGCTTGGCCTTGAGGGTCATGTGGACGCGCCATAGCTCTTCATCGGGGACTTCGGCCAGACGCTCCCACAACACCGGGTCATCATGATGCTCTTCCCAATCGGCGCCGAGATATTTGTTGAAGATATAGCGCATTTCTCCGGCCGTCCAACTGGGCACGTGGATACCGTTCGTGATCGAAGTGATAGGCACCTCACTTTCGGCAAGTTCAGGCCAGACGCGCTGCCACATCTGGCGTGAAACCTCCCCGTGAAGCTTGCTGACGCCGTTATACTGGCCCGCCAAACGCAGCGCCAGCACGGTCATATTAAAAGCCTCACCCCAGGACTCTTCGTGCCGGCCCAAGGCCAGGAATCTTTCCCGGCTGATACCGAGTTGCCCCCAGTAGCCGTAGAAGTATTTATCCATTAGGTGGAATGGAAACGCATCATGGCCGGCCGGGACAGGAGTATGCGTGGTGAAAATGGTCTGGCTCTTGGTCCGCTCGACCGCCTCGTCGAAGGATAGACCCTCGGAGACATGCCGGCGAATCATCTCCAGAAGCAGGAACGCTGAATGACCTTCGTTCATATGCAGCACGGCCGGATCATAGCCCAGGAGGTGCAGCAAGCGAACACCGCCCACGCCAAGCATAATCTCCTGGCGAATACGCATTTCGTTATCGCCCGAATAAAGCCGGGCCGACAACTCGCGATCCCACGGTTCGTTCTCGGGGACGTCGGTATCCATCAGGAAGAGCGGCGCGCGGCCGACCTGAACACGCCAGATACGGGCATGCACCACACGCGAATCGATCGGAACATCGATCCGCATCTCCCGGCCCGCGCTGTCTCGAACCGGCAGCACCGGAACATTGTTGTAATCAATAGGTTCGTAGACCGCCTCTTGCCAGCCGTGCGATGGCACATGCTGGCGGAAATAGCCCTGCGGGTAAAGAAAACCGATGCCCACAAACGGCAGCCCCAAGTCACTGGCTTCTTTGGCGTGGTCGCCCGCCAGGATACCCAGGCCGCCGGAGTAGATCGGCAATGAACTATGAAGGCCGAACTCAAACGAGAAATAGGCGATTGTTTTACGGGTCAGATGAGGGTAGGTGACGTGGAACCAACTATGGCCGCTCTCCATCGCCCGATCGTAATCCATCATTACCTTGTTATAGCGGCGCAGGAATGCAGCATCCTGAGCACGTGCCTGCAGCGTTTGATCGCTCACCAGGCGCAACACCCTCACCGGGTTGTGTTGTGTGCGCCGCCACAAAGGATAATCGAGCCGGCGGAAGATATCGCGCGCCTCCGCGTTCCAACTCCACCAAACATTGTAAGCCAGCTCCGGCAATCGCTGAAGCTTATTCGGCATTCGGTCGACTAATTCTTTCATCTCACTCCTGGTTCTCTCCGCTCCAAAGGCGCTATAGCATAAACAGTTGGCCCATGGAAAGCCGGCTTGACTGGATCATAATCACCAAAAAGACGCATGAATCCAGATGTTGTACAAATTGATTCGGGACGATTTGGGCGATCAACCCAGCCGGGCGGGAGAGGTCATTATCGGTAAGATCTACCATTCTTCGCATTCACATGCTGTCAATCAGCCGTGATCTATTTGTTGATAGTTCAACAAACAGGCAATTATAGCGCGCTAACGAGGATAACGCACGTAAAAGTGACGCCTCCTGGAGGGCAAGAGTTTGAGGAGATAGCGATCTAGGGTACGGACAATGCAACCGGCAGTTTCATGGGGATTGGCTCCTTGATGCGACGCACAATCAGGCCGGCGATTTCTTGGCAAATCCAGTTGAACTGGTCTTCGGTCATCAACTCGTGGTTGATGATGGGCGACGGGTTGGTGGCGTTAATGAGATAGACGTCATCCCCCTTAAGGACGAACTCCGTCATGTTGATCTCATAGCCGTAAATATTGGCGATTTGAATGGCTATGTCGACCATATGTTGCGCCGCCTTGCCTTCCAGCTTGGTTGCCTCGACGAAATAGCGCCCTGTGTCCAAAGAATAGGGCATGAGAAGCGTCTTCTCGCGGCCGATCACAATGCAATGATACTGATGATTCGACTCGACCACTTGCTGCAAGACCATCGTGCGCGTGCCGCTCTCATCGTAACGCTGGATAAGTTCCTCCACAGAATTAACACGATGGGAGAAACGACGACCGCCGCTGCGGACGTCCTTGAAGATGGCCGGACCGCCGATGTAATCGATGATCGCCTGCCAGTCCATCGGATAAGCCAGGTTGCGGAAGCTGTCGGGAACGGTCTCGGTGCCGACATCTTTATTGGGCAAGACGACCGTCCGGGGTGTCAGTACGTTCAGGTGCTCGGTGATCGTCCCCGCCATGAACTTGGTATCAATCGCCCAGACGAACGGATCATTAATAATATAGCAGCCCTTCAAAGCCGCATACTTGACATAAGTACGGAAATAAGGGATTTCGTGGGACATGCGATCGACGATGACATCATAGGGCACAGGTTCGTCCAGAAACGTCCCCCCTATCTTGACCATCTCCGCCTGAATATCATCGTGGCGTTCGTTCAGGATACCCATCACCGTATCGGGCATTTCGTTCTCACGCCCAATAATGAAACCGACCAATTTCTTTCCGTCTCGGCTCATCCTATATCTCCCATCGAGTGTTCAGGGAAAGAAAACCGTCAGGCCGCCATTCCCCAGCAGAGCGCGGCAGTCCGGGCCATTAGGCCGTCGCTGATATGTCATTACTATAACCAATTCATGCCCGATGCTCAAATCATACTCTGGCTCGGCCCGGCGCCCATCAGCCGCCGTTTGCCAGAAGGTTCTCGATTGCTCCCTGAAATACCGCGAAAGGCTGCGCGCCCGAGATGGGGTAACCGTTCAGGAAAAACGCCGGCGTGCCAGTGACGCCCACACGCGTGCCTGCCACTATGCCGGCTTGCACGGTCGCCTTATGTTCATGACCATCAAGGCAACGGGCGAATCGGGCGGCGTCCAACTTGAGTTCTCCCGCATAGCCCTTGAACAGCTTCCCGGCATCGTCGCGACCCGACCATTCGTCCTGACGGCTGAACAGTATGTCATGCATTTCCATGTAGGCATCCTGGTCATTGGCGCAGAGAGCCGCCTCTGAGGCCAGCTGTGCCTGGGGATGGATACCCGTCAGCGGGAACTCCATGAATACATAGCGGACCTTGCCCGTGGCAACGTATTCCGCGTGAATTTGCGGGAAGGTTTCAACGAAGTGGCGACGGCAGAATGGGCACTGATAATCGGTGAATTCAACCATCACGATCGGCGCGTCAGGATCGCCCAAACCCGGTAACCCTGTCGTATCGATCTCAACCGGGCCTGCGGGCGTGGGCGTAGGCTGTGCTTGCTGGGGGGCGGCCACATAAGCATCAGCCAATGTGCCTTCCTCGGCCAGGCCAATGGCATACTCAAACAGCTCATAAGGTTGGGCGCCGCTGATGGGAAAACCGTTCACAAAGAAGCCCGGCGTCCCGTTTATCCCCAGGGCGATGCCCTCGTCCTGATTCGCCTGGATCAGATCGTCATAGCGACCGTCGCTCAGGCAGGTTGTAAACTTATCCTCATTCAAACCCAGCTCGACCGCCATCTTGACGAACGCGTCTTTCGCCGCCGCGCCAAGGCCGCCCCATTCATTCTGCCTTGTGAAGAGCGCCTCGTGCATCTCCCAATAAGCCCCCTGCTCGGCCGCGCAACGCGCGGCGACGGCCGCCGGCCGGGCCTCAGGATGGATCGGATCGAGCGGGAAATCCTTGACGATATAACGCACGCGCCCTGTATCGACCATTTCGGAGACAAGCCGGGGAAGCGTCTCGGCGGCGTGCCGGGCACAGAAGGGGCACTGGTAATCGGTGAACTCAACGATAGTCACGGCCGCGCCAGGATCGCCCATCTCCGCCACGATATTGTCCATGGTGAGAGTCGCCGGAGTTGGCTTGACGGCCGGGCCCTGGGGCGCGTTGTTCTGCTCCGCCACGGCCGACTCACCGGAAGCCACAGCCGCGATAGCCTGATCGAAGTACTCCAGTGGATAAGCCCCGATGATCGCCTGGCCGTTCAGGAAAAAGCTGGGCGTGCTGTTAACGCCCTGGCTACGCCCCAATGCCAGATCAGCTTTGATTTCCTCCGTGTAACGCCCTTCTTTCAGGCAAGCGACGAAATCATCTCCGCCGATATTCAGATCATCAGCATATCGCGCAAAAACATCGTTGGCGTTGCGATTCGACCACTCGGCCGCGTCGCTATACAACCGGTCGTGCATTGCCCAATACGCGGCCGCCCCACTCTCTCCCGCACAGCGAGCCGCATTGGCCGCGGCCGTCGCCTGGGGGTGGATAGAGTCCAGCGGGAAATCATAATAGATCAACACGACTTCGCCCCCCGCGATCTGGTTGTCCAGCAGGCTCGGCAGCGTTTCGTTAGAGAACCGGCCACAGTAGGGGCACTGGAAATCGGAGAACGCCTCCATAACGACCGGCGCGCCCATGTCTCCCCGATAAGGCCGCCCCTCGGGGGTAAAGCCCACGGGAATACCGTTAGCATCCGTCTCGGCCACATTCACTTCGGCATTAGTCGGTTCCACGGTGGCCGCCATCACATTCGGTGTTTTGGCATTGGAGGCCTCGTCGGCCGGCAAATCAGAAGCGCCTGAACCGGCAGCGGGCATTGGCGTGATGGCGACCGGCGCGGTCGGAGCCGCACACGCAACCAACATCACGGAAATTACAAACAGCAGGGGAATAAAAAAGCGAAGGCTTCGTTTTGTCATTAAGCTATTCCAAAGGGCGATTGTACGGCTTCTGATTATAGTGGAGCCGAGAGATTAGACACGCCGGCCGTCGGGAAACTTACCGCGAACCTTATGAATTATAGCTGATTCTCATGATGACGCGTCCCACAATAAGCGATCGCGGGCCACCGTTTCACGGGCCACCGCTTCGCGGGCCACCGCTTCACGGGCCACCGCCTATGGCCCGCTTCGTCACGGTCGCATCCAACCCCCGATTATGCTAGACTAATCTATTGCACTGTTTGTATGACAGTTCAGCATGAATCAAAATCAATTTCGAAAAGGGCAACGATTTGTGAAGCGATTGTTGTTATTGCTAATTCTAGTCTCGGGGGTCATGGCGGCGTGTCGCCAGGGTGACGTCCCCCCGCAAAGTCAGGCGACCAATACCGCTCCGGTTACGTCCGATAATACCCCTGGTCCAGACACTCAGGGATCACAAGCAACCACCAACGCCAGCGCGACCCTCGCGCCGACGGCGTCACCAACTTCGATACCAACACCGCCGACTCCTTCGCCAACGCCATTGCCACCTAAAGACCTCATCGTCTGTGTCAGCGGCGAACCGGGTGATCTCTATCTTTATGGCGACCAGTCGGCCGCGGCCGTGGCCGTCCGCCACGCGATTTACGAGTCGCCTTACACCTCGCTCAACTACGAGTATCAGCCGCTGGGCCTGGAGAAAGTGCCAAGTCTGGCCGATGGCGACGCCATCTTGAAGACAGTCGAGGTCAACGCTGGGGAAACCGTCGTCACTTCAGATGGACAGGTTACAACCTTAGGGAAAGGGATTGAGGTGGTCAACGCCGACGGAGTGCGCACGCCCTACGCGGACGCGCCCATCCCAATGAAGCAGCTGGTCGTCGAGTTCACCTTCAAGCCGATGACCTGGTCGGATGGGACGCCGGTCACGGCTGAGGATTCCGTCTTCAGTTTCCGGCTGGCCGGCGATCGCTCCGCGGCCCAGATCGACGAGCAGGTGCGCTATACCGCGACATATGAAGCTGTCGACGAGCAGACGGTCCGCTGGACAGGTTTGCCCGGCTACATCGACCCGACTTATATGACTCATGTCTGGACGCCCCTGCCAAGCCATCAACTGGCAAAGATCGATGCGGACCTGTTGTCCTCGTCCGAGGAAGCCGCCCGACAACCACTAAGCTACGGCCCGTTCGTCGTCGATAGCTGGGCTGATGGCGAGACCATTCATCTGATCCCCAACCCTCATTACTATCGGGTCGCTGAGGGTCTGCCATATCTTGATTCGTTGACATTCCGCTTTCTGTCGTCGAGCAATACCGGATTCCCGGAAGGTTATGAGGGGTGCCAGATCATTACCAGCGATCTGCTTTCGTTCGACGCCGTGCCGGCCATCGATGAGGCCGCGGCCGCCGGCGAATGGGTTGAATACACGGCCACGGCCAACGTCGTCGAGCAAATCATTTTCGGCGTCGCTCCGTCGGCCGGCTATAAGTCAAATCACCAGGTCTGGTTCGATGACGCACAATTGCGCCAGGCCGTCACCCAATGTACCAACCGGCAAGGTATCGTTGACGAGTTGCTTTATGGTCGCGCGCCGGTCATGGACACCTTCGTACCTAACGACCATGCTCTCCATCCGCAGGACTTGCCTCAATGGGCCTACGACCCGGCAGCGGCCAACGCGCTGCTCGACGAGCTGGGATATATCGATAGCGACGGCGACGGCATCCGCAACGATATCGCGTCCAGCCACCCGATCTCGATCACGCTGGGCACTAATAGCGAGAGCTTGCTACGCAGCCGGATCATCGAGATGGTCAGCGAAGACCTGGCGGGTTGCGGCATCCAGGCCGCACCTGTGACATACGAGGCCGGCATATGGTTCGCGTCCGGCCCGGCCGGCACAGTTTTCGGCCGCCGGTTCGACCTGGCGCAATTCGCCTGGCTCAGTCGAATAGAGGCTGGTTGTAGCCTCTACCTGAGCAACAATATCCCCGGCCCAGTCGCAGAAGGATTCGCCGGCTGGCAAGGGGTCAATGTCTCCGGTTGGGCTAACGAGGCTTACGACGCCGCCTGCCGCGAGGCCCTATCCCTGTTGCCGGGCCAGCCCGGCTACGTCGAGGCCCACCAGGAGGCCATGCGTATTTTCGCACAGGAATTGCCTAGCATGCCGCTATTCACGCGGATGCGTGTGGCGGCGACGACGCCCGACGTATTGAATTTCCGGCTCGATTCTACGCAGCCATCGGAGCTGTGGAACGTGTTTGAGCTGGACCTGGCCACAGGCGGATCATAAACGACTATGATGCACGCGGGTGCCGCTGAGGACGCCGGAACAAACGGCAACGAACGGTATATGATCGTTGGGCTTGGCAATCCCGGCCGGCCTCACCTCTATAACCGTCATAACATCGGCTTCATGGCCGTTGATCGGCTGGCCGCACGCCATGACATCGAATTGAAGCGCGTCCAAAACAAAGCCATCATCGGCACCGGCCGGATCGCGGACCGGCCGGTCATCATCGCCAAGCCCCAGACCTTCATGAACCTCAGTGGGGAGGCTGTCGGACCGCTGATGAAATATTACCGCGTGCCTCTGAGCCATCTCCTCGTAGTCTATGACGAACTTGACATCCCATTCGGCGCTATCAGGCTGCGCGAGAAAGGTGGCGCGGGCGGACACAACGGCATGCGCTCGATCATCCAGCATTTAGGCAACGAGTTCTCCCGATTGCGCCTGGGTATCGGGCGACCACCGGGGCGCATGGACGCGGCGGCGTTCGTTCTGCAGGACTTTGGTCGTGACGATCTGCCGTTGGTAAGCGAGATGCTGTCCACTGCGGAAGAAGCAATAGAATCCTTTATCCGCCACGGGATCGATCTGACCATGTCGCGCTACAACGGCCCGACCTCTGGGCAAGGGGAATCGGGTTCGTGAACATATCCGGGCTCCTCGACCTCTTCGACCGTATACCTGCCTTCGAGCAATTGGTCGATATTCTCACAGAGGAAGGCGGCGCCAGAGGGGTTCTGCCGCTTGAACTGGACAAAGGCACACGACCGCCCGTCGCCGCCCAGCTCTATCGGCGAGTGGCCATGCCGCGCCACGCGCCGATTCTGCTACTCTCGGCCCATGTTGATACGGCCACCCTATGGCATCAGGCGCTCGAGACCTGGCTGCCCGAGGGTAGCCGGCTGCTACGGTTGCCCGAGCCGACGCCCCTACCCTATGAACGCGGGCCATGGAGCGATCGGTCGCGACAAGGGCGCCTGAACGTACTGGCCGGGCTGATTCGGGGCCAGCACCCACAAATTTCGGCGGCCGACAAGCCGTTGCTGATCGTCAGTTCGGCTCGCGCCTTCCTGCAAAAGACTCTTACCAAGCGACGTTTCATCACGGCGACGCGCGTGCTGCGTGCCGGCCAGACGCTAGATCTGGAGAAGAGTTTGCAAATATGGCAGGAGATTGGCTATGAGCCGGTCAGCGTCGTCGAATCGGCCGGGCAATTTAGCCGGCGCGGCGGCATCGTCGATATCTTCCCTGCCGCAGCCAACATGCCGGTGCGGATCGAGTTATTCGGCGACGAGGTGGACACCATGCGCTACTTCGATCCGGCGACGCAACGCTCCCTCTCTCCGACCGATCATTGGGACGCACCGGATAGCGTGATCATCACGCCTGCGCGCGAGGTGATGCCTGAAGCAGCGCGCGCCTTCGTCGAGGTATGGGCCGATGAGCCGCTACCCGGCGAGAACAGCTTGCCTTCATGGCGGGATGATCTGCAGAATCTGCGCGATGGGACCCCTTTCGCCAACCTCGAATTCTATATGCCCCTGGTCTACCCACGACCGGTGACGTTGCTGGATTATCTGCCGCAAGAATCGCTGGTGATCGTCGATGACTGGGATGAACTACAGGTCGTGGCCGGCGAACTCATCGCCCATGCACAGCAGAGCGCCGAGGAGCAATCCGAATTGCCTCCCGGCTATCGGAACCCGCTATTCACCTGGGAGGAAATCAATTCCGAGCTGGCCTGGTGGCAGCCGCTGATATTGGGCGAAGGACGCATCGGCGCTCAAGACGATCCGGAGGAACCAACCTACATCGAGTTGGGCGAGGCATTCAATCCCGGTCCGCGCTATGGTGGGCAGGTACGGCCGTTCCTCAACCAGCTAAAACAGGCCCGGCGCGAGGGCGAGCGAGTGGTTGTCTTTAGCCGGCAGGCCACACGGCTGGCCGAGCTATGGGGTGAAGATGGCGGCACGCTCATCCGGACGCTCGAACCACTGACGCGGACAGAGGATCCCGACACCATCGACCCCATGGTCACGGCCATCGACGCCGGGACGGGTCGCTCAGGCGTAGTGCCTCTGGATATCTTGCCCAGTGTCCCACCCGACGGCAGCATCACCTTCGTGCAAGGCAGCCTGGCCGAAGGCTTCACGCTTGTGCGACAAGAAGACCATCGCGTTCTGCTTAATTTGCTAACCGATGCCGAGATATTCGGCTGGAGCCGCCCCGCCCCTCGACGCCAGCGAAAACCCCGTTCCACCGCGCCTGAAACCTTTTTCGCCGATATCAAACAGGGCGATTATGTGGTTCACCTGGACTACGGCATCGGCAAATTTGAAGGCCTCGTCGTGCGCAACCTGGGCGGAATGGAGCGCGAATACCTGCTGGTGAAGTACGCCAATGGCGACACGCTCTATGTTCCTGTCCACCACGCCGACCGCCTTGGCAAATGGATCGGCCCCGACGACGCCGATCCGACGCTTAACCGTCTGGGCGAGCGAACCTGGACCCAGGCCAAAGCGGCCGCTCAACGAGCCGCGGATGAATTGGCTCAGGATCTGCTCAATCTGTATGCTACTCGTGAGACCATCCCTGGCCACGCCTTCTCACACGATACCGACTGGCAGGCCGAGCTGGAAGCCGCCTTTCCCTATCACGAGACGGAAGACCAGCTGCGCGTCATCGCCGAAGTCAAGGACGACATGGAACGGTCCAGTCCCATGGACCGCCTCATTTGCGGCGATGTTGGCTACGGCAAGACTGAAGTCGCCTTGCGCGCCGCCTTCAAGGCCGTCATGGACGGCAAGCAGGTGGCTATGCTCGTCCCCACCACCATCCTGGCCCAGCAGCACTATACCACCTTCAAGGAACGATTGGCTCCCTTCCCCGTCACTGTGGAGATGCTATCCCGCTTTCGCACCCCCACCCGGCAACGCCAGATCGTCCAGCAATTACGGGAGGGACAGGTCGATATCATCATCGGCACTCACCGCTTGCTATCAGACGACGTCTCTTTCAAGGATCTGGGACTGGTCATCATCGACGAAGAGCAGAGATTCGGCGTGGCCGACAAGGAGAAACTCAAGCAATGGCGCACCGAAGTGGACGTGCTGACGCTGACCGCCACCCCGATTCCACGCACGCTTCACATGGCCCTCACCGGCGTCCGCGATATCAGCGTCATCGATACCGCTCCCGCCGAACGATTACCCGTGGAAACCTGGGTCGGCGAGGCAGACGAGTCGCGCATTCGCACGGCCATCCTGCGCGAGCTTGATCGCGGCGGGCAGATCTTCCTGGTGCACAATCGCGTGCAGAGTATCCACATCGTCCGCAAACGTATGGAGAACCTCGTGCCCGAGGCGCGCATCGTCGTCGCCCACGGCCAGATGAGCGAGCGGCAGCTGGAGAAGATCATGATGGAGTTCGCCGAGGGCAAGGTCGATATTCTCCTCAGCACGACCATCATCGAGAGCGGGCTGGACTTCCCCAATGCCAACACCCTCATCGTCGATCGGGCCGAACAGTTCGGGCTATCACAACTCTACCAGTTGCGCGGCCGCGTCGGCCGGGGCACGCGGCGAGCCTACGCCTACTTCTTCCACGCTCCCTGGAGGACGTTGACCGCCGACGCCCAGGCCCGGCTGGAGACTATCGCCGAACATACCCAACTCGGCTCCGGCTACTATATCGCCGTGCGCGATATGGAAATCCGTGGCGCGGGCGACTTCCTGGGAGGCGAGCAGAGCGGCCACATCGCCACCGTGGGCTTCGATATGTATACACGCCTGCTGACAAAAGCCGTTAAACGACGCAAGGCGGAGATGCGCGGCGAGATCGTGTCGGCCGAACTGCCCGACAATGTGCTCATCGACCTGCCGCTGGCTACGTATATTCCCACCGACTACGTACCCGATACGCAGCTACGTTTACGGCTCTACCGGCGCATGGCCACGCTGGACACACTGGCCGAGATCGACGAAATGGCTTCCGAACTGGCCGATCGCTTTGGCCCCATTCCCGATCCCTTGCACAACCTGCTCTATCAGATCCGCGTCAAGGCGCTGGCCCAGGTGGCTGCCGTCAACGCGGTCATCACTGAGGCGGGGCAGATTCGCATCCGCATCGACGAACTGGACGGCATGGACCGCTATCACCTACAGCGCTATCTGGGCGAATCGGTGCGCGTCAGCAAGAGCGCCATCTGGCTCAGGATCGATCGCGGCACGCATGAATGGCAAATCGAACTGGTTCAGATCCTGGAGAAACTGCGTCTCTTCGAGCGCGAGACAAGGCCGGCGGCCGCAGACGAGCGACAAAAGGAGACCGTCGATCCCAAGACGGCCGATTAAGCATCCTGCGCTTTGACGCAGACTGGACAAAAGATATGGCTTTCAACTTTTTTACCGATCCCTCGGACCCGCCCCGCGAGCGCGAAGATGTGCGCATGCGCGGCATCACGCTCAACATCTATTCCGACCTGCGGCGGGTAGCCTTCAGTGTCGAGCTGTCGCCGTTCAAGGAGCGGCCGTCGCTCGACGTCATCATCAAGAACGCCAGGGGCGAGATAGTGAGCTCCCTGATCGTCATCGAGTCAATGGCCCCCACCTTCCGGCTGACCATGCATTTGCGAGACCCCGAACCGGTCAACCCCTATCATCTAATAGCGGTTCTCTACTACACGTGGCCGGAGAAAGAGGAAAAACTCATGGTCCAACGGCAAGAGTTCAGTTTTGAAGTCGATGAACCCAGCGAAAAGGTGTTTAGCTTCGACGATGAGCTTCGTTCATCGTCGGCTTCAGAATCCGACTAGGCCGATATCGCATCGATCTGTTCACGCTCGATCAGGCGGCGTAACTTCGTCTTCGTCTCCCGCCAACCGACTTTCGACAGACCGAGCTTCTGGCGGATATCATCTTGCTCCACGTTGTCCCGCCAGTCCTGCAGAGCCGATGCCCAACGCAGATTCTCGAAGGAGAGGACACCAGAGGGTAGCCCGGCCGCTTCGGCTATATCGCGCAGCACATACTCCAGATTCCGCGCCGTACAGGTGAACAGCGTGTCCGTCGGACGATACTGCTGGATATACTCATCCAGTACCTCAAGCCATTCCGGGTCCAGTGGCAGCTTGCGCTCCTTGTAGCGCAGTCGGGGATTGGCATAGCGAACGTAGAGCATGGGCTTGCCGGGGTCGCTGTTGTCGATATGGTTAGGGACAATCGTCATCGCCTCGCCCTTCTTGATCCCCGTCTTGAGCACCAGGCTCAACAACAGGTAAGGACGCGCGTCCGGCTTGTGATCGGCATCGCCCGCACGCCAGGCATTGGCGACTTCCAACGCCCGCTCGATATCGACTGCGCGAGGCGCGTCCGGCAAGGGACTGCTGACGCTACGCTGGATGACCGCCGCCGAGGGGTCTTGCGGGATCACACCCGCCTCATAGAGCCAACGGAAGAAGACCTTGAGCGTCGTCACGCGGCGCGCGTATGATTTCGGGCTGCAAGGAACACCGCGTTCGTCGGTCAACCAATGCAGATAGTCGTTGAGGTTCTTGGTGCCAATCTCCCCGATCGGCGTGCCAATGCCGAGATAACGGCCGAGCAGGCGGATATCGCTGACGAAGGCTTTCACTGTGTTCAGGGCCAGGCCCTCGTCCATCAGGTGGCGCTCGAACAAGCCCAAAGCAGCTTGTAGCGGCGCTTCCGGCGTCAGAAGCGCCGACTTGTCGTTGTCGCCGGCGAACGGTTCAGAGAATAACTCGCGTTGTGGTTTGGAATCCATAATCGCCTCCCAATACATCCGCATCCTATGCTATCTATACGAATACTATTATGCGAAATTATAGAACGGGTTGGCGACTATGTCAAGTATCTTATCGCGTGCGGATATACAGACGATAATCAGGAAGAGAGGATGTATGGTCTTCAATGACGATCCGAATGTAGTAGCGACCGGGCGGTGTCGAAACTAGCTCAACAGTCCTCTCAGGGCGCAGCCCTTGCTCACCGTTATAGCCGATGATTTGAAGGTTACTGCATCCTTGCCCCCTGATGATTTGTATCTGTCCATTCATGGACCTGAAATCGCGTAGCTCGACGGTCGCAGTGGTCGTCGAGGGCAGATCGAAATAATACCAGCTCTCGTGCTTGTCAAGCTTAAACACCTGCTCGGTATTGAGCGGGACTCGCACCGACCGAGAGCATGTATCGTTCAGATCATCCCACGCCGTCACAGGGATGTAGAAATAGACATCGGGCGCGGCATCGAACCTCACGGTCGTGTACCGGGAACTGCTTTTCCCCTCTCTGACGTCGGTCAGGACAAACTTGATCAAGCGCGTATCGCTGTCAGGCTCTTTCAGTTGGTTATTATAAGTGACGGTACGAAGGATCCGCTGATAGTTATCCAGGCTGTCTACCCCTTCCAGAATGAGCGTGCTGGTTTCAGGGCTGTAGCGTCCGGTGATGTTCGTCCCGCGAGTATCGGCGGCCAAGAGTTCGGCCGAGCCATCGCGCAGGTTACTGATTTGAACGCTCGCCGAGCGGAGCTCATCATCATCGCGATCGGTTATGACCAGGCTCGGCGTAGCAACAGATATCGGCCCCCGATTAATATAGAAGATCGTGGTGTAATCTGGGTCTTTTTCATTGCCGCTCAGGTTGAGCACCGGTGGATAATTGGGCGGAATGACCTCAGCGCCTATCTCGTTCGTCAACGTGCTGAAAGCTGCGTGGCCTCCGTTCACAGAGGTATCGACATTCGCTTGTCCGCTCTGGCCGGACGTTCTATCCCAGGCGCGGAAAACAAGAGGATCGATCGGTCCATAATATCCAGACGCCGGCACGAATCGCAACCATACGTCGTCGCCAAGCAGCAAAGCAGACGCGGATGAAACAGTCCCAATCGGCTGCCAACCGGCAGCAGCCATGCGCACCGGCTCCTCGATCCTGTATTGCCATTGTCCGTAGCTCGATCCGGCTCC
>JACFOH010000076.1 GCA_019454405.1 Promineifilum sp.
CTAAGTATTGTTCATCTCCCTCAGCGGCGGCCCAGATGACGCCTGATACAAAATCGGCCACTTGAATAAGGGGTTCATCTTTTGAATTCAGAAAGCGGATCGTCGGATTGACTCGCTCGATAAGTTGTTGGTCGTCCGGCCTGGGGGCCGTAAAGTCAGTGATGGCGGCTGTAAATTCGCCTTGTAAATGAGCCTCTTCTTTCCGACTGCCGAGCTGATCGCACCAAATCTCTCCAACTACTCCATGATTCTCTCCAACGTACCATGCGAATTGCAATAGCAAAACAGATAAGGGCATTTTCAAGTCGAGAACCAACACCCCTTTTCGTGTTTGTTCGGACATGCTTTCAGGTTGAGTTGGATCTTTTCTGACTATGCATGTGATCGGAAAAATGTTTGCCCTGTCAAATAAAGTTTCCAGCGCTGAGAGGGCCAGATCGCTCCATTTCGTGGGATCCGTTTCCTGAAGTGGGTTCTCGCTGGTGTTTTGATGGCGGCCCGGAAAAAAGTGTGACCACTTGAGTTCAACGTCACAGCTTCCACATAGTTGATACTTGATGTCTTCCCAAACGTCTATCAGGCCCTTCCGGTTCGTTTCTGCCATGGCAAAGCCGCCAAGCGTATAGATACGGCTTGCGCTTTTCCAACTCTTGGAACCCCGATCGTCGCAGACGAGTAGATATTTTCCGGCGTTATCAATCATTAATGCATTGTAACATTTATTTAATGATTGGTAGCGAACGGCGAATTACGAGTTACGAGCGGCGAGTGACGAGTGACGAGTGACGAGTTCAGAGGGCGAGGCGCGGCGACGGAGAGCGTCCTGTAGGACGATGGGGTTCCCGCCGCGGCCCCGCCCCTGCCACCGTTATGTCAAATCACGCATTACACTGTCGTGGGAACCCAGGCCAACGCATACGCCGGCGACGCGGGTTGAAACGCCGCGTCTGGCAATCAAAACCCGTTAGAAACGGGTTGTGGAGCGCGAGGAACACGTTTCAACGTGTTTGGCATACCAGCCGGCCGGTTTCAACCGCCGGTGCGCAGCGGGCGGGGGAGAACCCCATCGCATAGCCTGCTGAGAGGGAGAAGGCGGGCTAATTTGCGGTGGAGAGAGTCTCTACCCCTCCCCCCACCTCCCATCACCCGCTTCTCTCGCCTGACCCAGCGCCCCCAGCGTCTGCAGCAGCTCGCTCACCTGTTCCCGGCGCGCTTTGGTAGCTTTGCCGGCGAAGGCGGCGGCCACCTCGTCGGCCGTGACGGGGCGGGCGAGGGCGACCAGCATCGCCCGGACGGCCGTGGCCTGCGCGGCCAGCTCGCCGGGCCAGGGGGGCGCTTCGGCGGGGGACGCGGCGGCCGTCCGTTCCTCCAGCAGGGTGGATTGCGTGGCCGCGGGGGCGGCGTCGCGGGCCTGGTACTCCGGCCGCAGCCAGCGGGCGACGCCGCGGGCTTCTTCGGCGGCGCGCTCGACGTTGAGGGCCACGAGGCGCTCCAGGATGTCGTCGTCGCTGAGGGCGGATGGCCAGCCGTACGCCTCCAGCACGGCCGCGTCCAGTTCGTCGTGGATCTGGCGCAAGACGGAGACCAGCCCTTGCTCGTGGATGCGTCGGTCGGCGTCGGTCAGTGGCTCGCCGGCGCGCAGTTTGGCCAGGACGTTGTACATGTCGGTCATCGTCAGGCGGGGGTGCTGGGCCTGCTGCCGCTTGCGGTGGGCGTCGAGTTGCTCGCCCAGCTCGCGGATGCGCTCGCGCTGGGCGGACGTCGGGTTGGGAAAGGGGAAGGTCTCGAAACAGCGGGTTTTGTTGTAACGGGGTCTGTCCTCCAGCGTGCCGCCTGCCGCCAATGCCCAGGTGACATGAACACGGCTCGACAGGACGCCGAGGAAGTAGGCGTCGTCGAGGGCGATGTTGACCAACATGTTGTCCGGCAGGATTTCGGCGTCGAGGAAGACGAAGAAGCGATGCTTTGAGGTTTCGACCGTGGCGATGTAGCGTGGCAGGCCGGCGAGCATGTCGCGCAGATCTTCCCGCAAGCGTCTATGAAGCCACCATTTTTCTCTGAGCGTAACTGAGCGATTCTGGTCGCGCTCCGGTTTCACACGTTCGAATACCCACTGGTAGATTTCCGGAAAACGCTGGCGCACCTCAATTTCAGTGAGGCCATATAAATCGATCACCAATACGTCGCGTGATATTTGAGTAAGATCGCGGCCGTTTAAATATCTGCGGATATATGCTTCAATTCCCGGGCTAGTTCCTAGTCCAAGGGCCTTGGCTTGTTCCTTACTGACGATGAATCCAGCGCCCCCTAACTCGAAGCCTCGATTGCTTATCCTCGAATTCGCGAGAAGTGGCACTGCCCCAGCCACATTTGCACCGATAGTCAGGTCGGGGTGAATCCGGCCCGTTTGCGTGGCCAGCGTGACCTCGATCTCGCCCGATTCGGTCGGACGCTCGGCGGTCACCGTCTGCAGCGTGCCGTCGCGCTCGCCCGCCGCGCCCACGGTCATGGCGATGCACACCGCCGCACCGTCGGTTGCGCTGACCCACGGATGATCGGGGATGGCGAACAGCAGCGACAAGGGAGG
>JACFOH010000077.1 GCA_019454405.1 Promineifilum sp.
TCTCCCTGGGCGTCGGACGGATTGTAATGGATCTCGTTGATGACGATCTCGGGGAGATCGACTTGCTCGAAGACGGCCGTACGCGTCAGCGGGCCGCTCAGCGTCACTGTGATCTTCGGGTCGGTCGAGTTGGTCTCCTGCCACCGGACGAACGCCCAGCCAGCCCGGGGCACGGCCTCGAGGCTCATGGGGGTGTTCTTGAAGTAGGGGCCGGTGTAGCCGCTGCCGGGCACGACCACGCCCGCCGCCTTCACGTCGCCGCCGCCCACGATGTTGACCGTCAGGTTGGCCGTCCCCGGCGAGCCGAGGAACGAGTTCAGGTGGCTGCGCATCGGCGCCTGGCGCGCGCCATAGAAGCCTCGAATGATGGTAGTGGTAGAGTTGTTCCAGGCCGCCAACGACGCTGGAGCGCCCCAACGCGCGATGTGATTGGGCATCTCTGCGGCGATGCGCGCCTGGAAATAGTCGACGATCCCGTTCACCCGGACTGGATCGTAGGTGATGTTGATGTGACTGGCGAACCGCTGGGCGAATTCGCTCCTGAATTCCGTGTTTTGCAGCAGCCTCCGGAACGGTATGGATTGGTAAATCTTCAACTGAGGCGGATTTACGAGAATCTCCGCCAGATAGTCCACGGTTCGCTGATTGGACTTGAGCGCCCAGTCCAGATCGTAGAGCACCCAGCGCCACTTGCCGCCGTCGTAAGCGCGCCAATAACGGATGTTGTTATGTGGCCAGTCGGTGTTGACATCGTATATCTCAACGATGAAGTAATTTATGTACTCTTCGATGTCGATCTGCGACTTGACGTACTCATAGTTAGCTGGAACACGCATATCATGCGACTGAATGTAGGAGTACAAATCATTCCAAGCCGTCACTGAGCCTGTTTCGAGGGTCCTCTTGGTGAAAAAGTCGTAATCGGTGTCTTCGTCAAGACCGTAGTTCTGCTCCGGGAACACCTCATCAGCCTTTTCGCGGATATTGTAAATACCCCAATACTGACCATTGAGGAAGACCACCGCCGGCCGGCCGGCCTGGTAATCGATATCCATCATATCCTTGACGATATAATGCTGGACCATGTCCCGGAAGAGGATTGTGTCGTCGCTGCCGCTGCTGCGCAGGACCAGCCGCTTGTAAGCCTTAATCGGTTTATCGTCGAAGAAGGCATAGGGGATATCTTTGGCGCCATAAGTGCGCCGAGCCTTGATCTCCAGCGCCTTCTGCGCCCGAGCTCGAGTTGAGTTGCCGTGGATCTCAATACCAACATCTTGGGCCACGACGCGCGTGCCGTCCATCTCGTACATTTCCATGCTGATCGGCCGCTCCCATTTCTGGTTCCAGTTGGCCGGTTGGCTATTGTGGTCGCCCGAGCCGGGGATACCATTGGTTCCCTTGACGTAGATACCGATGGTGTCATCAAACAGGTTAGCGGGCGCGGTGGCGATCGATACGACGGGCAAGTTGCGCGCGACGTTGATCAGATACGTATGGGTGACGGTCTGCCCGGCCATCTTGCCGGAGGCGTAGACTCGCGCCCGGACGGCCGTCGGCTGGCTGACGGTGATAGGGCCGGTATAGAGGGGCGACGACGGCGTGGGGATGGAGCCGTCGAGGGTGTAGCGAATCTGGCCGCCCGCTTCGTCCGTGCTCAGCGTGATCGACTGGCCGCCGGTGTAGAAGCCGCCGGGCGGCGAGAACGTCGGCCCCTTGGCCAGGTTGGGCGTGGTATAGCTGGTGGCGGCGTTGTTCGAGGCCGCCGGCGTGGGCGCGTCGAACCAGGCCCACACTGCGCCGCCGTCGGCCTGGCGACCGTAGGAGATATCCGGCAACAGCGTCTTGGCGCTGTCCCGCATGTCGTAGGTCACCTCGTCCAGCACGGCGCCGCCCGGAGCGAGCAACTGCAGTTTATCGCCGCGCATGTCCATGCCGAATTTGGCGTGGCGATTCTTGTTTTTCTCGTCAGCCCAGAAGATGACATACCCCTTGGCCGGGATGGAAACGCTGACGGGCACTTTCCAGGCGATGGGGTCGGGCGCGCCATCGTCCCAATAGGCCAGCGAGTAATTCTTGAGATCGATGGCCGAGTTGCCGCCGTTGTAGATCTCGATCCACGAAGAGTAGTTGTAATAATCGGTATCAAGCGTGGTAGAGGCGTTGCCGACCAGGATCTCATTGATAAAGAGCGTCTGCCCCTGGGCAGAGGCGCCCGATGTGATGACGACCACAGCCAGCAAAAGCGCCAATGAAATAACCAGCAGGATATTTGTTTTCCTTGACATAATTATCCACCGTTTTGACCAGACTTGGTTTAGATGGACGCTGTAGACAAGCATTCCAACTACAGAAATTTGACCGTGGAAAACTTTCGATATTTCTTGCGTTATCGATCATTTTCATCATCGGGCAGGCGGCCGCGCGCGCCAATCCGGGATCATGCGGGCATGAATAACAAACGCGGGCGAGAGAGGGTTCTCTCGCCCGCGTCTGACGGCCGTTATCGAGGCGCGTGCCGGCCTACTTCAGCGCGGCCGGCAGATAGAGCGACCAGCTAACAGGCGGCGCGGTGTACAGGTTGGTGAA
>JACFOH010000023.1 GCA_019454405.1 Promineifilum sp.
CAAACGCTGGGCGATGGGCTACGGCTGGTATTGGCGCTCATTTTACCGGCGACGACCGGGCTGTTCGCCCTGGCTCCCTATATCATCGGCCTGCTTTTCCAGCATGGCCGTTTTACGGCGGCCGACACAGCCACGATCGCGCTGGTGTTGCGCGTCTATTTAATAGGGATGCCGTTCGCGGCCGCCGATCAAATGCTCGTCTTCGCCTCCTACGCGCGGAAAGATACCTGGCGGCCGGCTCTGGTCGGGTTCATCAGCATCATCATCTATTCGTTGACGGCCCTCATTCTGTTGCGCCCTCTCGGCCTGCTCAGTCTGATGGTGGCCGATTCCGTCAAGCACGTCGTTCATACGATGATCATGCTATGGATATTGCGACGGCAACTGGGCGACTTGGCGGGAAATCCGGTGTTGCGCAGCGCGATCAAGTCGCTGCTCGCCGCCATTCTGACCGGCCTGGCGGCCGTATGGGTGGCTCGGCTGACGATCGGCATAGCCTCCGGGCCGATCATCACCCATCTCTTGCCCGTCATCGCCGGAGGATTGGCCGGCATGCTGGCCTACACCGGAGCGGTATTCGCGCTGAATATCACGGAGACTCGCGCCCTGCCGCGATTACTCCTGCGGCGCGGGCCTACCGGAGGGGGAGCGGCCTGACGGCGTCCGCCATCGCCCCTCTCTTTGTTTAATCCGATAGCGCGCGAGCAGGCAGGCTATCGGCCAATCGCTTGAGGTCGCGTCACTCCTCCACGATCTCGCCCTCGATCAAGTTGATGCCGGGCGCGGCGCCGTCAGGCGCCACATCGGAAGCCGTCCCTTCGATAATCCTTCCGGTAGCATCGCCCCGCATCTGGGCTATGTAACGCGCAACGACTTGCGGCGGGGCCACCTCGATGAATACTTTGGCCCCAATCAGTAACAAAGTCAAATCATCAAGCTGTCCCAGCACGGGCACGAAGTCGGCGATGATATCAAGCGGGAACAAGGCATATAAAATGCCCACGAAAGGGATAGCCTTCAGATAGATGGGGACTTCCCTGTCCTTAAGCAGATAAAAAACGAGCCGGATCTGTTGCCAGACTTCGCGAAAGAAACCGATGTCCTCTAACTGTTCGGGGACTGAATGATCATTATTTGCCACTTGATTTAACCTGTCCTTCGACCAAGATAAACTAAAATATATCCTCTATTCCTGTACATCTCTCATATTATTATACGTAACCAGGCGGCTATCGTCGCAACCAGATTAGGGAATCCCAATCGGGCTGTTGCCTGAGCAAGGGCAAAGGCATACAATCATCCGCCGATGATACTGGTAATATTGAAACTACTGGTTGTCCTGATTTTCCTGGCCATGTTCATCCGCCGGCCGTCGGTGGTGTGGGGAATCGGGCTGTTGACCGTGACGACGGCCGTGCTGCTGGATACCATACTGGGCACGTTCAACCGCGAAGAATTACTGGCCGAACTGGGCTTTTTCTTCTACGTCATCAATGGCGTGATATTGGCCGGCGCCGCGACCTGGTTCTGGGGTGTCATCCGGCCGCATCTACCCGGGGGGACGCTCCTGCCGGCGACACCGGGCATGGCGACCACCTCGAATGCGCCCGTGGCCAGGGTACCTGCTACCAAGAGCGCCCCGACCGCCCCGACCACATCCGTCTCCGATCCATCGCCGGCGCCCGCACCCAAACTGCCGCCACCGTTCCCGGCCGACCACGTGGACAATTTCGAACAAGCCGGCTACGACAGGCAGATGCTCTTCGAAGAAATTCGCGGCCGCTTCAGTCGTGAAGATCTCAACGACCTGATGTTCGATCTGGACGTCAACGAGATGGACGTCGCGACGGTCGGCCAGACGATGGACGAGCTTGTGGTGCGCGTCATGGACGCGGCCGACCAGGCCGGCCAGGCGTCGACAGTCGGTCTGGCTGTGGAGCGCATCCTGACCCCGCCCCCGGCACAACATCTGCCTCGTCTGAGCAAGCTTACTCCCGAGTCGCCCCGGACCGTCGTTCGCCATTATGTGCTGGCCCACTACAGCACGGAACAACTCCAGCAACTGGCCACAAGCCTCGACATCGATTGGGAACAGCTGGAAGGGGCAGACAAAAAAGCGAAGACCCGTGCCTTCCTGCTGTACCTGTACCGGCGCAATCGCATCGGCGATCTGCTGGACGCCATGCGCGCAAAGGCAAACAGCAAAGACGCGGCCTAAGTAGCGCGCGTCGCCCCAACGCCGTTCTGAAATCCTGTTGTTTCGCTCGCGCGAAGGCTCGTTCGCCGCACCCCTATGTGTGGCGTTCACGCTTCCTTCACCCCCACAGATAGCCTTGTTTGGCCGATAGCCCCGATAGATAAATCGCACCCGGCAAGGGTAAATATTTTTACCAAAAGCCTCTAGGCAAATTGACCCGCATGCGGGATACTACAACAAAATTATCCGCCCGCACGCGGTGACGGGTGAACCTTAAAATTCCGAATTGGTACTTCACACAAACGGTTTCGTGCGCTATACTATGGGCCAAAGTGGGAAAAAGTGGGGCGATGTGGGACGATTCGGCACACAATCCCTATTTTCCCAGGTTAAAATGGGGCAATTCGAACAATTGTTCTAATTCCAGAGCGTTATGTTTCTAAGCGAGTACGAGCACACGATCGATGACAAAGGTCGATTGACCATTCCGGCAAAGTACCGTCCCTACCTGGCTGCCGGCATGGTGATTACTCGTGGCCTTGACAGAAACCTCATGGCTTTCTCGCTCGAAGGGTTTGAAGAGTTGGCGGCCCGGGTGAACGGCCTGCCGTGGGGCGATTCCAGGGCACGGGAGTTCCGGCGTCGTATTTTTTCCGGCGCGGTCGATCTGATCCCCGATCGCCAGGGGCGTGTCTTGTTGCCGCCCTACTTGCGCAAGTTCGCCGGCATACAGGCGGATGTGGTCATCGTTGGCTTACATGACCATCTGGAAATCTGGAGCAGCGATGCCTGGGCGCCGGTTCGGGACGCGGCAGAAGGTGACGGGCAGCATTGGGAGGAACTGGGCATCTAGTTGCCCAGCGATCACCATCGAGGCGCGACCCTCTGGTGAAAGTCTGATGGGTAAGAAATGGCGGTTGATGAACAACCAGACGATTACGGTCATGTCCCCGTCCTTTTACAGGAGGTCATGGTCTTGCTGGATCCGCAACCGGGCGGAATGTTCATCGACGGCACGGTCGGCGCCGGCGGGCACGCCTCGGCCATCCTGGCAGCGATCGCGCCCGACGGGCGTTTACTGGGGTTCGACCGCGATCCGGAAGCGTTGGGCTACGCCGGCCGGCGCCTGGAACCATTCGGCGGGCGCTTCCTGCCCGTTGTGGGCAGCTACGGCGACATGGCATCCGTCGCCCCGGCGTTGGGCTTCGACACCGTCGACGGCGTGTTGCTCGACCTGGGGCTTTCGTCGCGCCAACTGGATAACGCCGAGCGCGGCTTTTCCTTTCTAAAGGAAGGCCCGCTCGATATGCGGTTCGATTCCCGACGAGGAGAGTCGGCCGCCGATTTGATTAACAATCTAAACGCTGAAGAACTGGCCGGGATTTTCCGGCAATACGGCGAGGAGGCCCAAAGCCGGCACATCGCCCAGCTCATCGTCGCCAACCGGCCCATCCGAACGACGACGGAGCTGGCCGGCCTGATAGAGAGTGGGACCCGGCGGCGTGGCCGCCCGGGGCGTCACCCGGCGACAAAGGTCTTTCAGGCGTTGCGAATCGCCGTCAACGACGAATTGGGCGAAGTTGATCGAGGGCTCCGCGGCGCGCTCGGGCTTTTGCGCCCGGGAGGCCGGCTGGCCGTCATCAGCTTCCATTCGCTGGAAGATCGGCTGGTGAAACAGTTCTTTCGCGATTCGGCCCGCGATTGTGTTTGCCCGCCGGAACAACCGGTCTGCACTTGTGGAGCGCGCGCCGAAGTGCGTTTGGTAACGCGCAAGGCGATTAAAGCCTCTACGGAGGAAATCGCGGCTAACCCACGAAGCCGGAGCGCCCGTTTACGGGTCGTCGCAAAGGTGGGATGAAAATACGTGATTTATAAGATGATGGCAGCGCCAGAGGAAAACTCACACCCGCGCCAGACGCGGGAATTAGCTCGACGATTGGGGCAACTGACCCAGGCCCAGGCGGCCGCCGGTTGGGGCATCATCATCATCCTTGGCGCGCTGCTGGGCGCGATCTACCTCAATCAAACCAGCTCCATCGCCGAGATCGGCCGCAGGGTGCAACGCGAGCAGAACAGCCTGGATGAAATCAAGTGGAAGAACGCCGATCTGGAGCGTCTCATCGCCGAAGCGCAATCGCTGGATCATCTGAGCGCCGAAGCGCGCCGCCTGGGGTTCGTGCTCGCCACACCGTCCGATATTGATTACATGGTCATCCCTAGCTACCCGATGGAAGACGCGCCAAAATCCGAGGCCGCTCCCACGGTCGAAGCGCCTCCGGCCCCGCCGGAGACGATATGGGAAGCTCTGACCCTGGCCATCAGGAGTCTGGGCATTGGCCTGACCCGGGGAGAGGCCAATGAGTAACATTCAACTAAGACGCATGTGGGTGGTTGCTATTTGCCTGGGCTTCGCCGGGCTGGTCCTCATCGGCCGCCTGTTCGCTTTTCAGGTCTTCCAGAAGGACGATTTTATAGACATTCTGATCGAGGACGTTCCAGTGACGGCCCAATCGGAACGCGGCGTCATCTATGACCGGAACGGCGCGACTTTGGCCGTCGACCGCTGGGAATATCGCGTGGCCGTGTCCCCCGGCGTTCTGAGCAATCGGGAAGAACTGGCCACCGCCCTCGCGCCCATCCTGCAGAAACCGCGCAGCGAGTTGCTGTATAAAATGGATTCATCCGCGCCCTATGTCATACTTGAGCCAAGGGCTCCCGCAGAAGCGGCCGATGCCATCCGCCAAATAAAAAACGGGGATGAAGTGCAGCTGGAACCCCTGCCCCGCCGCTACTACCCGCAAGGCAGCTTGATGTGTCACGTGCTCGGTTACGTGAATTTCAGCAACGAGGGGGGCGCGGGCGTCGAAGGGTACTATCAGAAACTATTGGCCGGTGAATCCGTCAGCGATTTCACGGCGTTCTCTCCGCTTCGCGAACAAAAAACAGTGGTCGCCCACGAAGGCGCCGACCTGGTGCTGACGATCGACCGCAGCGTTCAATATGTGGTCGAACAACATCTGAAAGACGCGCTCGCCGAATATGGCGCGGTCAGCGGATCGATCATCGTCATGAACCCCAAAACCGGCGCGATCCTGGCGATGGCGGCCGAGCCGTGCTATTCGCCCAACGAATTCAATAACCTGCCGGAAGGGGCGACGTTTAATCCATTGGTGAGCGCGGTATTTGAGCCTGGCTCGGTCATGAAGCTGATTACCATGGCCGCCGCGCTCGATTCGGGAACGGTGACGCCGGAGACCACCTATAACGACACCGGGGCGATCGAGGTCGGCGGGCACGTCTCCTACAACTGGGATCGGAGCGCCTACGGCACGGTGGACATGACCACCCTTTTGGCGCACTCCCTCAACGTCGGCGCGGTCACCATCGCGACCTGGATGGGAGAAAACACCTTCTACGATTATTTCTCCCGCTTTGGTTTCGGTCGCCCGACGAACGTCGACATCATGAGCGAATCGGCGGGGTTGATGCCCGTGCCCGGCGATAGCGGATGGGAAACATCTTTCCTGGCGACGAACGCCTACGGACAATCGCTGGCCGTGACTCCGCTGCAGATGATCTCGGCCGTGTCGGCGCTGGCCAACGGCGGCGTGCGAATGGAACCGTATGTCGTCGAAGAGATTCGTGACCAGAATGGCATCCGGCGACACAAACCCGAATCCACGCGGGTTATCAGCGAAACGACGGCCGCCCAGATGACCGCGATGGCGACCAACGCAGTCAATCAGGAGACGCAAGGGGCGATGGTTCCCGGCTACACGGTCGCCGGCAAGACGGGCACGGCACAGATCGCGGAGCCATTTGGCGGCTACAACCCGACCGACATCATCGGGACCTTTGTCGGCTGGCTGCCCGTCGAGGATCCGCAGATCATCGTCTACGTCAAACTGGATCGCCCGAAGAGCGCTGAATGGGGTTCCATGACGGCCGCGCCGGCATTTGCCGACCTCGTGAAAGAATTGGTTGTTCTGCTCGATATTCCGCCCGACGCAGTTCGACTGCAAGCGAACAACACCGCGGGAGGCGGCAGTTAGCGAAACGATTATGCAAGACTACAGGCCCACTCTTGGGCACATTCTGGAGGCATTGACGGATCATCGGCCGCCCGAAGAGGGCCAGGCCGTTTCTACTTTTGTGGTAGATAGTCGCGAAGCGATCCCCGGCAGCTTCTTCATCGCTTTTCGCGGCGAATCCGTCGACGGTCACGACTATGTGGCTGACGCCTTCAGTCGCGGGGCGATCGCCGCGTTGGTGCAGCGCCCCGTGGGCGAGTGGCCGGTCATCGATACCCGGGCGAGCGCGACCGGGATATCGATCCCCGTGCCTGTCTTGATACTGGTCGACGATACCATGAGCGCCTTGCAACAAATCGCTCGGGCCTGGCGCGCCCGGTTCGACACGCGAGTCATCGCCATCACCGGCAGCGTGGGCAAAACCTCGACCAAGGAATTAACGGCCGCCGTACTCTCGCAACGTTACCGGACGTTGAAATCGGAAGGCAATCAAAACAACGAGATCGGCGTGCCCCTGACCCTGATGAACCTGCGCGCCAGTCATGAACGTGCCGTCATCGAGATGGGCATGTACGCGCTGGGCGAGATCGATTTGCTGTGCGACATCGCTCGCCCGTCCGTCGGAGTCGTGACCATGATCGGCCCGGTCCATCTGGAGCGGCTGGGTTCGATGGAAGCCATCGTCGCCGCCAAACGGGAACTGGTGGCGGCCTTGCCCGACGACGGCGTGGCGATACTCAACATGGATGATCCACGGGTCATGGGAATGGCCGGCTATACGCGAGCGCGCATCTTCACCTATGGTCTGGACCCGGCTGCGGATCTATGGGCCGACGACATCGGTTCAATGGGGCTGAGCGGCATTCGTTTCACGCTGCACTACGGACAGGAAGAGCTTAACGTCCGCGTGCCGCTCATCGGCCGCCACAGCGTCCATACCGCCCTGCGTGCCGCGGCCGTGGGGCTGGTCGAGGGACTCGGCTGGGAAGAAATCATCACCGGCATGAGCGCGATGTCATCACAACTGCGGCTGGTGGTCATCCCCGGCCCGCGCAATTCGTTGCTCATCGACGACACCTATAATTCCAGCCCCGATTCGGCGCTGGCCGCCCTCAGCCTGCTGGCCGATCTGGACGGCCGCCACATCGCCGTGCTGGGCGATATGCTGGAACTGGGCGAAGACGAGCTACAGTCCCATCAGCGCGTCGGTCTGCGGGCAGCAGACATAGCCCACGAGCTTATCACGGTGGGAACTCGCGCGCGGACGATCGGCCGCGCGGCGCTCAAAGCGGGGCTATCTCCCGCGCGAGTCCATATGGTCGATGACGCTCCGGAGGCCGTGCCCGTGCTGGAAGAGTTGATCCAACCCGGTGACGTCATTCTGATCAAAGGCTCGCTGGGAATGAGCATGGATCGGATCGTGACCGCGTTAGGGAGGCTGGACTAATGGGACTGGCGCTATCGCTGGCCGGAGCCACTTTCTTGCTATCGGTCATTTGGGGAGGCCCACTCATCGAGGTCATGCGACGACTTCGTCTGGGCAAACAAATTCGAATCGACGGGCCGGCCACCCATGCCGCCAAAATGGGGACGCCGGCGATGGGAGGAATCTTAATCATTGGTTGGACGTTGGTGGTCAGCATCGTAATGAATATCGTGCAGATCATTCAAGCGCTGGAAACTGCCGAAAGCGTGGTCATTCCCCTGGGAGTCATGGTAGCCTACTCTATCCTCGGAGGTATCGACGACTACCAGGGGTTCCGCTACCGACCCGGCGAAGGCATGAAGGCGCGGGTGAAGATCTGGTTGCAACTGGCTATCTCGTCAGTCGCCGCCGTGGCAATTTACGTGCTGGTGAACGACGGGCATGGCTGGCTGGCCGTACCAACGGTGCATGTCTTGCTGGACATCGGCATCCTGTACGTTCCGATCGCGGTCCTCCTCATCACGGCGTCCGCCAACGCCGTGAACCTGACGGATGGGCTGGACGGATTGGCCGGGCTTATAGCCGCCACAGCCTTCGTCGCCTATGGCATCATCGCCTATTTGCAAGACCAACAGTTCCTGGTCCTCTTCAGCTTCATCGTCATCGGAGCGACCTTCGGATTCCTTTGGTACAACGCGAAACCGGCACAGATGTTCATGGGCGACGTGGGCGCGCAGGCGCTGGGCGCTGCGTTGGGCGTGCTGGCCTTGATGACCAACCAATGGTTGATTTTCCCGATTATCCTGGCGATCCCGGTCGCCACGGAATTCTCGACGACGTTACAAGTGCTTTACTTCAAAGCAACCGGTGGCAAGCGGCTGTTCAAGATGGCGCCGCTGCACCATCATTTCGAGTTAATCGGCTGGAGCGAGACGCAGATCGTCCAGCGCTGGTGGCTCATCGCCATGCTGGCGGCGATGATCGGCATTGCGCTGGCCTTACTCTAGGGAACATTATGGATCCGTTGTTCGGTAAACGACTCGTTATTCTCGGTATGGCTCGACAGGGTACAGCTCTGGCGCGCTTCGCCGTGGAAGCGGGCGCGACGGTGACCGTGACGGACCTGCGCTCGGCCAAGACGCTCCAGGGAACTTTGGAGGCGCTGGCCGACTTGCCAAGCGACCGGCTGCGCTACGTGCTGGGCGAGCATCCCTTCTCCCTGCTCGACGATTGCGACCTGCTGGCCCTCAGCGGCGGGGTCGCGACGGATTCGCCCCTGGTTATCGAAGCTCGCCGGCGCGGGATTCCCCTGACCAATGACTCCATCGAGTTCATGCGTCGCACGCCGGCGCCGGTCATCGGCATCACCGGCTCCGCCGGCAAGACAACGACAACCGCTCTGGTCGGTCAGATGGGACACAAGTCCGACCGCCAGACGTGGATCGGCGGCAATATCGGCCGGCCGCTCATCGCCGACCTGCATTTAATGTCGGCCGCCGATTTGGTGGTGCAAGAGTTGTCGAGCTTCCAGCTGGAGCTGTGGGATCAGTGCAGCCCGCCCGTAGCGGCCATCCTGAATATCACGCCCAACCATCTCGACCGGCACAAATCGATGGCGCAATATATCGAAGCCAAGGGTAACATCCTGCGCTTTCAGAAACCGGGCGATATCGCCGTGCTTTCCGCCGACGATCCGGGTTCGCTGGAGATGAGCCAGATGGTGCGCGGTCGCTTGCGGTTGTTCAGCGCGCGCCAGGAAGTCGCCGACGGCGCATTCATCCGCAACGAGCACATCTGGCTGGGCGACCGCGCCGGCGCGCGCCCGCTGTGTCGGGTGATAGAAAGCCGGCTGATCGGGCCGCACAATGTTCTCAACGTGCTGGCGGCCGTCACGCTGGCCGATTCCGCCGGCATACCGCACGAAGCCATCGTGCAGGGCATCCGGTATTTTGACGGCGTGCCCCACCGGCTGGAGATGGTCCGCGAACTCGACGGGGTGCAGTATGTCAACGATTCCATCGCTACCGCGCCGGAGCGAGCGCTGGCCGCGCTGGCGGCGTTCGACGAGCCGATCATCCTGATGGCCGGCGGCCGTGACAAGGATATGCAATGGGGTGAGTGGGCGCGGCAGGTCGAGCGCCGGGTCAAGCATGTCGTGCTCTTCGGCGAACTGGGGCCGGTGCTGGCCGGCCAGCTGGGAACGACCACACCTTATACGCAGGTCGAGACGATGGCCGAGGCCGTGTCGGTGGCCCACGCTAACGCGGCCGCGGGCGACGTGGTGCTGTTGTCGCCGGGCGGCACGAGTTTCGATGAATATTCCGATTTTGTTGAACGAGGCGAGCATTTCCGGCTATTGGTCCGCGAAATGGAGCAGCACGAGAGGCTTTAAATGGCAACGATCAATGTCATCAAGAAAAAAGGGCATCCCCTGTGGGCGGGGCGTAACAAGTACGCAGTCGATTACTGGCTCGTATTGACCGCCGGCGCTTTGCTTGTCTTCGGCCTCCTCATGGTCTACAGCACGACGTTCGACCCGGGCTTTCTCTATAAAGGGGATTCAACCTATTATTTGACCCGCCAGTTAGGCGCGATGGGGATTGGGCTTGTCGCCATCATCGTCCTGATGCAATTCGACTACCACGTCTTGCGCTATGTGTCAGTGCCGGTTCTGTTGGGAACATGCGCCATTCTGGCAGTCATGTTGATCGTCGGGAAACCGGATGAGTATGGCGCCGTCCGGACGCTTTCCGCGGGGTCCTATCAGCCGTCAGAATTGGCCAAACTGGCCACGATTCTTTACATCGCCCACTGGCTGGATTCGAAAGGGGAACGCATTAAAAATATCAACTACGGGCTGGTTCCCTTTTCCATGATCATCGGCGTCATGTTCGCTCTGATCGTGCGGCAACCGGCCCTTAGCACGGCGATCCTGATCGTCATGATCAATTTCACGTTGTTCTTTGTGGCCGGCGCCGACCTGAAGCAAGCGGCGGTCGTCGGAGGGTTGGCGCTGATCGTCTCTGTCATCATGATGCTGACGCTGTCACATGCCTCGCAACGTATCGATTCCTTCATGGCCACGCTCCGCGACCCGCAACAGGCGAGCTACCAGGTATTACAGTCGTTCGCCGCGCTGGCCAATGGCGGCTGGTTCGGCGTCGGGCTGGGCCAGGGCAATCAGAAGTTCGGCCCCCTGCCCCTGGCGCACACCGACAGCGTGTTCGCGACCGTCGGCGAGGAGTTGGGATTGTTGGGCACGGTCAGCGTCGTAGTGCTGTTTGGCATTCTAGCCTGGCGCGGATTCCTTGTGGCCAGCCGGGCGCGCGACACTTACGGGTTCCTGCTGGCCGTGGGCGTGACGGTGTGGATCGCCTACCAAGCCTTAATCAATGTCGCCGTCATCACGGCGGTCATGCCGTTCACGGGCATGCCGATGCCGTTTCTAAGCTATGGCGGCTCGTCCATGGTGATGGTTCTCATCGGCATTGGCGTATTACTGAATGTCTCGCGTGACGCGGCGCTTGGCCGTCATGCGAGCCGGCGCCAACCCGGGGCGAACTGAGGCGGGCCGGCGAATGTATGATGCGAATATTAGTATGTGCCGGCGGGACCGGCGGCGGCATTTACCCGGCGCTGGCGGCCGCGACAGAATTACAGGCTCTGGGCGTTGCGAAAGACGACATCTTGTGGATCGGCACAAAGGGTGAGATGGAAGAAACGTTGGTGACACGAGCGGGATTGCGATTGGAGACCATCGCCGGCGGGCCTATCGTCGGCGTATCCGTCGCCACACGGGCGCGGAACGCGGTCAAGCTGGCCCGCGGCTATCGCGAGGCATCCCGCCACATCAGCCATTTCCGGCCGGACGTCATGTTCATGACCGGCGGATACGTCGCGGCGCCCGTCGCTCTGGCCGCGCGCCGTCGCGGCGTTCCCATCGTCATCTACTTGCCCGACGTCGAGCCGGGCAGCTCGATCCGGCTGGCCATCCCCATGGCGCGCCGGATCGCCTGCACGACCGAAGGCTCGCGGGAGTTCGTGCCCGAAGATAAAATGGTCGTCACCGGCTACCCGGTTCGCCCCGACATTCGAGCCGCCGGCTCGCTGTCGAAAGCTGAAGCGCTGGGCCGCTTTGACCTGACACCCGAGCGACCGACGCTGTTCGTCTTCGGCGGCAGCCGCGGCGCGCGCAACATCAACCGGGCGCTCATGGGCGTATTGCCCGAACTGCTGCACGAGGCACAGGTCATCCACATCAGCGGCACGCTCACCTGGCCGGAAGTGGAGGCCAACGCGGCAAAACTGCCGGCCCGGCTACGCGCCTGTTACCGGCCGTTTCCTTATCTCCACGAGGACATGGGGGCCGCGTTCAGAGCGGCCGATCTGGTCCTGGCCCGAGCCGGAGCCAGCATGCTCGGCGAGTGCCCGGCCTTTGGCTTGCCGTCGATCCTGGTGCCGTTGGCCTTCGCCTGGCGCTATCAGAAAGTAAATGCCGATTACCTGACCGAACGCGGCGCGGCCGTCCAGTTGACCGACGAAACACTGGCCGAGTCGCTGCTGCCGGCCGTTCAGGAATTGCTATTCAACCCGGAAAGATTGGCCCACATGGCGGCCGCGGCGCGAGCGCTCGACAGGCCGGACGCCGCCGCCGACCTGGCACGCGTCATTCTGGCCGAGACCCACCCCCCACAGCAAGTAAATCCGTCTCTCACGCACAAGGAGGCATCATGTTAAGCTTGACCGTCGCCTTCTGGATTATGGTGTTATTATTTGGCGTCGCGGGCATGATGCGTGGTTGGACCAAGGAAGTCCTCGTCACATCGGCTTGCATCCTGGCTTTGTTCACGATTAACCAGTTCATGAGTACGTTATTCGGTTTTCTGAAATGGGATAACAATATCGTCCTTGCCCCCGAGCTGAGGCGCTGGCAGTTCAATATCATGACCGCATTCCTGCTCATGCTGGCCTTCTTTGGCTATCAGGGGCCGACGCTGGCGCGCAGCCGGGTAGGCGACAGGCTGAATCGACGGGACAACCTGCAAGAGCGCATCCTGGGTTTCCTGGTGGGCGGGCTGAATGGCTGGTTCGTCATTGGGTCGCTTTGGTCGTTCCTGGAATTCCGGCTCGTATCGGCCAGCAACTGGGTTCGATTCACGCCCGACATACCCTATCCGTTTAATCCGGCTCATATCACCCGGCCGGCTCCGGAATTGGCGTCCATCATCGACAACCTGCCGATCCCGTTCCTGACGCAGTCGCCATATATTTTACCGCTCCTGCTGGTCGTCGTTTTCCTGTTCATTCTGATCGTATTGATGTAAGTCGCAATGCTGCTAGTAGAAGGAGACACCGTGAGCACGAAACTCACACCTGGGATGCATATCCACATCGTAGGCATCGGCGGAACCGGAATGTCGGCGATCGCGCGCGTGCTGTTGGGTCGTGGGTTCCAGGTATCCGGATCGGATAGACAAAGCAACGAACAGACGGCGGCGCTTGAGGCGGCCGGCGTGACGATCTACCTCGGCCACGCCGCCGGCCATATAGACGGAGCCGATCTGGTGGTCGTCTCTTCGGCCGTGCCCACGACCAATCCGGAACGGTCGGCCGCGCTGGCCCAGGGGCTACCCGTGCTGAAGCGCGCCGATTTGCTGGGCGAACTGATGACCGGGTCGATCGGCATCGCAGTGGCTGGCTCACATGGCAAGACAACCACGACGGGCATGATCGCCCACGTGATGATTGAAGCAGGGCTTGACCCTACCGTGATATTGGGCGGGACATTGCCGGAGCTGAGCGGCAACGGCCGGTTTGGCCGGGGGCCGCACTTCGTCATCGAAGCCGATGAATATGATTACATGTTCCTCGGTCTGAGGCCGGACCTGGCGGTCATCACCAACGTGGAGCACGATCATCCCGACTTGTTCGAGACGGCAACCGTCTATCGCGACGCTTTCCGCCGATTTGTCGAACTGCTACCGGCCAACGGGCGATTGATCCTGTGCGCGGATGATCCCGGCGCGGCCGAACTATTAGACCATATAGCGGCGGGCGGGGTAGCAGTCACGACCTACGGCCTGGGCGAACCAGCGACGAACGAGCGGCCCGACGCATGCGCCCTCGATATCCGGCCGAACCAGATGGGCGGCAGCGACTTCATCGTCGAGATCGACGGCCAGACAACGGGGCTGGCGCGTATTCGCGTGCCGGGGCTTCACAACGTTCGCAACGCGCTGGCGGCGATCGTCGTCCTGCTGGATCTAGGGCTGGATTTCGGGCAAATATGCCGGGCATTAGCCGGGTTCGGCGGAGTACAACGCCGCTTCCAGATCATAGGCGAGGCCGGAGGAGTGACCATCATCGATGATTACGCCCACCACCCAACCGAAATCAAGGCGACGCTGGCCGCCGCGCGCCAGCGGTACCCGGGCCGGCGGCTGTGGGCGGTATGGCAGCCGCACACGTTCAGCCGCACCCGCCTTTTGCTCAAGGAATTTGCCGGCAGCTTTGCGCTGGCCGACCGGGTTATCGCGCTGGACATCTATGGCAGCCGCGAGACGGCCGATCCAGGCATCACTGCGGCCTCGGTCGTAGACTTAATGGGGCATCCCAATGCGATCCATATCCCTGAGCGACGCGCGGCGGCCGACTACCTGCTGGAACGGCTGTTTCCCGACGACGTCGTCCTGACGCTGGGCGCCGGCGACGGCGATATGGTTGGCCGCTGGGTCCTGGAAGGGCTGCAACAACAGGGGGTAAAGAAATAAACAGACATATGAAGCTCATGACGACTGTCCAGACGGTAGAACGGTTGCGCCAGATATTCGGCGAACGCGTGCAGATCAACGAGCCATTGGCGCGCCACACCACCGCCCGCGTCGGCGGCTCGGCCGAATTATTCCTCAGCGTGACCTCGGCCGAACAACTCATGACTGCCGCGGAGATAGCCTATAACGCCGGCGTGCCTTATTTTGTCCTGGGCGGCGGCTCCAATATTCTCGTCGCCGACGCCGGCATCAGCGGGCTGGTCATCATGAACCGCGCACGAAAAGTGAGCTTCCGGCACAGCGGGGCGGGCGTCGTTTGCACCGTCGAATCGGGCATGAACCTGTCGTCCCTGGCCCGTCAATGTATCAGCCGCGGCCTGGGGGGGCTGGAATGGGCCGGCGGCATACCGGGAACGATCGGCGGCGCGGTAGTCGGGAACGCCGGAGCACATGGCTCCGACATCGATGGCCAGTTCCTGGCAGCGACCGTTTGGGAACCGGGCTTCGGAGTGCGCGTCTATAACCGCGAGGACATGAAGTACGGCTATCGCGATAGCGTGCTGAAGCGCGACGCCGCCCTGGGAAAAGCGCGCCGGGTCATCTTGTCGGCCGAGCTGCGCCTGAAGCCGGAGCCGGTAGACGTATTGACGGCGCGCGCCGAGGGATTTAACGCCTATCGTAAGGAACGGCAGCCGGGCGGGGCCAGCACGGGGTCGATGTTCAAGAATCCGGAAAACTTCTATGCCGGATATCTGATCGATACCGCCGGCCTCAAGGGCTTTCGAGTTGGCGGCGCGTCGATCTCGGAGAAGCACGCCAATTTCTTCATCAACGAAGGCGAGGCAACGGCCGAAGATATCCGGTCGCTCATCGCCGAGGCATGGAACAGCGTCCGCGAGCAGTTCGGCATCGAAATGAGTCTGGAAGTCGAGCTGGTAGGTGATTGGTCTTTTGAGTAAGCAGAACGATATGGCAGGCGAGAAAGCGGGCAAGATCCGCGTAGGGGTCATCTTTGGCGGTCGTTCGGGCGAACATGAAGTGTCGCTGAATTCGGCACGCTCGGTGATGCGCGCGCTCGACCCGGCCAAATATGAGGTCGTGCCCATCGGCATCGCCCGGGACGGCCGCTGGTTCGCCGGCGACGTAGACGCCCTGATGTCGGGCGCCGGCGATTCAGCATTGGGCGCGGCCGCGTCCCGGCCGGCCACGCTGCTGCCGGAACCGTCGGAGGCGGCGCTGATGGCCGTGGAGCCTGCCACGGAAGGGACAGGCGCTTCCAGCCTGTCGGTCATCACCGAACTGGACGTGATATTCCCCGTGCTGCACGGCCCTTACGGCGAGGACGGCACTGTGCAAGGTCTGCTGGAGCTGGCCGGCGTGCCCTATGTGGGCGCGGGCGTCGTCGGCTCGGCCGTGGGGATGGACAAGGCCATCTTCAAACAGGTTATGGCGGCCAACGACATTCCGGTGCTGCCCTGGGTGCTGTGCACTCGCCGGCAATGGCTACGCGACCCGGAAGCGATGATCGAGAGAATCGAAGCGGCCCTCCCCTACCCGGTCTTCACCAAGCCGGCTAATCTCGGCTCCAGCGTCGGCATCAACAAATGCGACGACCGCGCGGAGTTACGCGCCGGACTGGATGAGGCGGCGCGGTTCGATCGCCGGCTCGTCATCGAGCAAGGCATCGACAAGGCGCGCGAGCTGGAAGTGTCGGTGCTGGGCAACGATGAACCGGTGGCCAGCATCGTCGGCGAAGTCCGGCCGCGGCGCGAATTCTACGATTATGTGGCCAAGTATATGGCCGAGCCTGGCTCGGAGGACGAGTCGGAACTGATTATCCCGGCCAGGCTGACGCCCGAACAGTCCGGGACGGTTCGGGAACTGGCGGTCAGGGCCTACAAGGCCATCGACTGCGCCGGATTGGGCCGCGTTGACCTGCTGCTGGACGAGCAGTCGGGCCGGTTCTACCTGAACGAGATCAACACGATCCCCGGCTTCACGAATATCTCTATGTATCCAAAGCTGTGGGAAGCCTCCGGCATCAGCTATAGCGAATTACTGGATCGTCTCATCGACCTGGCGCTGGATCGCTACCAGGAAAAAAGCGCATTGGAGACGACCCTCGATATCACCACCCTGAAACCGGGCGAGGAAAAGCCGGCATGAGCGAGCGCAAGAGCGATTCCAAGACACAATTACGCAAGCAACCGCGCATGCGCCGCGTCCACTCGACGACGGGCGTGCCGTTGGGCGAATTGTCCATGCCGAAGACGGCGCAGAAGCGCAAACTGCGCAACAGCACAGAACGCATCCGGCGGCCGCTGGCCGGGGTGACGGGGATGATACTCAACGCCCGATGGATTAGCCTGGCGGTCATCATCCTCGCGGCCTACGCCATGTACGTCATCGGCAGCGACGAGCGCTTCTACTTGACCTACATTCCGGTCGAAGGCGCATCCACGATCGACATCAACCGGATTGTCGAGGAGAGCGGGCTGGCCGGCCATCACGTCTTCGCCGTCGATCCACAGGAGGCGGCCGACCGCATCCACGAGGTCCCGGGCGTCGTAACGGCCACCGTCACCCTCTATTGGCCCAACGACGTGCTGATTCGCGTCAGCGAGAAGCCGCCGCTGGCCGTGTGGCAGGAAGGCGATTTGTCCTACTGGATCGATGCGGACGGGCAGTTGTCCAAGGCGCGCGCGGACACGTTCGGCCTGCTGAGCATCATCTCGGAGATACCGGCAGCGACGGCGACACCGATCGAGGAAGTTATCGACGAGAAGACGGACGACGACAAAGACGCCGAGGTCAAAGAGGAAGGGCCGGGCAGTCAGGCGGCGTTCGTCCCCAGGGATGTCCTGGCGGGCGCGCTGCAGTTGCGACAATTGCGGCCCAATATCGACAAGCTCTATTACAAACCGGCCGAAGGGCTGGGTTATCAGGATGGTCGCGGATGGACGGCTTATTTCGGCACCGGGCGCGACATGCATCAGAAGTTGGTCGTTTACGAGACTATCGTAGCGAATTTACTGGCTGAGGGCGTGCAGCCGGCTTATATCAGTGTGGCCAATCAGCATAAGCCGTATTACCGGCTTAATCCGTAGGCCAGGAGTTTGGGGCTATGGAAGAGATTATTTTTGCAATCGATATCGGCACAACCAAGATCTGTGCCCTGGTGGGCGAAGTGCGCAACCGGGAGTTGCGGATCATCGGCATGGGCACGCAGCCCTCGGCCGGGATGCGCAAAGGGATGATCGTCGATGTGTCCGCGGCCTCGGTCGCGCTGGCGACGGCCGTGGAGGCGGCCGAGCAGACGTCAAACTATCGACTCTCGCAGGCATTGGTGAGCATCGCCGGCGAGCATATCGGCTCAACCAATAACCGCGGCCTGGTGGCCATCGGCCATAACGAGGCAGGCGTCACTGTGCAGGACATCGATCGCGCCCTGGAGACAGCCCAGGCGATCGCCATCCCCAACAACCGCCAGATCGTCCACATCATCCCGCGGCACTACACCATCGACGATCATGAGGGCGTTCGCCAGCCGGTCGGAATGCACGGCTACCGACTGGAGGTCGAAGCCCACATCGTGACGGCTGCGACCTCCGCGCTGCAAAATCTGCGCCATTGCACCAACAAGGTGGGCATAAGCTCGGAAGAGATGGTGTTCAATGCTTTGGCCTCGGCCGAAGCCGTGCTGGAGCCGGCCGAGAAGGAAATGGGCGTGCTGCTGGCGGACATCGGCGGCGGCACAACCGACCTGGCGCTCTACAAGCAGGGCACGGTGTGGCACACCCAGGTGATCCCCATCGGCGGATACCACATCACCAACGACATCGCCATCGGCCTGCGCGCGCCTTACGAGGTGGCGGAAAGGGTCAAGATTCAGTACGGCGATTGTCGCCCGGCCGATATCGATCCGGAGTTTGTATTCACCGTCGAGCCGTTCGGGGGTGAAAAGATCCAGGTCGGCCGGCAGGACCTGGCCCAGGTAATCGAAGCCCGCGTGGAAGAGATCTTCCATATGATCCTGAAGGATATTCAGCAATCGGGCTACAACGAATACCTGCCGGCAGGCATCGTACTCACCGGTGGAACCGCGCTATTGCGCGGCATCACCACCATCGCCGAGCGCGTCCTGAACGTTCCGGCCCGCGTGGCCACGCCGAAGGACCTGACCGGCCTCGTCGATTCATTGCACAGCCCAGCCTACGCGACCAGCGTCGGCCTGCTGCGGTGGGGCAGCACAGAGCACCACCGGTATCAGGCTCACAATCCGACCGCCCGCTTGTGGGGGCGGTGGGCGAGCAATTTACTTAAGACCTTACTGCCGGGGTAGTGGCCGGCAGATCGTCAGATACAGTTTTATTGGTAATTCAAGTCAGAGGGGTTAGAGACATGAACGCGGATTATAGAGGAAGAGATGCACAAAGGATGCCGGCCACAGAAGGCTCGGCCCTGATCCGGGTCGTCGGCGTGGGCGGCGGCGGCAGCAATGCCGTGAACCGCATGATCAACGAGAACATCGTTGGCGTCGAGTTCATCGCGGTCAATACCGACCAGCAGGCGCTGTTGGGCAGCAATGCCCCCGTCCGCATCGCCATCGGCGAGCGCACGACGCGCGGCCTGGGGTCGGGCGGCGATCCGGATACCGGCGCGCGCGCGGCCGAGGAGTCCATCGAAGAGTTGCGGCAGTCGTTGCAGGGATCAGACATGGTCTTCGTGACGGCGGGCATGGGCGGCGGCACCGGCACGGGGGGCACGCCCATCGTGGCCCGCGCCGCGCGTGAGGCGGGGGCGCTGACCATCGGCGTCGTCACCCGGCCGTTCACCTTCGAAGGCTCGCAGCGGGCGCGCTCGGCTGAGGCGGGCATCGAACAGCTGAAGGAGCACGTCGACACGCTGATCGTCATCCCGAACGACCGGCTGCTGGAGACGGCCGACAAGCGCGTATCGCTGCTCGACTCGTTCAAGATGGCCGACGACATTTTGCGTCAGGGCATCCAGGGTATCAGCGAACTGATCACCGTGCCCGGCCTGATCAACCTGGATTTCGCCGACGTCAAAACGATTATGTCAATGGGCGGCGCGGCCCTGATGGCCGTGGGCGAAGCGTCGGGCGACGACCGCGCTCGCGACGCCGCAACCGCGGCTCTGTCCAGCCGGCTGCTCGACATCTCCATCGACGGCGCGCGCGGCATCCTGTTCAACGTGACCGGCGGCCCCGACATGGGCTTGCTCGAGATCAACCAGGCGGCGTCGATCATCCGCGAGACGGCGCATCCCGATGTCAATCTGATCTTCGGCGCGGTCATCGATGAGAAGATGACCGACAGGATGCGCATCACGGTCATCGCCACGGGCTTCGAGCACATGACGCCCATGCGTCAGATGTCATCGGCGCTAGGTTCATCGACGGCGCGCGCGATGTCCAACCGGCCGCCCGTCCGCGAATCGGTTCCGGCCAATTCGCCGGCGACCAGCTCGCCGGCGACCAGTTCGCCCAACGCCCGGCCACAGAACCCGCAACAGCAGGGCCGCCAACAGGACACCTACCGGTTCAATGATCTGGAGGTACCGGCCTTCTTGCGGAAACGACAATAGGTCGTCATGAGTATTGCTCCTGCGGCCTCCGTGGTAAAATGATAGATATGCCGCCATATATTGGCGTTACGGCCACGCCGGATACAATATAGGCAAATATAGCGGCATTACCCATCAGGAATACTACGGAGGCGAGGGTCATGCGATGTCCCTATTGTCAGTACGAAAAGACGCAAGTCATCGATACGAGCCACGACCGGCGCGGCGGCACACGCCGGCGGCGCGTCTGTGCGGCGTGCGGCCAGCGGTTTACGTCGTACGAGCGGCCGATCCTGGCCACGCCGCTGCTTATCAAGAAGGACGGCACGCGGGAGGAGTTCTCGCGCGAGAAGCTGCTGGGCGGCCTGCGTGTGGCCTGCGCCAAGCGGCCGATCTCGGCCGCCGACATCGAGCGCATCGCCGGGGAGATCGAGTCCGAGTTGCAGCGCATGGGCCAGGAAGAGGTGAAGAGCCGCATCGTCGGCGACCTGGTCATCGGCAAGCTGAAGGAGCTGGACCTGGTGGCCTATGTGCGCTACGCCATCGTTTACTTGCGACTGGACGATCTGACGTCGATCCGCGGCGAGATCGACCGGCTGTTGACCGAGCAGCCGACATAATCCGGCCGGCATGGTTCAGGCCGATGTAGTCGCCGCTTTACATTTGTAGTTTCGACGCTTTGGCGTTCGTTTTAACCCCTGAAGAAGCCCTGCCTCGCGCGGGGCTTTGCTTTTTCTTGACGGTCGAAGATACCCCTGCCCCGAAAAGGGATGAGGTTCAACGCTTGACAGACGATCCCGCCGGTATGATATACTACCCTCAGCGTTGTATCGTTAAGACGGAGGAAAGTTTCAATAAAGCTTTGCCTTTCCTGTAAACGGCTCTTGCACATCGTAACCATGCTGACCTTGGTTATTACAGCGTGCCAAGAAGTTAATAGGTCAACCGAGATGACCCGGATCTCGGATGATCCACCCGAGATTACGCTCACCGTCCCCGCCAAAATTGCTACACCTTCCAAACTAGCGGAACCTACCGCGCCATCATTAACCGAGACACCAACCCTACCTCTAGTTTCACCTCTTCCTGATGCGCCAACGGTCCCACCCTTTCATATGCCGACAGCTACGCCTGAAATACTGACGGGAGAGTTGGTTTTTAGTTCGTGGCGAGAAGACGTCAATAAGGATGGCCATATCGATGGTTATGATGGCGCACAGCTTTACATTCTGAATATAGTCTCAGGGGAGCTGAAACAATTAACCGACGCGGGTTATTATGACAGCTCTCCGGTCTGGTCACCGGATGGTGAAAGCGTCGCCTTCATCTCGGACCGGGGTGGAAACGATGATCTATATGTGATCGATATTGGTAGCGGCGAATTGACTCGCCTGACCGATTCGAGCGAACGCGAATCGAGTCCCACATGGTCGCCGGATGGAACGCGTATCGTCTTTCAGCGCACCTGGACGGCCAAGCATGGTGAGTGGGAATCTGGTTTATTTGTACTCACTATGAGTGATGGGATTATTGAGCAGCTAACCAATCAGCCTAACAACGACTCCGCGCCTGCCTGGTCGCCACAGGGACAGTACATCGCTTTTACAAGAGAGGGGCCAGTTATCGAGGAAGACAGGACACTTTACGGCTCTATGGTCTACCTTAAGAAATTGGATACCGGGGAAGAAATTCGAATTACTGAGGGGATATATGAACCAGGTAATACGAGACTTACGGAACCGAAATGGCCTTCTTGTACCGAAAATGACTACCTTTCCCTTGAGCAGGTGCCCGGCGAGCACAGTCCGGCGACTATCTTTTTGTTCAAGCTAGACTGGGAAAGTAGTCCCCCCCGATTATCCAAGCTGGTTGGGATTAATGAAGTCCTGGGGGCGCCCGATTCATATGTATGGGCGGATTGCATCAACTGGCTGATCTCCCCAAGACTTGGCCCGTCAGGATATAGTGCGTCTCTTGCCGCACTTCGCCTTGATACTCGATTCCCAAGGGCACAATACATAGACGATCTAACAAAACAGAATTCACCGATTCTATCATTAGATAACGGATGGTCACTGACTGGAGACGTATACAGTGAAAGTTGGCCTGATTGGAAACCCTGAGAATTGGGCAGGCGATGACAATCTGCCCCAACAGGACGAAGGTCTACACGCCGTTCCCGGATTACGAGATGGAAGACCCGCCGACGGGAGCCGACACCATCCGCACAACCTACCGGCTGGCCGGGCAGATAGTGGCCGTGCAGACGAAAGTGGGCACAACGGGCACCTTTTACTTCACCTGGACCGACCACCTGGGCAACATCGTCGCGCTGAGCCAGGGGAGCAGCCATGTCGCCAATTCATTGGCGCGATTTGACCCATTCGGCAACCACCGCATGGCGGCGGGCAGTGCGTGATAGCGCTTTACCCGGGCGGGAGAGTGAAGAGAATGAGCCGATTTCAATCTATAGAGGATATCAGAGATTTTTGTGACTTTTTACTACAGTTGGCCACGGACATTGGTGATGAACGAACCCGCCATTTACTTCAGGAGACATTGGCAGCGAACAACACCTCCTCTCCCACAGAGAGGCTAGGCGAAGCTCTTAAAGGGTTGTTAGCGGCGCGAGAGATGATGTTAAAGGATGATAGATATTCCGCTGATGTAATTAGCGAACTCAATGAAGTCATAAAAACGGGTCAGAAAGCGATGAGAAAGGCTAACAGGCCCTGGCCTTGGAGCATGTGTCCCTTTCTCAACCTGTTTGAGCGATTCCCTTAGCTATATCTTGTTCACCCTGCAAAACGCAAAGGGAAATCTATGATGTCAGTAAAACCTACTAAAGTCATTCGCTGGAATGTGCGATGTACTGATAATGGACACAATGCAGTCACATATGTATTGGCTGGTGATAGTTATGGCAGACTTCTCGGACGTACTGCCAAGAATGAATTAGCGGAATTCAACAGCTGGGAGGCCTCAGACGTCTATGAGGAAATAGAAGAGTTTGTGCAACATTTGCTGGGGCGAGATCATGGAACGAGTGACTGTTTTAGGCGAATACTCGGTGCCGTCTGCGATCCCGCGCCATCAGGTGAATTGTACGACTTTACAGGTAAGGTCTGGTGTCCAATCTGTGGATCACCGAATGTGGAGTACGGGCCTGATGAACCGCCCGTGTTTGAAACGATAGCTTTAACCCAAGTAGAGTTATCAAAGTGGGGACAGCTAACCAGTAAGTCGCTCAAGAGGGGTATGATCAAAGAGGCGCTTTCTAGAGTAAGGAAGGCATGAACATGCATTCATCACATAAGCGTCCAATATTGAAGCTCTCTTTATTGATATTAGGGTTTGCCTTGGCTCTTGGTGGCTGCGCTCTATCAAGCAATTCAGACATTTTAAAGTCAGAGGAAAATCCCACCCATCTGGTTTTTACGCCTACGGAAATATTCTTCGATAAGGATACTCCAGAAGTGCCCCATGCTACTTTACCTATAGAGGCACCTCCGTCAACCAGCACGCCTCAGCCGGCGCCAAGCCCCGAGCTGATCAATACGAGAAAACCGACTGCGACACCTGTTCTCACTCAGGTGGCTTTGAATGGCAATCTGATTTATGAGGCCACTGAAGATCATATTGAAAACGGCGTACTTTCTCTTTCGGAAACAGTCGAGTTATATAGCTTGAATCTAGAGACGGGAGAATCCAAACAACTCACGTTCGGGGGACATCGCAATATACAGCCGGCTTGGTCACCTGACGGTGAGCACATCGCCTTTGTTTCTAATCGTGATGGCAACCTGGAACTATACATGATGAATGCTGACGGAAGTGGAGTAATAAGACTAACAGATTCGGCCGAGGATGAGGGACACCCCTCTTGGTCGCCAGATGGAAACCAGATTGTATTCGATCGGTTTCAGAGACTCCCAAATCGGGAGCACGTCTCACATCTCTATATAGTGTCGCTAAACGACAAAAGCGTTCGGCAACTAACGAATGGTCCAAATAATGACGATCATCCATCTTGGTCAACAGATGGGCGATATCTTGCCTTTAATCGAGATATACCCTATATGGAGGGTAACCAGCGCCTCTTTAGACCATATATTTATCTCATGGATATGACGGATGAATCTGAAATTTCATTAACAGAAGGATTATTCGACCACGTTGCGGCCCACGCGGGTCACGGTTGGCAGCAGACTTGGCTAATGGATCCAGTATGGTTACCGGGAACTGATAATAGCCGTTTGTCTCTCCTTCAGTTACCGGCAAGATGTAATGAATATGGGGTCATTGCCGTATTCGAGATTGATTGGAATATTGCTCCGCCCAGGCTGAAAAAGCTCATCGAAATCAGTGGCGGCGATGGGGGCTACACCTGGAGCCGGGATGGGTTATGGATTATTTCACCTGAGTATGGCAATCCCAGTCCGAACACGCCGTCTTCCCAGTCTGATCTCAGCGCCCGCTTTGTTGGAAACATCTTCCATCGAACCAGGTCGTGGGCATCAACGTCTGATCCAATTACCCAACAGGCTATTTGTGTTGATTTCGAGCAAGCTGAATGGCTAACAGAAACAACTTTATATGAATCCGCTCCTAGTTGGAAGCCATAATTAAGATTATCTTTCCGGTAGAACTTGGGGTTCTTCAGACAGAGGCCGTGTTCAGATATGCCATCGCAACCTGGGCAACATCGCCAC
>JACFOH010000024.1 GCA_019454405.1 Promineifilum sp.
TGTTATACCCTAAGTATAAATCCGGCCGGCGGCTGGGTCAATATGCGGGGGGGGGAGGGCGTCAGGCGTCGAGGTGGGTGACGCGCCGTGAGGAGCGGGGGGGATGCTTTTGGGGGAGGAGGCCTACCAGTACGGCTGCGTGATGCCCAGCGGCCGGGGGTACGTGCGCTTGCTGGCGGCGATGCCCAGATCTACCCACGCTTCCGCCGTCCGCACCGCCAGCAGGCCGGGATCGATGACCGGCACCCTGTGGCCGAGGGCCTCCAGCCGCCGCTGGACTTCCGCGGCCATGCCTGTGGTGTAGGTGCAGGCGGGAACGATCACGTGGGCGCCGTCCTCTGTGATCGCTTCGAGGGAGGATTGGACCAGCGATTCAATCGAGGCCGGCCTATCCGTGGCCAGGAGTTCCAAAGACGCTTTCAGTATCCTGACGGAAGCGAGCTTGTGGATGAGGCCGTAATGTTCCACGAGTTTCTGAACGTAGAACGGGCTGTCGAGGGGGAACAACACCGAGAATTTATAGCCCAGCATCGCGGCCGTGTGGAAGGCCGCCTGCGCCGGGCCGATGATCGGGATGTCTACCAGCTGCCGCCCCGCGTCAAGCCCCGGGTCCTCCATGCAATTGATGATGACGGCATCGGCGCCGTCCCGCTCCGACTCCTGTATCCTTTGCAAAATGGCCGGGAGTACGTAGGGGTCGGTGGGATCGGCGTCCGGCGGCACGGATTCATCGAGCGCCACCGCGCTGATGATCGTCCCCGGCCGGGCCATTTTCCTGTATTCTTCTACGACTTTGTATATTTCTTCTGACTGAGGAGTGGGGGTGACAATCTGAACCCTCATGTTAACTCTCCTTTTATGGTGTATCAATTAAATCGATACCTAATTCAGGTCGTAAGGCTTCGGATACGCGCGCTTGCTTTGCGAAACTTTCAATCTGACCAGGCTACAGGCCATCATGACGAACGCCTGCACCGGGTCGATGACAGGAACTTCGAGGTTTGCCCGGAGATGTGTCAGTACCTCCATCGTCGGGTAGCTGATGACGGCATCCGCGCCGTCTTCCCGCACGGCTTGCCGCGCCTGTTCAAGCATGGCTGCGGGCAGGTCCCCGCGCCCGGCGGCGAAGTCGAGGCTCTGGGATTTCACGCTGCGGACCGAGGCCAGTTTGTTGAAAAAGCCATACTTTCGCGCTAAATCCTCGATCCCGCCGGACGTACCCGCGCCTTGCAGCCGACCTTCGCGCGACCCCGGCACGAGGAACGAGAACCGCCTGCCAACGAGGGCGGCGTAGCTCATGACCGCCTCGGCGTCGCCCACCACGGGGATGCTTAACGCCTCTTTTGCCGCCGCGATGCCCGGCTCTAGGAGGCAAGCCACGCCCACGGCGTCCGCCCCCATCCTCTCGGCCTCGATGGCTTTCTGAATGACAAGAGGCGCCGCCATATCGGAATGATAGGTCGACATGATGGTTTTGACCGGTGCGTCGGGCAGGTCGACCAGGACGATCTCTATGTCCGGCCCGGCCACAGCCTCCATTAACTCGCGCGATTGATCCCCCCAGGAGATGAGTCCGTCCCTGAGAGGGATGATGTAGCAAATTTTCATTCTTGACCCTCCATAAAAGCGGTACAAGCGTTTATGCACTATCGGCAAATGCCCGTTTGCGCGCGCCGGAGGCCGGGCAAGTAGCGCCCCGGCCTCCACTGTTCCGGTCGGTATGTCCGGACGACTTACGGCACAACCTCGCGGTGCCATAAATCGATCCAGCTTTCCAGATTTTCTATCGTGTAATCCCAGTCGGGCGTCGCCATCGACTGCGCTTCTTCCGGGCCGTTCGGGTGTACCTGAGCGGCGAGTTCGGGGCTTAGCACGACGGTGCTGTTGATGGGGGCGCTGAAGATGGCTTCGGCGATCGCTTCCTGCGCTTCGGGACTTAGGATATAGGACATGAACTGCTCCGCCACCGCCTTCCTGTTGTCGGGGATGTTGCGCGGCATCGTCATCCACGCCGTTACGGGGTAGGCGCCTTCTTTCGGCATCACGAAATTGACATCCATTCCGTCGGCCCGAAGGTAGATCGGCTCCTGGTGGTACAAGGTCGCCAGGCCGATCTCGCCGTTGGAGAACTGGGACAGGATCTGTCCGAAGTTGCCGATTTGCGCGCCGTTCTTTGCCAACAGCTTGGCTTGTTCGATCCCCAGCGTAGCGGCGTCCTTCTCGGTCCCGCCGGCCGCCACCGCCAGCACGGCCAGGTTGAACATGGTGCCGCCGTTGAAGTCCGGCTCGATGAAGCCGACCAGCGGCGCTATGTCGGGGTTGAGCAGGTCCGACCACGAGGTGGGGACGAAGCCGAGGACATCTTCGTTATAGGCCAGTCCCCAGGCCCCGATCTCGCTGGAGACGCCGAACTCGCCCTTGCCGGCCTCGTAAATGTCATCGGCGTACTTGATGTCGGCGTAGTCGATGGGCGCGAGCAGCCCGCTGTTGATGGCGATTCGGTACTCGCCGTCGGTCAGCCAGAGGACATCGTACAGCGGGGTTTCCTTCTCCACCTCCGTGGCGAGGAGGGCGACGCTGTCGGCGACGTTTGTCACCAACTCCACCTCGATGCCCGTCTCCTTGGCGAACTTGTCGATGGCCGCGGCCTGGTAGGCGTCGCCCCAAAAGCCGCCCCATAGCCCGACGGTCAGCTTTTCGACCTTGGCGGTTTTCTTTCCTCCGCCGCATCCGACGAGCGCGAGGATAAGGATCATGAACGGGATTGTTTTAAGCATCTTCTTGAGCATTTTGCTTCTTCTTCTCCTTCTATTATGGGTATACAGACGGGTGTTGTTACGGGTTTGCAGCTGTTCGGTCCTTCACACTCCTTCTTCGCGCGCTGTGGTGCGGAGATGTATCGCGTTTGCGTGCCGGCCGGCGGCTTATGCGCGTCGGCTTAGGATGGTCGAGGCGGATATCGGCCAATAGACAGTGATCCTTTGTCCCTGATGGGCCTCGCCGTGCTCCGCCAACTCCCTGGCCGAGATGTATGCGATTAGCTGCACATCGCCCGGCCCGTTTAATATGGCGTATGCCCCCGAGCCGTGGTAGCTGATTCTTTCGACGGCGCATTCGACGGTGTTGCAGGGGGTGTCTCCCGCGGGCGGATAAAAGGAGATATGCTCGGGGCGAACCAGCACCTGGATATCGTCCTGCGTGGCGACCTCCCCGATCGCGGGCACGCTGATGAGCGAGCCGCCCGGCAGCTTGGCCTTAATCAGGGAGTCTTCGCAGGCCACGACGGCGAGTTGCAACAGGTTCGCCCGGCCGAGGAAGTCGGCCACGAAGTCGGTCGCGGGTCGCTCGTACACCCCATAGGGCGTGCCCATCTGATGCAGCTGCCCGCCGGAGAGGATCGCCACCCGGTCGGACATAGTCAGGGCCTCCTCCTGGTCGTGCGTCACGAAGATCGTGGTCACGCCCAGGGCTTCGTGGATGCGCCGCAACTCGATTTGCATCTCTTCCCGCAGCTTGCGATCCAGCGCGCCCAGCGGCTCATCGAGCAGCAGGACCAGCGGTTCGATGACGATGGCGCGAGCCAGGGCCACCCGTTGCCGCTGTCCGCCCGACAACTGGTTTGGGAGTCTCTTTTCGTAGCCCGACAGCCGCACCGTTTCCAGAGCGTCGGCTACGCGACGCGCCTGCTCCTCTTTCGAGACCTTGCGCATGCGCAAGCCAAAGGCCACGTTCTGTTGAACGGTCATGTGCGGGAAGAGGCTGTAATCCTGGAAAACGATGCCCAGGTTGCGCTTGTAGGGCGGTTTTTCCTGAATAAGCTCACCGTTGAGTTTGATGTATCCGCTGTCGGACCGGGTGAAGCCGGCGATCATGCGCAGGATGGTACTCTTGCCCGATCCGCTTGGGCCGAGAAACGTCACAAATTCCCCTTGGGCGATGCTCAGGGAAACATCGTCTATGGCGACGACGTTATCATATCGCTTGCTGAGATGGTTGAGTTCAAGGTACATGGCGTGCCCCCTATTCTTCTCGAACACCCATGACCGCTTCAAAGCCGATGAGGCGGTTGATTATGATCAAGAAAACGATGCTGATACACAGAAAGATCACCGCCGAGGAGCCGATCATTGGGTCGATGCGCGCCCGCATGTAGGCGATCATGGCCGCCGGTAGGGGGGTCGCGCCCGGCCCCCGCAGGAACAGGCTCATGGTGGTATCGGCCATCGAGGTGATGAAAGCCAGGGCCGCCCCGGCCGCCAGCCCCGTGGTCACTTGTGGCAAAACCGCTTCCCGGAACACGAGCAGCGGCGGAGCGCCCAGGCTCGCCGCGGCGTCTTCCAGGTTGGGGTTATAGTTCTCCAGCGCAGCCAGGATGATCAGGAAAACCAGCGGCAGGCAGAGCATGACCTGCCCCAGGATCAACCCCGGCAGCGTCCCCGAAAGCCGCAGCCGGGCCAAAAAGAACAGCATGGCGATACCGATCACCAGCACGGGGATCAGGAGCGGGACGTTCAGGAGCAGACTGACAAGCCGTTTCTTCGTCCCGTGCATGTGGACGACGCCGTATGCCGTTATGCCGGCGATGAGCGTCACCAGGATCGTGCTTGCGGTAGCGGAAACGAGGCTGATGCGCAAGCCCTTGACGAAGTCCGGGCGCTTGAAAAACGCCTCGAACCACATGAGCGACCACCCCGGCGGCGGGAATATTAGGGTGCGGGCGTTGCTGAAGGCCAGCGGAATCGCCACAAATATCGGCGCGACCAGAAACAGCAGGGCGATCGCGCTCACGATCAACATTCCGGGTCCCACTTTTTTCATCAGTCACTACTCCGGGCCAGTCTGGCCACAAGGTCTTTGCCCAGCGTCCCCATGCCGATGAGGATCAACGTCATCAGCAGAACGATGAAGGTGATGGCGGCCCCAAACGGCCAGTTTGCCGCCTCGCTGACCTTCTCGTAGATCTGCAGAGGCAGGATGTTGGTCGCGTTGCTCCCCAGGTAGAGCGGGAAGAGAAAGCCGCTCAGCACCGAGGTGAAGGCGATCAGGCAGCCGCCCAGGATGCCGGGCATCGCCAGCGGGATCACGATTTGGGTCATGATGGCCGCCCGCGACGCGCCCAGGCTTGCCGCGGCGTCTTCGAGCGAGACGGGTATGTTGCTGATGGCCGCCATCAGGGGCAGAACCATGAACGGCAGCCCGGCGTGGGTCATGGAAATGATGATGGCGGTCGGCGTCCCGATGATGCGGAGCGGCTCGGCGGACGGGACCAGGAAGAGCAGCAGCTTGTTTATCGGCCCCTGATAGCCGAAGATCACCAGCCAGGCGAACACCAGCACGAGCGCGTTTGTCAGCAGCGGGTACAGGATGATCCCAAGCAGCAGAGGCTTGGCTCGCGTCTGTATCCGCACCATCGTGTAGGAGAGCGGGAAGCCGAGCAGAAGACACAGCAAGGAGACGATCACCCCATAGAGAAGCGTTTGGCCGAGCGTCGTGAGGTAGTATGGGTCTCCAAGGAATGCGGTATAGTTTTCGAGGGAGGCGGCGGGTTCCATCAGGCCGCCGGCCACGTTGCGAAAGAAGCTAATCTGCGCAAGGCGCATGATGGGCAGGACGAAGAAGATCACCGTGAGGAGGACGGCCGGCGCGACGGCAAGCCGTCGAAACAGGACCATGGGGTCGGTCCACTGCGCTTCAACGATCCGTTTTTTAATGAGGGAACTCTTGCTCTGGGTCACGGGAACACCTTTAGGTTATATCCTGTCTGATCGCGCCTCTGCTCTCTCGCTCAAATAGAACCCTCCCTCGCGCTCCGCCCTATGGGAAGATGATCTTCTTCTCAGGGGGATAAGGGTAGGTCAACTTGCTGTAGAGGAGGCCCATGTCGACCAGACTCTCGGCCAGCTTGATGCCGGCTGAAGCCGGGTTGATCACGGGGACGCGCAGATCCATTTCCCGGAAGGCGGCCGCGAGCTCTTTCACCGTGCCGCTGAGGCCGCTGCAACCGAAAGCGATGGCCGCCGCTCCGTCTTCCCCGACGGCCCGCTCCGCGGCTTCGATGGCCGCCCGGGTCACGGCTTCCTCGTTGTCGCGCAGGTCCAGAACCGGCACGTTGATCGGCCTGATCGAGGCCACCCGCGAGAGCAGGGCGTACTTGCGCAACATGCGGTCTAGGTCGGGAATGTCTCTGTCGAGGATGGTGACGACCGAGAACTTGTGCGCCAGCATCGAGGCCAGATGCAGCGAAGCCTCGCCCAGGCCGATCACGGGGATGGAGGCTATCTCGCGCGCGGCGTCCAGCCCGGGGTCTGCCATGCAATTGATGATGATGGCGTCCGCGCCTTCTTCTTGTGCGCGCCGGACGTTGATTAGGATATCGGGCAGGGCGACCGCTACATCGTATTGGCTTTCGATGGAGGCTGGGCCGCGCTCGATGGTCGAGACGGACAGCTCGGTGTCGGGCCTTGCCGCCGGGGCAAACTCCGATTTTATGAGGCTGTCAGGCTCGCGGGTGATGATGGGTTGAATGATCCGAATTTTCATCGTGGTTTTCCGGTGTTTGACCTGAGCTACCTCAGGCGCGCCTGAGGCTGGGCAGCACCTGGTCCGCCAACAGGCGAAGGCCGGCCAGATAGGACCCGGCCCATCCCTTGAGGCCGTCTGTCTCGGGTTTCATGTCCTCGCAGACGACGAACGTGGTCATGAGCTGGTTGAAGCCGATGTCGAAGACCCGTCGCTCCAGTTCCTCAGCCACGTGGGCAGGGCTTCCGATGACCAGCATGTCGGCGTCGGATCCCTCCGGCACCTTCGCCGGGGACGCCGTCTGCCGGATGTCGAAGGGGAACGTCGTGACACGGGAGGCGTACTGCCGGGCTTTCTCTTCGTCGCTGTCATTGGTGAAGATGATGAACGTCGACCGCAAGGCCTTGTACGCTGCGGGGTCGCGCCCGGCCGCCGCCCACTCTTCCTGGAACACCTGCACGGTCTGGGCCACCGTCGGGTCATGCCCCCACATGATCCCCAACCCGTCGCCATAGGTGGCGGCCATACGGGGCATCAGCCGCCGGCTGGTGTTGCAGGCGATGTAGATGGGCGGGCCGGGTTTTTGCACGGGCTTGGGGCTCATGATGGCGTCTCTTAGCTGGAGATGTTCTCCGTTGAAATTGGCCATGTCCTCTGTCCAGAGGAGCCTCATCACCTCGATCGACTCCCGCAGGATTTGCCGGCGCTCCTTGCCCGATTCGGGGAACCGCTGGCCGATCATCTCATATTGATAGGCGTCGTCGCCGGACCCCAGGCCGATGTTCACCCGGCCGCCGGAGATGACGTCCAGCGAAGCCGTCGTCTTGGCCAGCAGAGGGGCGAACCGCCGCAGCGCCGGCGTCGCCATTGACCCCACGCGGATGGCCGACGTGTTGGCCGCCAGCGCCGTGAGGAAGGTCCAGGTGTCCAGAATCTCGATATCGCGCGGGATCGGGTGGTGGCCCGTGATGTTGTCCTGGACCCAGACCGCGGAATAGCCGAGACGTTCGGCTTCCTGAACGATGGCACGGTAGGCCGGATAGGTAAAACCGGAGCCGTACCCAAGGAATAAACCAAATTCGCGTTTCGAATTCACCGGATCCATCCTTCTCTAGTTATGAGTTCCCTGCATCAATGTCTCAATGGGCACGTAGTCGATGTCGAAGCCGAAATAGCGAGGCCCGCTGGAGGCAAGTCCAAACTCGGAGCGAAAGTCCTCCACTCCCTTTAGGCCCAATACCGCGACCCGGTGGCCGGCGTCGATTATGTCGTTGGTGAACCCCTGTCCCGTCTCTCGGTCGACGACGACGATCAGGTCGGGGCTGCAGACAAACGGCTTGCCGTCTATCCACGAAACGTGGTTTTCGTTCTGGAGCCATATATCCATCCGGCTGCCGGCGTTGGGGCCGGAGCCGTCGATGTGGATCGTTCCGAACATGAAGCCGTCGCGGTCTTCCCAATCTTTGCCGGCGACCGTGCCCTCGAACAGGGTCCACGCGTCGGTGTGTTCGGCCACGGCCCTGACCGGGTCGCGGCGTTGCTCCAGGGCGTTTCGGATGGCGCGGCCGATCTCCAGGCATCGTGTCAGGGTGCCCGGCACGACGGTTTCTTTCATTTCGATTCCGTTCAGCAGAGTGGCCGCGATGGTGCATACGCCGAAGGAGGCCATCGACAAGGTGGTTGTGATGCGCTCCAGCATGTACGGGTTGGTCGCCTGCTTGAGGACGACGACGTTGCCCCACCGATCCAGGCTAACCAGCGGGTAGCTGCTTTTCCCATAAAGATAGGGGGTGCTTTGCATCTCTTCGGGGACGGCTCTGCCGGCGTAGTCGCCGTCGATGACGGGGATGCCCATTCTGGCGCCGGTGACCAGCGGCTCCGGCGTGTTGCTGGCCCCAAGCTCGACGGGCACGAGGCCTTTTATTTCCACCCCGGCGTAGGCGCTCAGCTCATTGATGGCGGCTTCCATCTCCCGTCCGTTTAGCTGGTCGCTCAGTTTGTGGCGTTCGATCTGGGCCTCTACTTCCGGGCCGGGGGGCGCGATGGAACCCACGTTGTAGATGGAACAGGTCCAGGCGTTGTCGGGGATGTCCGATGGATCAACCCAGGAGAGTTCCAACCCTTGGTCCAAGGCGCCCAGCAAGGCGGCCAGTCCGCGTTCCGCGCTTCCTCCGCCGCCCGTTCCCATGAACAGGCATCCCTGGATGAAGTCTTCACAATCTTGTCTGGTTCGTAGCGCTCTGCGTGGCATGTTTTGTACTCCAGGTCGGTCGATTTTTAGTGTTGCCCCTTCTCTTGTCGCAGGGGGCGGCGCGGCTCAGGGTAGTTCTTTCGGGAACGGCCAGCTGCACCCGATCTTGAACATTTTGGTTATCACGTTGGTGACGGTGTTGCGCACGCCGGGGATGGCGGGGACTTTTTGGCCCATGAAATCCTGTAGCTCGTCCATGGTCTTGACGACGACCGATGTCGAGATGTCCGAAGCGCCGGTGGTGATGGCAACGTAGTAGACTTCTTCAAGCTCCACCAGGCGCTGGGCCACACTTTGTATCTTTCCCGGCTCGACGTCGATGGCGATGTCGGCCCGGATTCCATACCCCAGGGCCTCGGGGCACGCCATGGCCGTGATACTGATATAGCCTTCGTTGATCAACCGGTCGAGGCGGTTGCGCACGGCGCGGGCGCTGAGCGTGCCCAGTCGCCGGGCGATTTCAGAGCTGTGCATGCGCGCGTCGATTTGCAGATATTCGAGTATTCGTCGGTCGAGATCGTCTATCACCGGTTTCATAGGCCTCCTCTATACGTCCATTGTATGGATTGCTGCCGATAATGCAAGGGAGACGCAAAAACTCTTCCGAAACGGAAGTATATTAGCGCATTTGAGGCTAAAAGAGGATTTACGGCAGAATGATTCTGGGATGGTCGGGCCGCTCCCGGCATGTTGTATCGGCAGCGGGGTGATCGGCTGCAGCACCGCCTACCATTTGGCGCGGGCCGGCGCGTCTGGATGATGGGCCGGGCGCCGCGCAGAGCGCGGCGCTGTAATCGGCCTAATCGCCTGCGTAATCTTTGATGCAAGGTTATTATTGTATCGTTATGTTGCGCGGCGCGGGTTCATTCTTCGCGGCCGCGCTTCGCTTGATACATGTTGTAATGCCTCGGGAGGATTGTGTGGCCCATGAAACCACGCCAAATCATCGACTCCGCTTTTTGGCCTGAACCCGTCGCCATCATCACCGTTCAACCAGACATGCCGGCATCGTTCGTCACGGTGGAGGCGGTCGGGCTGAACACGCGCGTCCATTACACCACCACCCTGCCCCGCGACGATTGGCAGGCGCTCGAGACCCAGGAACCGGCCTACACGTTTGACGGCGAGGCGCGGCCGTTTCGACTGGCATTGGAGGGGGAGCGGCTGCGTCTGGCCTACACGGTCGACCCGCTGCTCGCCGCCAACAACACGCTGGTCGATCTGCTGCCGCACCAGATGGAGGCGGTCTATGGCGTCATGTTGCCACAGCCGCGCATCCGCCACCTGATGGCCCACGATGCCGGCGCGGGCCGAGGGCATGATCTACAATGGAGAATTTTACTCCTGTGTAGATTGTGTGGTATGGTCGAGAGACATGGCCCATACATTTAATGAACGTCTGCGACCCTCCACAGTCCCTGCCGGTGTGAAGCCGTGTTGTTCGTAGAACTGATTGGCCCGTAAATCGACAGGGCATTTCAAGATAATTTGTGAACAACCCTGAGCACGTGCTATAGCGACCAGATTGTCTATTAAAGCTTGGCCAACCCTCTGTCCCTTATCCTCCTCGTCAACGGCAATGCGATAGAGGGTCAGCTGTCCATCTCTTCGTTTATGATAGTCGACGAACCCGATAAGCTCGTTGTCGCGCACCGCCACCAGCATTTCATTTCTTTCAATTCTTTCTCGGAGAGCCGATAAAACTACGAAGCCTAGCTCGTGACGGTGTGCGTCGGCTATGCGCTTCACTGTTTCTAGATCTGTGAACACGGCCTTACGGATGATGAGATCACTGCCAGATATCGAAGGCATTTTCTTCCTCAGGCGGCAAGCTACTGCCACCATGTTGGCTTCGGCGTGGGCGAATACGCAACATTTGCACCGTCTCCATTTCATCGTTGACAATGACCGCTTCACCGGTGCGGTTCAAGCTGCGGATGTAAGTACGCAATTCGCCGCCCATGTAATCTTGGCTTAGGCTGTTGAGCGCCATTACATCCTCTCGACTGGTCAGTTTGTGTGACAAAATGATGTCGCATTGTGACAGGACTTCCGGATCGATCGCCGATGGTTGCTGACTAGCCACGGCTAGTGACAAACCTGGCTGACGGCCTTCTTTCGCCCAGCGAATAAGTTGATCTTTAGCTAATGTTGATTGACCTTTAGGTACAAACTGATGAGCTTCATCGATCAGCATCCAAACCCGTGGCAGCGGAGTTGCCAGGCCGAATTCCTCTCTCAAACGCGCGTCAGCACGCGCTCGAAATAGATTACGAGCGATAATTGAAACTGTTAGATTGCGTAGCCCTCGCGGACCCGGCTCCAAACGACTTAGATCGAGAATGTTGACCACACTGGGTGTAAATAGCTCAGGGATAGGTGTATAGCCTTCTTCTGCAAATATTTGCCAGCCGCGGGCTGCCTCCAGACGGTTGAGCAACGCTTCCTTGCTGGTGTCCTTGGCGCGACCATCCCGCTCTATAGTTACGATGAGTTCTTGGATCGTAAAAGGTCGGTTCTGTCTCTGAAGTTTCTGTGCTGCACGGAATAGTACAATGCCCAGGGGGGCGTTGATATCGGCGTCGAATAGATCGCACCAGCCGTCTGGAGATAGATCGGATGGATTAAGCTGCAGGGGAACGATCGATACACCTCGTTGTTGTAACGCGTCTATTACCTCCGGATCGTATAACTGTTCAGTCGGGCCGGGCACTAATAATCGCACGGTATACCCCTTGGCCGATAAGCTCCAGTTAAAAAGGTCTTCCTGTTGGGCTTGATTGGCCTGCGCCATCGTGTGATAAACCCCCATCGGGTCCACAAGGATGGGAATGATATCTGTATTTGCCCCGGCCAGAAGCTCCTCAACGAGGACCCCCATCGTATATGATTTCCCGCTGCCTCGTTTGCCGCAGATCAAGACAGCATGCGCCCCACCAATTGTCAAATAGGTCGGCGTTCCGCTCTGCGGTTCTTGCCCCAGAAACAGTTTCATGGTTTTACCTCGACTTTTATCAAGGGAATGATGCTCTCCCAGTAGGATAAACCCCCGTGTACTCCACCATTATTGGAACGGAGCGCGGTTCCGATATATGGATACTTGAACAAATGGAAATCCGTATTGCCACACGTGATACGTACCGTGGCAGGATCATGTGCGAGGCCTTCGGTTGTATATCGCGGATGTGTGGTCGTATAACCATCAAGCTTCTGCAATGTATGCTGGCTTTTCCATAACACGCCATGATCAGACGTTAAATAGACAACTCCGTACGTGCCGGCGTCGCGGAGCAAACTTACCAGAGCCTGTAAATCTTTGTGCACCGCTTCCACAGTTGCCATCACTTCAGCGTTACTAACTTCACGTCGACCATGAGCCAGGCCGTCCGTCCCGATGCGCATGATCTGAATATATGTCCCGTCCAGATTTTGTCCCGCCAATCGGTCTAGCGCTTCTGAGATGCTGCCTACCCTATCCTGATGCATCCCCTTGAAGACGAGGTCGGATACATCGTTCTGGTCACGATCCCAATATGTATAGCCTCGTGAGCGTGTTAACCCAGCGTGTTGCAGCCGTAAACCCAGTGGTGCTGGGCCAGTAATTGCCGGGAAGCCAACATCGGGCAGAACGGCTTCTCCCGTCGGGTTTGAGAAGGTAATTGAAGGGCCATCGACAAAAACAGGGTCCGATGGTTCCGGCCAGCGGCGCACATCTTCATAGCTTAGGCCATCAACTAAAAGCAATGTCACGCAACGATAGTTGTTTTCCAGCATGTCGCTGACGATGCGGTTGCCGATCTCATGATTGGTCAGCAGGTGGCGTGCGGTCTTTGGGTTTGTTATGAGCCCTGTATTGACTATTTCTGCTGGTGGTGTCTCGGTCAAGGACAGGCTGAGAAAACGATCGGCATAAGTCGGGTCGATCCGCGTAATCAGGATCTGGCTTTCTGGCACGGGGCCACGCGCATCCATGGCTAGCGCTACTCGGCGCGCCTCGGTTACGATCATAACCTCGGCCGGGAGGCATAGTGGCAGGAGCGGATGAAAGTGCCCCATGACTGGCGCTAAAGATAGTTGTTTGCGTAATGTGTCAATTTGCTCAATCATCGGCCACCCGTTCGATGGTTATTCGCACTCGACGCTTGGCCTGTAATCCGCTGAGGGCTCTCCAGAACTCTTGCTCGCTTAGTTGCGCCCGCTCACGAATAGCGCCCAAGTCTTCAACGTTACCGGATATAGCGCTAAAAAGGGCCTGTTCGCCCCCTTCCAGACTCAGTTTTTGTAGCTTCTGGCTTAGTTCGTTAACTAGCGCCTTGTATTTACTTATGCCCCCACGAATTGTGGCCAACTGCTGTAGTAAATTCTCAAACCCATCGTCATCTCTTTGGAAGAAGCCCTTGATGACAGTTAGGGAAGTGCCGTTGCGAGCCGTCGTTAGTTGCTGCGCAAGCCGCTGGAGTTGTTCTTGCAGCTCATGGCCTTGTGCGTGAACTTGTTCCCGATCTCCCGAGGGCATCTGTTTGATCAGGGGTGACTGCAGGGTGTTTCGAAGCGCGTCCTGCATCTCGTCTATAGCTTTCTGAAAACGACCTATAATGGCATGCTGTACGGTCTTGTGGACGTCATCATATAGGCGCGCATAGCTATCATCGGGTGCGAGCGGATTTAGTTGATGAGCCGACCAGAGCTGATCATTTGGGAAGTTGAGAGCCTCTAGAAGAGCCTGTCGGTAGCGATCCTGGAGATCTGTAAATTGTCGTATGGCATTGGTGCGTATGGTTCTCGCGCTGGTGAGTAGTGCGTCCAACCGAAGGCTATAAGTCGCTGTATCCGGCAGCGCGTCAAGCTTGTGAGCGCTAAGATGAGCCCGGATATCGCGCGATAAGTTTTGAAAATCTCGTCGTTGTTCGGATACCAGATCTCCCATCTGGTTGAGCAATTCGCTGAGCGAATTCCCTTCGACTACAAGGTTGCTCCAGGCGGTGTAATCGTTCAATTGCCCGGTGAATGCTTCTCGCCGCTCGGCCAGCCCGTCGATCGCTTCCTGGTGCGATTTAATCGCCTTTGCTTCCTTCACTAACGTTTGAAGAGAAACAGTTTCCTCCTGCAAGGTGGCGCGAGTCAGTTCGAGCTTCTGGCGAAGCACATCACTATCGGTTTCCAATTTATTGTGGATCTTGAGAAGAGGCGCGCGCAGTTGCTCGTTAACCTGATAAACGTATTCTACGGATCCTTCGATTGTTCTTTCCAGACTATCGTTAATGTTGGTATTGCTGGGAGGAACCGAGCGTATCATACGTCCCGCATGTTCGCCTAGTTCGCGCCGTTTGTTCTCTACGTGATTGTCCACCTGCTGCTGTAGGGCCTTGAGACCCCTTTCAATACCATCGAGCGCCTTATCATCTGGCTGTTTGCGCAGATCTCCTAGACGTTCCTTTGTATTGGTGAGCGTGCTTTGCCAATCTCGTAATATACTGTCGTTCGGAAATGCGCTGAGTAGCATGGCTATCTCGTCCAGGCTGGCATTAACGCCTGTCTCCAGCTCGTCGACCGAGGGAGCTATTTTGACAGCTTGCCGTAGACGGCCCAAGCGTGAATCTTCTTCCACTAGATTGCGCAGGACTAACAGACTTACCAGGGCATCTATTTCCTCTTCCTGATAACCTAGTGAATGCGCGCGATCGTAGACTTCTTGCTTCGGTAGCGTACGGATCGTTGCAGCCTGGTCGCCGACCTTAACGGATTGTGTGGTTGGGCTGTTGGCTAACCATTTCGTGATTGCTTGCTCAAGAGGATGTAGAGAGAAGCGCACATTACCCTTTTTCTTTCCCGGTAGTTGAGCGACACCGTCGATCAGGGTTGGGAAGTTGCGTGCGAAGCTATCCAGGCTGGTGTTGGTCTGGGCGAATAATTTAGCGATATCGTCTTTCGTGCCTTCGACATCGGTCTGTCCTTGCCGCTGGAAGCGGGAGTCGAGCAACTGCAGGGCGTTTTCGTACTTCTGCAATGAATTGCGCCAGCTGGGGATGATCATCAGGGGGTGATAATCGGGATAGATTGCTTCCAGCAGGGATAGCAGCGCTATCTCAAGCAGGCGTTCCTGAGCTGCCTCAACCGGATGGCCGACCGTCTCGTTGAACAGTTGCCGAAAGGCGTTATCCAGCAAATCCGGCTGTAAGATATGCTCAAACTCTTCGCGATCGGCCCTGGTGAGGGTTGAACTTTGTAGCTTATCATCGAGGACATCATACAGATTCAGGAGAAGCTGCGGCGTTAGTTTATAGGGAGAGACAAAGGCTCCTAGTCTCTGTTCCAGGTTGGGCGAGATCTCAATTGTCTGACCCATCAGGTTGAGCGACAAACGAAGAGCGTGGCCGTTGGTGTCGATTTGCAAAATTTCTTCGCGAGTGCGGCGTTCGTTCTCCGGCAGAGCGAGATGGCGCTTAAGTCGAATTTCGATGAGCGCGTCGCCCTCTGTATCAACATCCTTGACCGGCTCATCTTCCCATAGAATACGCACTTGGATCGTGCGTTCCGGGTAGTTTGAGCGGCTGTTTATGAAGGCGCCTTGCAGGATGAGGCTCGTGTCTTGCGTCAGACGTCCCTGTCGTTCGCTTATGACCTTCCACTGATTTTCGGGGAATGCCTTGCGCCGCAGGAGTCGCATAAACCCCCGTAAGGCTCGTTTACGTGCCATATCGGATGTGTCGATATAGTCGCGACCGAATTGTCGCATGGTGACACTTAACACATCTGTGCTGACTGGTTTTGCCTCCAGACCAACCAGCGTAAAACCCCGGTCGCGTACATCACCAACGGATAGGATAAGGTCGCCCAGGCCGCTTTGGGCCAGTTCATCTAAAGCGGCAGCGAGGCCAAAATACTCCTGGATATCACGTGTAACGCCTTCGTTGGGGAATGCCGCTGCCCATTTAATGGCTCGCTCGTGATCGGGCCGGCCCTTGATCAGTGAGTGGTCGAGAGCGCGTGCGGTGACCGTGGGGATCCGCTTGGAACTATCGTAGGATATGTTTCCGGCCAGGAGATCGTTGACCAATGATTCAGGCGTATAGGGATTGTCGGCGGGGTAACCTTGTTCCTGATAAAGACGTGTCGCATGGCGGAAAGTATTGACGATGGTGCGAGGACCATCGGAGAGATCGTCGCGGCCGCCGATTTGGCCCAGAGCTCTGAGTGTTTCCGGGCTGAGGATACGATCGCGATGTTCCTGGAAATCGTGTTCCTCAGCCAGGCTATACCATAATCGTTGGGGGAAATCCTGATCGTAGACAGTGCGCAGATCGAGGCTGGCCTGTAGCAATCGGTGGATTACATCTCCTCGCTGTTCGCGCAGAACATCCAGCTCGCGCGGTGGAATAACTACTAGTAATCCTATAGCGAGGCGGCCTTGCCGTGTGATCAGGCTATTAATAACATCGAAGAAGGGGGCTATTGGATCTTTTGTACCAGCTTTAACCTGGGGATCGATATATTGTTGCATTTCGTCCGCCAGGATGAGTACCCCGTTGTAGCCTGCTTCCTGGGCCAGGTCAGTAATCGTTTCGAAGAAGGCGATGTAATCATTTGCTCCCAGCTCGATGATTTCGGGTTTATCGCGAATCAATCTTTGGGCTGTGGCTAGCGGTATGTCATATTTGTTGCAGTATGCTTCGGCGCTGTGATCGATGAAGCGCGTGAAAGCATCTTTGACTTTGTCGAGTAGCGGTGAACCAGGTCGCGTGCGACCGATCTCGTAACGTGCCCAACCATATGTGGCCCGAGCCAGGTCCGGAAGGTAATTGAATTTGAAGGGCGGCACGGCTAGCAGATTGTTCTGCCGCGCACGATCCCAAAGATATAGAGCGGTGCTGGTTTTGCCGTGGCCGTATTCAGCAGTGATATAGCCGCGCACGACTTTAGCATCCTTTATGTCGCGGATTACCTTCTTCTCAAATGCGGGTACACTTTGCCCATCTCTCCCAGGAATATTGTGGCTGAAAGGAACATAGGTGCGCACATGGTGACGATAGCTCCCTTCAACGAGATCGGGGTGTGCGATCAGGTCTTCGGCCTGATGGGTGGCGACGATCTCATCCTTGTCGAGTATGGCTTGTAGTCCTTCGATGCTCATGGATCTGATGGGTTCTCCTTAGACTAGTGTACTGTGGATGATTCTCCACAGGTTGGTGTGTTGGGTTGAGGTGCGACTGTAATAGCCCGCATCTTTTAGATTACGGCGAACTAGCTCTATATCTTCAGCCGTTGGTGTGACGAGGTTAACGGTGGGCAGAATATTGGTATTGGATACGCAGGTTATTATGAGTACTCTGCGAATGTTGTATAGGTCCAGAGTGGCCAACAATTGACGTAAGACGTAGGAATCGGAGTTTGCATTGTCTATGACGAGCGCTTGCCCTGGACGGATGGTTGCCGCTGCCTTTCCCAGCTGTTCTGGGGTGGAGAGGTGGTGTGCTCCCTGAGATTCAGCCACGACCCAACCGAGATATGTCTTGCCGGCCCCAGCGGATCCATGGAGGTTGAGCCAGGTCGGGAAACGCCATTGATTGATAATGCTCTCGTAGGCTTGGCGCTGGTGGCTGGCGAGACGATCTATGTCGGCCTGGGCCTTCAGGTGATTATGGGCAGCGAGTAAGCGACTCATGGTGATTTTGATCAGCGAGCAAGATCGGTAAAGGCGGGCCATTTTTGGAAGCGCAGGAAACGTCCATAAGTACCAGACGATGTGCCCGGCGTAACGACTGTAGGATAGGCCGGTATCATCCAATCTAGAACGCGATCTAGCGCAGCCGGTTCAAGTAGACAGAGGCGGCAGATAGCCTCGCGGCGTTGTGGGGTTAGAAGCATATCGATCCCTAATTCCCCCTCGCTCGCCCGGCCGACATGGCCGGCAGCAAGAAGTAGTAATTCGGGGTGGCAGAAACTGCGACGGGTGAAGTGAGCGTCTTCGAACACAGGTGGAACAAGGGATTTTAGCCAGACGGTGACGCCGCTAATGCTATCCCGGCTAAGGGATACGGCACTTCGTGAGAGCGCTTCAACGTCGATCCTTGTGTCGGCCTCGGCGGAGTTGATAAGTGTTGTCGTAATTACTTCCTTTAATTCCGCGTTCAGATCGAATTCACCCAAGGCCCAGGCTTCACTGACGAGTTTTTGATAGGTCCAGGAAAATCCGGATATCGGTTCCGACTCAGTATCCCACAGTGTGTAGTGTAGATAGTGGCCGAGTTCGCCCCACAAATCCGGCTTAATCAAACATATTGTCAGGAGCTGCTCGCCGAGGGGAGTAAGTTCTTGGCCGGCCAACAGGCCCAATTGACGCAGTCGCGCCGCCTGGCGATCGGATTGAACGACATGGTCTGCTGACTCGCCATTGCCGATAGCCTGCAATACAGCCCATGTGCGATCGGGCGTTACCTCATGACGAACGTGCAAACTGAAACTCATGACTCCGCTATGCTCCTTAACCGTGCGTAGGTTGAGGCGTACTCTTCCATTATTTGAAGGAGATCGTCGCCAAATGTGCGCTCGCGGATCATGTCTACCATGTCTTGAATGACAGCCAGGTTGTGTAAGATGCGATGCGTTCGACTTGTTTCGAGCATTCTGAAGTCAGTACAAAAGGAGCACTCATGTCCACTGCGAATCTTTAGTTTTTCAAATACTTGAGGAGGCATTCCCCGAGCACCCTTATCTCGGTAGGTGATGTTATAGGCGCGCACAAATGGCAGGTAGACTTTGCCATAGCCCGCTGTTTTCATCCATCCGATCGAATCGAAGCTGTCTACCCTGGACTCATTCAATAAGTAGATAGCTGGGGGTGTGCTAACTCCAAATGCATGTAGGTGGCGGTTGTTCGAAACTGCGATTTCGGACACATAATTTAGCAATATAAATGCTTCTTCGGTAACGATATTTGCATTGCTTTGCTTGCCATTTGTGCCAAAAGAGCCAAACCCCCACCGCTCTGGCCCGGTACGTAAATAAGTCTCCAGACAATAATCCACTTGTGCGATGGTGCGACCCTGAATGACGGCTAGCGCCTTTGCTTTAATCTCATAGGGTAGTTCCTGGTAGAAAAGCCGGCTACCATCGGCTGTTTGTCTTACTTTGTGCCAGCAAGTCTCCTCGTCGTCAGATGATAGGGGCACGTAGTCGGGAAGTGTGTACCAATCTCCCCAAGGATTGGACCGGTAGAAATGCAGTAATTGCCAATACATATCCTCGTAGCTGATCCGCCCCATTTGTACGAAGAAACCCCCGCTATCGAAAAAGACTTGTTTGACCACTCCTTCTTCCTTGAGTTCGCGTACAAGTTTGAGCGTACTTGGAGGTGTGAAAATAGGTGTTACCAGTATGTTGGCGAATGGATTACGAGGATCTTCGCTGTCATTCCAATGGCGGATGAGACGCTTAATCTCGGCCGCACCTCGAGTTAGTGAAGCAACGAATTGCAATGTGCTACTCCAATGCCCCAAAATCTACTAAATCGTGCCCGGTGGGCTTGACTGAGGGGGACTCTACAATATATTCGGTCAGTGGCTGAGTGCCAAGGGTATTAGCGATGGTTTTCCCCAATGATGTTAGGCGAAAATAATAATCTTCTCCCCGAATTATACAGCCCATCCCAGCTAGCATAGTCAATCGAGCATTAGTGTCGTCCAGGGTATCACCACGCATGGCAACGAATCCAGCCGCCAATTCTTTTTGTCGTGCGGGTAATCGATGGCTTAGCAGCCACCAGAACGCATGCATATGGTTTAGCCTCTGTGTTAACGATATCAGACATCCTTCGCGGATCTCGTTGATGGAACCGTCCGGGAGCGTGCTGCTTAGTCGCGGGTCATCTCCGCCAAATATGTAAGTATAAGGGATTAACCCAAGCAGATAGTAGCTATTGAGCACTCCCTGTTGTAGCCATCGGCCGGGTTCGCTATCGTACCCGACCCAGGCGAATATCTTGGCTAAAAATGTACTAGCCTTTGGCCTAGACGCCAGGTGTTCGTTGGCAACCATGACTGATTCGAACAGCGCGTTCTCGAAATCCGGCGGATCGGGCAAGATGGGTGGACAGAAGGGCAAGACAGGGTTAGGCACGGTCGCGCGCGCCACTTCCCATTCCGCGAGGCTAAAGACACGCTCTCCTAATAATAGGCAAAGGTCTGCGTGGCTGGCTCCCTCTCGATAGTATGTCTCGGAGCTTAGGGCTGCGTAGACGGTGCTGCGGTTGATCTGCCACGATTTCAACACCTCGTCGGTGATGGTTTCGATATGCAACGGTTGCCCGGCATCGCGAAGGACGCGCGCCGCTGTCTCGATAACGGTGTCCTCATCCTTGAGGCCCCATTCCGCGAGCCCGTAGATTCCATGCCCCACGCGCACAAATAAATTATTGTATCGCTGCATGAGGGCATGGACGTTGTGTGCCTTAGTTTGTCGGTCGTGAGGCAGCCGCTGGTTGACCGCGTCGGCGATAATCGAGAAGTGAGCCGGCTCGCCTATCTCGCGCAAAACGACAATGATGTCATCTGTGATACGGTTTTCCCAGCGGCGGCGCCCGTAGACGCCAGGCTCTCGTTCGATAAACTCGTCGGTCCGTAGGCAGGCTCTGGCCAAGGTGTCGAATTCATTCTCTGGTATATCGGGCCACGTTTGGCGCGCGGAATGATAGGTTGGCGTGTCGCGAAGCTCATTCAACAGAGTGTCGGCGTCGGTGGGAGCCATGCGCGCCTCCAGCAGTTCGGCCATGGCCGCCTGGAGCGTCGTGATGAGCTCCGCCGGCGTCTCGTGGTGGAGGATGGCCTTTGAGTCGCGCTGGCGCAGCACCTTGATGTTGTCGAGCAGGTCGATGAGCAGTCGGAGCGTACCTTCGGGTTCGACCTGGTTGCGTGCGCCTTGACGTTCGCGCAACCAGGCGGCGGCTTCATCGAGCGTGACGATCCCGCCACTCTCGTGGATATAGTCGAGGAGAGTCCCGGTAATGAGGCGTATTTCCTCCCCGTGGTTTTCCTTCAATTTGCTCAGCGTACGTAATACCAGTTGCCGCACCCGCTCCCGTGTCAGGCCCAGTTGTTGTCCGATCTCTTCGAGTTTATAGCGCGGCCCGTGCAAGCCAAACCGTTTCTCTATGATGTCGCGCTCTCTTTCCGGCAACGATGCCACCCACTTCGCAACGTTGGTCGCTTCGTTTATCCGGATTTGTCGCAACTGCTCGACGGAAAGGGCGTCCTCCACTAGTCGGCTCGGACCTTCAGTCGTTAGGACGGTTAGATATCGCCTCAGCGCGTCGGCGGCGGCACTGTCAAGCCTGATGTGCTTGCTTTGCTCTATCAGCTGGTCGATGCTGTTTATTCCAGCTTGCTGCAATGTGTCGGCTTGCACCGGGTCTAGTTGTAGTTTTTCAATTGATATTGATCCGAGAAGTATATGGGCCAACTGTTTCGTCAGCTTTTGCGAGATGGTGAAAGGACCGGATGTTTCACCGGTTATTTTGAATTCGCCTTCGCTATGTTCCACGAAGGGACCGTATTCTGTGTATAGATAGTCGATGAGTGTCGTGCGCAGCTTGGTGAGCACCGTGCCCCCCACCAGCGGCAGAGCCAGCAGTTGGGTGCTGGTGGAGTGGGCCAGGTCGCCCACCGTATGGATCCCCGCTTGTATGAGCTTCTGCTCGAGGACCTCGGTCAGCTGTAGCTTGCTTAGTGGCGTTCTATCGAATGCCAATGACCGGAAAGCTTTATGCCACTTGTCGTCCGCATCAGGTGGCATTTCCTCGTCGAAGGTCACCGCTGGCGTCCTTTCGATTTGATACTGCGCTAATTGCCGGTCGATCTCTTCCTGTATCGCAGGTCCAATGTTTCGAACGAGCAGTAATTGTTCGCGCGGCGTTTGTACGAGGTCTTCTACGGAGCGAATACCACCGCGCACGAGAGCGTTATATGCGCGTCGTGATAGCCCCAGCGCCGTGAGCGGCACGTTCCATGATCGTTCTTGTGTGGATTGTCTTGGGTTAGGTTTGTTATCGGAAGAGTCGGCCATGATCTATGATAGCAATGTACACCATGATAACCCCGGAATCTTTCAGGCACAATTACGTGGTCGGTGCAAGTTGTCTGTGGCGCCACGCTTGGCTTGCGCCCCCTTTCATCATAACTCGCCGCCTGGCCCAATACCGCCACAAACCAGGCGCCATTTTAATGGAAGAAAACTATGCGAAGCACCTAACCTCTCCCCCGCCCCTTCCGTGGCCATAACGACCACAGAGATACCTCAATCCCGCTTCAGCCGCCGGCGCACCACCGCCACCTCCGTCTCCGGCCGCAGCCCCTCGTCGTAGAGCGCGATCATATGCTCCACGAACCAGCGGGCCGTCTCCGCCTGGCTCAGGCCGACCTCCTCGGCGATGGCCTTCAGCCGAGCGATGCTCTCCGGCGCCAGGTAGGCGGTGTAGCGCTTGTAGTTGCCGGCCATCGATTTGCCGGCCGTGGCGCGGGCGGCCGCCTTGTGGCTCACCCCTTCCAGGCCGGTGCTGAACCCCTTGCCCCGCTTTCGGGCCGGGGGCTTGCCGCCTTGCTGTTCGATTTTGTCGAGGAAGTCGAGGCTGTTATCGGTCATCGGATGCTCCATGGATACGTGGCGCGGGCCGCGCCGCTAGAACGGCAGCCCCTCGCCGGTGATCGTCTGATACCATTCGTTCAAAAAGCGCATGGCATCGTCAAACCGGCTTTGGGGCAGCAACTTATAGCCGGTGATGCCGAACTTGCGATACAGTTCGCCATATACGCCCCCGAACTCGTTGCGGCCGCTCTGCTTGCCCATGGCCAGAGCCACCGCTTTCACTGCCTGGCTGATCTGACTGGCCTGCTCCTCGGTGACGGCTTTGCCGGGGGTCAGCTTCTGCTCCAGCGAGGCGACGCGCCGGTTCAGGTCGCCGACGACGACCGCCGCCTGGTCGATGCGCCCCTCGGTGGTCGTCAGCCGGCGCTCGAACTCGATCTGCTCCTCGGCCATCTGCATGATCGCCCGGCCCATCTCGCGCACCTGCAGCAGCGTGGCCGTTGTCGGGGAGACGTCGCCGGCGGCCGGGTCGCGCACGAACGCGCGGGCCAGCACGCGGTAACACTCCTTCTGGTAGCGGATGAGTCGCTCGCGAATCTCCGGCTTGACACGGGCCGCGCTGACGCCGAATAGCCAGCCGTTGAGCATATCCAGAGGCAGGCAAAGCATTTCGCGCTTGCCGCCGGCTTCTGTGGCAGTTACTGCCACGGAACGCGACGTTTCCGACAACACCGCGTCGCCCACGATGCGCTTGCGCTGGGCTGACCAGTCGATGCCCAGATAGTCGCACAGCGGCCGGACGGGGACGAAAACCTGCTCCTCATCCCCCATTCGCACCAGGACGGCCGTTAATTCATCGTCGTAGAAGATGACCGTTCGCTCTTCTACCGGCATTAGCGCATTTTCGTCGCTCATAATGAGTACCCCCAATAGCGGAAAGATGGTTGGCGCGGCCGGCCGGCGGCGCGGGTTTGTCGCGGAAACGTTACGCTTGCGCGGCTCATGCGACCGCCTCCCGACTCTCGGCGTAGATGCGGTCGACGAGACGCTGGTAGGCGGCCGTCGCCGGGCTGGATTCGGCCGGCGGATATTCGAACAACGTCTGCCCGCCGGCGGCCTGGGCCTGCTGGATGACGACGCTTTGCACGATGGGGATGGCCACCCGGCTGCGGCCGTATTTGTCGACGAGGTCCTGATACACCTGCCGGGCCAGGATCTGCCGCGGCTCGAAGAAGGTCGGCAGGATGATGCTGACGGCGATGTCCAGGCCGTCGCGCTGCAGGTCGTTGATCATGGCCGTGTGCTGGGCGGCGCCGGTGGCGTCGAGCATGGCCGTGCGCACGGGGACGATGGCCTTGTCGGCGAACTGGTAGACGGCCGTGGTCAGGCTGCCGAGCGACGGCGGGCAGTCGATGACGATGCTGGCGAAGGCGTCGCGCAGGCCGCCGAGATGGGTCGTCAGGGTGTCGTCCAGCCCGCCGCCCTCGCCGCGGCCGCGGCGGTAGCTTTGGAAGTCGCGGATGAGCAGCTCCTCGGTGGCCTCGACCAGTCGTTCGGTGGCGGGGATGAGGAACAGCCCGGCTCGGCCCGTGCCGCCGCGCTCGCGGTCGGTGTCGGGGACGATGCTCTCGCGCAGGGAGCGCCGCCCGGTCAGCAGGTCGCTGATGCAGCGGCCGCCGGGGTCGATGCCCAGCGCGGTGGCGCAGTTGCCCTGCGGGTCCATGTCGAGCAGCAGGACGCGGCCGCCCTCGGCCGCGACGCGCGCGGCCAGCCCGTGGGCCAGGTTGACGGCGGTGGTGGTCTTGCCCACCCCGCCCTTTTGGTTGACGATCGCCAGTACGGTCATGCCTGTATACCCCGTTTGCTTTCGCCCCGGCT
>JACFOH010000003.1:0-12588 GCA_019454405.1 Promineifilum sp.
CCTACCCATCTGTTAGAATAGTCATATGGAACCCATTACCGTTCTGAGAGATAAGCGAATCCTCCTTGGCGTTACTGGCTCGATCGCCTGTTATAAGTCGGTGGAGTTGGCATCAAAACTTACCCAGGCTGGCGCCAAGGTTGATGTTATCCTGACCGAATCGGCCGCCCGGTTCGTAACCCCCTTATCTTTCCGCTCGGTGACCGGTCGCCCAGTCTACACCGATATGTGGGGATTGGATGATCATGTTCGTCATGTGGGCCTGGGCGAGTCAGCTGACCTGATGCTTATTGCTCCGGCGACGGCTAATACCATCGCCAAGCTGGCTTCTGGCATGGCCGATAACCTCCTGGCGGTGACGGCGCTGGCCGCCCGTTGCCCTCTTCTCATCGCCCCGGCGATGGACGGCGGGATGTGGGAGCACCCGGCGACACAGACTAACGTCGGCACACTCCAGGAACGTGGGGTGGTGGTCATTGGCCCGGCAGAAGGACGGATGGCTTCCGGCCTCGGTGGCGTTGGACGTATGGTCGAGCCGATGGATCTGCTAGGGGAGATCCGACTGCGCCTGGGCATGAGCGGGCCTTTATCGGGTCGCCGAGTCATCGTCTCAACCGGCCCGACCCGCGAACCTGTCGACCCGGTTCGCTTTATCAGCAATCGTTCGTCCGGCAAGCAAGGGATCGCCGTGGCGCAAGCCGCGCTGGATGCCGGTGCGCAGGTGACGTTGGTTGCGGGGCCGACGTGCGAAGAGTCGCCCTATGGCGCTCGAGTCATCGATGTTCAGACCACTCAGGAGATGGGCAACGCAATTTTGTCTTGTGTCGATGAGACCGACATTTTGATGATGGTGGCTGCTGTGGCTGATTTCCGCCCGAATGCCGTGTCGGATCGCAAGATTAAGAAGAATGAAAACGCCGATTGGGGATTAGCGATCGGCTTGGAGAAGACGCTTGACATTCTATCGGCCGTCAAGGAGCGACGCGATGTGACGGGATTTCCCCGTATGGTGCTGGGTTTTGCCGCCGAGACACATAACGCCTTTGAGTACGGCCGGGAGAAATTGTTACGTAAGGGGCTGAACTTCATCGCCGTCAACGACGTCACCGCTGACGGTGCAGGTTTTGCCGTCGATACCAACCGCGTCGTTCTTCTAAGCTCGGCTGGTGTTGTGGAGGAGATGCCCCTGCAGAGTAAAACAGCCGTTGCTGAGCGGCTTATCTACTATGTCGCTGGTGCGTTAGGAGGCGTTTAGCGCCCTTCCATACGCTGGGTTATCGCTATACACTTTCTTCGCTGTTTAGTTAGCGTGCCATCTTCGTCGAGTAGGTTGCGAACCTATTCACGATGCCGGCGCCGTGCCCTATCTCTTGTCACAACCTCGTCCGAGGGGCCGTCATAGGCCGCCTGTTCAGCCATCAACGCCGCTAGATCCACTTCTGAAATCGACGATTGGAGCGCCTCGGAGATTGCTGCGATGTGGTCTGGGCCGTTGCCGCAACAACCACCCACGAAGCTCGCCCCTAAAGCGCGGACGCGTTGAGCGTAGCGGCCCATCACCGATGGGGTCGCGTCATAAAATAATTCGTTGTCACGCCATTGGGGGATGCCTGCGTTGGCCTTGGCGATCAACCGCACCTCGGGCGCTTCCCGGTGCATGGCATAGATGACGTGTTCGATCTCTGCGATGCCATTGCCGCAATTGCCGCCGATGCCGGCTAATCCCCACTGTTTCATGGCTCGCACCGCCCGGGCCGGGGTAACGCCCATCATGGTGCGGCCGTTAGTGTCGAAACTCATTGTTGCGCAAATAGGCAAGTCGGTCACTGAGCGGATGCCCTCTACAGCCGCGCGCACCTCCTCCAGGTCGCTCATCGTCTCGACCCATAACAGATCGACCCCTCCGGCCACTAATCCTTTGGCTTGTTCTGCGAAGGCTGTCTTGGCTTCGTCAAACTCCATGTTACCCATTGGCTTGAGCAACTCGCCCGTCGGCCCGATTGATCCACCGACGAGTACCAACCGATCCGCGGCGTCGGCCTCCGCGCGCGCATTTTTGGCCGCGGCGCGGTTTAGCTCAAAGACCCGGTCTTGCAGGTTGTGCAACTTCAGCCGGTAACGCGATCCGCCGAAAGAATTCGTCAGAATGATGTGCGAGCCTGAATGGATGTAATGCCGGTGAACCGCTCGGATGCGGTCCGGATGCGAGATGTTCCACTCCTCCGGTGACGCCCCCGATACTAACCCAGCATCGAACAACATCGTCCCCATGGCCCCATCCAATACGACGACGTTTGTGGTCGCCAGGAGCTGGTCCAGTCTGTTTTGCGCGCTGTCTGCCATTATTAATCTGCCTTCGCCTTTTGGCGCCGTATTGCCATGTACTTCTTGGCCGTTTCGACCGCGACGGCCGCGTCGCGACAATACGCATCGGCCTCGATATCCTCGGCGAACGCTTCGTTCAATGGCGCTCCGCCCACCAGGACGACGAGGTTCTGGCGGATGCCCGCCTCCTTGAGTGCATCGATGACCACGCGCATGTACGGCATTGTCGTCGTCAGCAGGGCGCTCATGCCGATGATGTCAGGGTTGTGTTTTTCAATGGCCCCCATAAAATCATCAACGGAATTATTGACTCCCAGATCGATGATCTCAAAGCCCGCCCCCTCCAGCATCATGGCTACCAGGTTCTTACCGATGTCGTGGATGTCCCCTTTCACCGTCCCTATGACCATTGTGCCGATTTTCTCTGCGCCTGTTTCTGCGAGTAATGGCCGCAAGATGCCCATGCCTGCCTTCATCGCCTTGGCGGCCATGAGGACCTCAGGTACGAAGAGAATACCGTCACGAAAATCGGCGCCGACGACATCCATACCGGCTACTAACCCTTCGGTCAAGATGGTATAGGGTTGATGGTCGCGCGACAACATTTCCTCGACTTCCTCCGAGACTTCCTGGGCATAGCCATCGTAGAGATCTTCCTGCATCAACTCATAAAGTTCGTCATCCAACATTTCTTTCAGATTGATTTCGTCTTCTTCCATCACAAACCTCTTAATGGCAGAGCAATCTCCGGATTTAAATAATAGCGAGGCGACTTCTTACTCTCGGCCGCGTCGGCTACGAATTCGTTCCGCGCGCCGCTCGCGGCGATCCCCTTCATTTGCGGCCATCCTTGGTAGAACTAGCCCGAGAGCGCTTTCTAGATTCGGGAAGGCGTCCGTGGCGTGGGGAATGTGGATCGCCCCGACGAATTCGGCCTGAAAATCGGTCGCTACGGCTGTCTCGACGTAAGTGACCTCTCGCGAATAGTGTACTGCTTCGGCCCGTTTGTGACGATTAAGCAGCGCGATTCGCGCTCCATCTCCAGCGGCGTTGCCTACGGCAGCCACATGTTCCAATGGGCAGTCGGGGATTAAGCCCAAGACCATCGCATACTTGGGATCGATATAACTGCCAAATGCGCCGGCCAAGGTCACGCGTTCAACATGATCGATTGCGGCTCGGTTCATCAGTAGTTTCGCCCCGGCATAGAGCGCGGCTTTGGCAAGTTGAACATTGCGCACGTCATCCTGTGTCACCAGGATCGGCTGCCCCGTCGTCGTTTGGTCGCTGGAAGCTAGTGTATAGACGCCTTTCTTTCCTCGCCACGTGACTCGTTCGTGTGGCCGATCGGGATTAAAGCGACCGTCGCTCAAGATAACACCCGCCAGATACATCTCGGCCACGACTTCGATGATCCCCGAACCACATATGCCGGCAGCTAGATGCTGAGGTTGTGCCTCGGGGGGAGCATCCGGCCCCATGGCCCACTCGTCTGACCATCGTTCCTCTCCGATGACCCGAAATCGTGGCTCCCATGTCTCGGGATCAATGCGGACGCGCTCGATGGCTCCCGGAGCCGCGCGTATACCAAAACTGATCTGCGCCCCTTCAAATGCCGGCCCTGTGGGGCTTGACGCGCTGTACACGCGATCCTTGTTACCTAACAGTACTTCGGCATTAGTGCCCACATCGATGATGAGTGAGACCTCTTCTCGTTCATAGGGTTCTTCGGCGATGAGCACCGCTACGTTGTCGGCGCCCACGTGTCCCGCTTCGGCCGGCAAAATATGAATGTAGGCGCTTGGATGAAAGCGCAAGCCTAATTCACGCGCTTTGATGTCCATCGCATCCCGGCTGGCCAATGCGAATGGCGCTCCGCCGAGCTCTCGTGGATCGATGTTCAGCAAGAGATGGATCATCGTCGTATTGCCCACAAGAACAGCTTCGTTGATATCCCGTAGCTGGAGCCCAGCGCTCCGTGCCGCCCGAGAGGCCAACGAGTTCAGCGTCTCAATGATCGCGCTGTGCATCTTGTTCAGACCCGACGAGTTACTCATGGCATAGGACACGCGGCTCATTAGGTCTTCGCCATAGGTTACCTGGGGGTTCATGGCCGACTCGGTCGCCAGAAGCTCGCCGGTGCGGAGATCGCACAAGTGCCCGACGACGGTTGTGCTGCCGATATCGACCGCCAATCCATAGACACCTTCTTTATAACCGGGCTGAATGTCGATGACTTCCCGGTCATGCCACAAAGTCACGGTGACGGCCCAATCGCCTCGCCGCAGGGCCGCCTGCAGGCGGCGCAGGACGAGCAGGTCGATGCTCAATCCACTCAACTGCCATTGATCTTCCAGAGCTGATTGCAACCGGCCCCAGTCACCGCGATGCTCGCCCAGGAATGCTTCGTCGACCTCGACGTAAACTTGCCGCACCGCCGGATCGACGTCGATGGGTCGGTCTGTGGCCGATTTACGGATAACCTGCTTGTGGGCGCGGCTCTCTTCCGGCACGAACACCAGCAAATCACCCTGGACATGGGCGACACACGAGAGGCGACAGGTGGCATCCGGGCGGACGCCGTCGGTGCGTTCCAGCAGGCTTATCTCTTTATCGCCGGCGCCGGTCACGTGATCGGCAGCGGAGCGTATTCCATGCTTATCGAATGTTCCTTCCTCGACTTGGACTTTACACTTGGCACATGTTAAACGGCCGCCGCATATGCTCTCGATCTCGACACCAAGTTGGCGTGCGGCATCCAGCACTGTTTCTCCATGCTTGATTACCCCTCGTCGCCCCGAGGGCATGAAGATGACCTGATATTCTCCGTTATCTGTTGACATAAACTCGTTATTTACTCAGAAGCGCCCTATCCGCGGGGGCGGCCTGTACAGGCGGTCAGGGGGGAGATTCTAGCATGCCTGAATGAGTAAGTACACCAATGTCGATGTCTCATGTGTGCCAGAGATGGGGTTTTCCCCGGCCGAGAATGAGCGCTAGGGAGAGGTGTCGGACGATGCCTTGTGGATGTTGGCCGCAGTCTGTCGCCAATTGATCGTTGTAAACTGGTCTTCAAGTTCAGCGGCTACTTCGGTCGCTACCTGGGCTGGAGTTCCATCGCGCTCCAGCAACTCGCTCCATACAAAACCAGCCAGGTAAGCATCGGTACCGGTCAACCCGGCGGCCATTGCCGCATTATCGACTGCTAGCTGGAACCGGCGCGTTAATTCAACGCTGGCTCGGTCTCGCCTCGTTCCCGCGCGTACCTGAACTGGGATGTCGTACCAATAGAGGATCTGATAAGCTGTCATAAATTTCTATCTCCACTGTCTGACTTGTCAAGATAGCTATCAAAATAAAAAGTGGCCAAGGGGTTGAGCCTCGGCCACTTTTGCCCTAGACAAGATGGGCGATATTCAAATTACATCAGACCAACGATGTTGCCGTCATCATCAACATCGATGTTCATGAACACGGGCCGTGTACCCAGGCCGGGCATTGTACGCATCTCACCCAACAGCGGGTAGATGAAGCCTGCGCCTACGCTGGCCCGAACCTCGCGAACGGTCAATGTATAACCCGATGGCGCGTTCTTCATAGTGGGATCGTGGCTGATGCTCAGGTGCGTCTTGGCCATGCAGATGGGCAGATTGCCGAAGCCGTTATCCTCATATGATCTGATCTGCTTCTCGGCGGCCGGCTCGTAGATTACGTTGCCCGCGCTGTAGATCTCTTTGGCGATAATCTCGATCTTGTCCTTGATCGGGATGTCGAGGGGGTAGAGGAATTCGAAGTTGGACGGCTTCTCGCAAGCGTCCACGACGGCTTGAGCCAATTCAGTGGCGCCATCGCCGCCTTCGGTCCAGTGGTTGCTCATGACGGCCGTTTCCGCTCCGGCCGCGATTGCGCCCTTACGCACTGCCTCCACTTCCGCGTCGGTGTCGGTCGGGAAACGGTTGACGGCGACAACCACGGGGATGCCAAATCGCTTGGCGTTGCGGATGTGCGCAGCCAGGTTATCCAGGCCGGACTCCAGCAAAGGAATATTCTCTTCGGTGTAGGCTTTGTCGAGCGGCCGCCCAGCTACGACGCGTGGCCCACCGCCGTGCATTTTCAAAGCTCGGATCGTCGCCACCAGGACTACACAGTCCGGCAGCAGGCCGGAATAGCGGCACTTAATGTTGAAGAACTTCTCCATACCGATATCGGCGCCGAAGCCGGACTCCGTAACGACGTAGTCACCCAGTTTTAGGGCGAGCCGGTCGGCCAGGATCGAAGAGTTGCCGTGGGCGATGTTAGCGAATGGCCCGGCGTGGACGAAGGCCGGTTGGCCTTCCAGCGTCTGCAGCAGGTTCGGGTGCAACGCATCCTTCATCATGACCGTCACCGCACCGGCTACTTCCAGGTCATCGAGGCTGATGGGCTTGCCGTCCTTGTTGGTGCCGATCACGGTGCGGCCGGCTCGCGCCCGCATGTCCTTCAGCGCGCTCTTGTAGTCGTCCCCGTTGACCAGAGCCAGAATGGCCATAATTTCGCTGGCAACGGTGATGTCATATCCCGTCTGTCGCGGCCGGCCGTCATCCTCCGGGCCTAGGCCGACCATGATCTTGCGCAGAGCGCGATCGTTGGTGTCGGTGACGCGGTTCCAGGTGGTGCGATAGGGGTCGATGTTCAACCGCTTCAGGCCGACTTTAGCCAATCTTTCGTCGTTCATCCGGTCTTCATGGTACAGGCGAGCATCGAGTGCGGCGGCAACCAGGTTGTGCGCGGCCGTGATAGCATGAATATCGCCGGTTAGATGCAGGTTGAAATCCTCCATGGGAATGACCTGGCTGTAGCCGCCGCCGGCGGCGCCACCTTTGATACCGAACGTGGGGCCCATGCTGGGCTGGCGAATACAAGCGATCGCCTTATGACCGATGGCGCCCAGACCCTGGACGAGGCCGATAGCCGTGGTGGTCTTTCCCTCTCCGAGAGGGGTAGGGGTGATGGCCGTGACGTCGACGTACTTACCCGTTGGTCTGTCGGCCAGCTTCGGCAGGGTGTCCAGATGAACCTTAGCCTTGTATTTACCGTAATGGATCAAGTCGTCGTCAGTAAGACCGATCTCGGCGGCGATTTCAGATATGGGTCTGGGGGTGGCGGCTTGAGCAATATCAAGATCAGAAGGTACGGGGAAAAGGCGCTTAACAGGGTGTCTCATGATTCTCCTTGGAAAAGGTCCAGCCACGTCAGGGGAGTGTGGTGGAAAATGGGTTTGAAATATTTTACAGGATTTAAATTATTCCCGCCAATATCGTGCGGGCATAGAAAATGCCCCTCCCCAATCTGCGAGAGGGGCAAACTTCACCCAAAATGCCCCGCTACATCGTTAATGAAAAGCGGGGGCAGCGAATTGAAAGCCTTGCCGGATAACCTGGAGATTGCCCTCGACAAGATGTTTTTTGTTGGCGGGCAAATGCGCTTTTAATGCTTCTTCGACCGCCTCGAGCGACAACACCGGCCGCGCAGATAACATCGCGCCGACCATGACGATATTCAGCATTTTAGAGGTGCCCCATTCCTCGGCCATCTCATTAGCTGGAATATAGATGGTGTCGATATCGGTGCGGCTTGAGCGTTGATCTACCAGCGAACTATTGACGACAAGGAGTCCGCCCGGCTTTACCAGCGGTTCGTATTTGTGGAACGATGGCAGGTTGAAGACGATAGCCACATCGGGATAGGCTACAACTGGAGATCCTACCGGCTCATCGCTGATGATCACCACGCAATGAGCCGTCCCGCCACGCATCTCCGGGCCATAGGACGGGATCCATGTAACATGCTTGCCGGCGTCCATCCCGGCATATGTGAGCAATTGCCCGGCAAACAGGGCGCCTTGTCCGCCGAATCCTGAGATTACGATTGATGTCTCCATAAGAGGGTTCCTTTTATGTCGCTAGAATGCGGTATGGAGAACAGGCGTACCTGCCGACTGTTCTTCGATGGCTTGCTCGATGACTTTGCCCAACCGCTGGATGCCTGTGTTAATCTTCTCCGGATTGCAGTAGGAGAAATTCAGCCGCAACGAATTGTGACCGTCTCCATGCGGGTGGAACGCATCGCCCGGCACGAAGGCTACTTTATGTTCGATCGCCATCTTGAGCAGTTCCGTGGAGTCCAGGAATTCAGGCAGGGTTACCCACAGGAAGAGGCCCCCGGTCGGACTGGTCCAGGACACACCCTCCGGGAAGTAACGCTCCATGGCGTCTAGCATGGTGTCTCGCCGTTCGCGATAGACTTCACGGATTAACCGGACGTGGCCCTTCAGGAAATCGTCGCCTTCTTCACCGCCGGTCAATATTTCGTGGGCGATCAGCTGGTTCATCGTGGCTGTATGTAAGTCCATGCCTTGCTTGGCGACGGTGCAGCGGTGGATTACCTCTACTGGCGCGACGATCCAGGCCAATCGCAGACCGGGAGCTAATGTTTTGGAGAACGTGCTCAGATAGATGACATTGCCGCGCATGTAGGCCCGGCCGTTGCCGTTTGTCGGAGCAATCCCGTCGAAATAGCCGTTGTCATCCACGCCGCGGCCGTGACGATTCTTGAATCGCTCGGCATCGAGAACCACCAGAGGGGGAATGTGCTCGCCCTCATAGCGCAGCTCGCCATAAGGATCATCCTCGATAATGGGAATACCATAGCGATCGGAGAACTCTATCAGCTTGTGGCGACGTTCCAGCGACAGCGTCACGCCGCCGGGATTATGGAAATTCGGCAGGATGTACATGAACTTCGGGCCGGACGTTAGCGCCTCTTCCAGCAAGTCCACTTGTATGCCGTTGTTATCGATAGGTACTGTCGCGAATTCAGCTTGATAAGCGCGCCAGGCTTGCAGCGCGCCCAAATAGGTCGGCTTTTCGGTGAGGATCAGATCTCCCGGATTGATCAGAACCTTTCCGAGAAGGTCCAGCGCTTGCTGTGATCCGCTTGTGATTAGGACATTTTCCGGGGCCGACTCAATACCATATTGCGCCATTTTCCTGGCGATCCATTCGCGCAAGGGGCGATAGCCTTCTGTAGCGCTATACTGTAACGCTAGTTTCCCTTGCTTGGCCAGAACCCGATCGGCCGCTGCACGGAATGCCTCCACAGGGAAGACCTCGGGAGCCGGCATGCCGCCACCAAACGAGATGATATCCGGGTTTTCCGTCAATTTAAGTAGCTCGCGAATGGCCGAGCCTTTCATCGACTGCATTCGCTGGGCACAACGATGATTCCAGGGAGTTGTCATGGGTTTGCTCCTTTTAGTTTATCTGCGCGTCGCCAGCTCCGGCGCCACCTTATAATCCCCTAACGGGTAGACAGGGATCATGCTGTTCTTGACCCATTCCATCGATTCGCTGGCCGTCATCCCCCAGTTTGTCGGGCAGGTTGACAGTAATTCCACGATGCTGAATCCTAATCCCTGCACCTGAGCCTCGAAAGCGGTTCGAATGGCCTTCTTGGCCTGGATGATATGACGTGCATCGTGGAGGCTGCGCCGTACGGAATAAGCTGTTCCATCGAGGTTCGCTAATAGCTCGGCCATTTTGATGGGGGCGCCACACAACGCCAGATCGCGACCGAAAGGCGACGAAGTGGTCACCTGTCCCGGTAGCGAGGTTGGCGCCATCTGCCCGCCTGTCATACCGTAAACTGCGTTGTTGATGAAGATGGTTGTGAAATGCTCGCCCCGGGCGGCGGCGTGAATAATCTCGCCCATGCCGATCGACGCCATATCGCCATCGCCCTGGTAGGTGAAGACGATATTGTTGGGATTGGAGCGCTTGATGCCGGTTGCCATCGCCGGCGCGCGCCCATGGGCGGCTTCGCAAGCGTCTAGTTCAAAATAGTTATAAGCGAATACTGAACAGCCGACAGAGGCGACCAGGATCGTGTCTTCGCGTAACCCCATCTCATCAATGACCTCGGCCACCAGCCGGTGAGCGATACCATGCGTGCAGCCGGGACAGTAATGGGTATAGGTGTCGGACAAGGCGGCAGGTCGCTGGTAGACGACCTTTTCATTGCGGCTCTCATCTGCGACCAGATCGATTATTCTTTCATCAGCGGGCAACACGGCCATTGCTTGCCTCCTTGTGTAGGGATGAGGAATCCAGCGCTTCGAACGTCAGCCGGATCTCCTCCTCAACTTCCTCGGGCAGTGGGACAATGCCACCCATTCGGCCCTTGAAACGAACCGGGATCTGGGTACCAACGACTTCGCGTACGTCGTGAAGCATTTGCCCGGCGTTCATCTCGACGACGAGGAACGCGCGGATCGCCGGGGTGCGTTTGGCCAGAGCGGCCAGCTGCTTTTCCGGGAATGGCCATAACGAGATCGGTCGGAACAACCCGACGGGCAAGCCTTCATCGCGTAAGCGTTTGACGGCCGTCTGAGCTACCCGTGCCGCCGTCCCAAAGCCGACCACGACGATTTCAGCGTCGTCCAGGTAAGCTGTTTCGTAGCGAACCTCGCTATTCTTGATCAGCGCTAACTTGGCTTGCAGATCGAGATTGAATTTTTCCAAGGCATCTGCATTTAGATAGAGCGAGCTGATCGTGTTGTGTTTCCGGCCTTTGGCCCCGGTTAGCGCCCATGGCGGTCGTTTTTCCGGCAGCGGTCGCATCTCTGGTAATTCGGCCGGCTCCATCATTTGCCCGATCGCGCCGTCGGCGACGACGAAGACGAGCGTACGATATTTGTCAGCCAGATCGAAGGCCAGCGTCGTCAGATCGATAGCCTCCTGCACCGTCGACGGGGCCAGCACGATGGGATGGAAATCGCCGTGGCCGGCCGATTTCGTGACCTGGTTGTAATCTCCTTGGCTGGGTTGAATATTGCCCAGGCCCGGCCCACCGCGCATCACGTCGATGACCACCGCTGGCACATTTGAACCGGCCATATAACTGAACCCCTCCTGCATCAGGCTGATGCCGGGGCTGCTTGACGAGGTCATGACTTTGGCGCCGGCGCATGCCGCGCCATAGACCATATTGACGGCGGCTACTTCGCTCTCGGCCTGCAGGAACACCCGCCCCAGTTCGAGCATCCGTTTGGACATGTGCTCCAGTAGTTCTGTTTGAGGCGTGATGGGATACCCAAAATATGTCTCGCACCCGGCGCGAATAGCTGCTTCTGCAAAGGCGATGTTTCCTTTTAACAGTTCTTTAGCCATGTTGTGTAACCTCCGCGGCGATGGATTCGGCTCTCAGGACGAGGTTTTCCGGGGATGGGACAGAAACGCGGACTTCGGTGCGACGCCCCTTTTCAACGATGTCGCGGTAGACAGTAATACAACCATCGGGGCAAACCACGGCGCACAATGCGCAGCCGGTGCAATTGTGTTCGGGATCCAGAAGTATGACGGGCCTGTAACCCTTGTTGTTAAGCTCATCGGCTAGAGCCAAAACTCCAGGAGGACAGGCCTCGCGACATAACTCACATCCTTTGCACCGTTCTACATCGATTACAACTCTTCCAGTTGCCATCTAAAGTACCTCCGGTGAAATGGGAAATAGGAACCTGGGTTCTTGAATTCGGTTGCTATCAAAAAAAGGGCCGGGAGGAGGTGAAGGCTTGCGGTTTCCGCCCTGACCCGATATTCATTATTTGTAATGAGATTGTTTTCAAAGAACCGGAACACCAGGCAAGAGTCTCTTACTGGTCTCAGTATGACAGAAACTGTTCAGTCTCTATAGTGACAAATAGCAGTTCATTCTGTGAGGAAAGTCACCTGTTTATCGTCGGCGGGTTGCTTATCATTGAGCATGCCTGATTTGCATGTTTGATGTCATGAGCTTTGTCAGGTGATCGAATTACTTTATACACTCCCCAGCGAACCGTTTCCTTTTAAACTGTGTATATTGGATCCAGCCGCGCTGGACAGGAGAGATAACCATGGAATTTGGTATACCAAAGGAGGTTCGGGATCTGGAGTCTCGGGTGGGCTTGACACCCGCGGGCGTGTCCTCCCTCGTTCGCCACGGGCATACTGTCTATGTTGAGAAGAACGCCGGTGTTGCCGCCGGCTTCAGTGATGAGACGTACCGCACGAGTGGCGCCCAGATCGTTTATTCAGCGGCCGAGGTCTATGGCCGTTCTGAGGTAATCGTCAAGGTGACTCGGCCAACGGCTGATGAGCATGTGTTCTTCAACCCCGGTCAGACGTTGATAGCATTTCTTCACCTGGCTGTCGCTTCCCATGATTTCATTGATGCCCTGGCCGCCAGCGA
>JACFOH010000003.1:12688-58160 GCA_019454405.1 Promineifilum sp.
GCACAGGTCGTCGTCCTCGATAATGATATGGGCCGGTTGCAGCGCCTCGATGAGATGCTGAACGGACGGGTAACGACGATGGCTTCCTCGGGATATAACCTTGAAAGAGTGACTGAGTTCGCCGATGTCGTTGTTGGCGCTGTCCTCACCCCTGGCCGCCGCGCCCCCCTGCTCATCAATCGCAAGATGATCCAACGGATGCGGCCTGGCGCGGTTTTCATCGATTTTTCCATCGATCAAGGTGGATGTGCCGAGACAAGTCGTCCCACAACTTTGCGCGACCAGTATTACATCGTCGATGGCATCATTCACCATTGCGTACCCAATATGACCGCCGCCGTCGCTCGTACCACCAGTTATGGTTTGACGAACGCGTTGCTTCCCTACCTTATCGAGCTTGGTGATCAAGGTCTTGCCGGACTCCTGAAAAACAAGCCTTATTTCGCCAGTGGCATTAACATGATTCGCGGGAAGATTGCTAATGAGGAGGTGGCTCAGGCGTTAGGTCGTGATCTGGAAGTCGCTACCTTGGATGATATTGAGCAAGCAGCCGGTATTGGAGGTGCACGGTGAACTGGGAATCGATTTATCGCAGCAAGGTGGTCGATGCCCAAACGGCCATCTCTCATGTGAAGTCCGGTGATATTATCTATATCGGTGGCGGCGCGGGCGCGCCAGCCGTCCTGGTCGATGCCTTGTGTGAACGTGCGCCTGAACTGCGCGATGTCCAGCTTGTTCACATTCTCACCTTTATTGGCGCCCCTTACGTCGATCCTAAATATGAAGGATCGTTTCGTTCCAACTCGCTTTTCATTGGGCATAACGTTCGCAAGGCGGTACAGGGGGGGCGAGCGGATTTCACGCCAATATTTCTGTCAGAGATACCGAGGCTCTTCCAGAGAAAGATCATCCCGCTTGACGTATCCCTTATATCCGTTTCGCCGCCGGATGAACACGGCTTCTGTAGTTTCGGCATTGAAGTAGGCACGACCAAGCCTGCCGCCGAGAACTCGCGAATCATTATCGCCGAGGTAAACCAACAAATGCCTCGCGTGCTCGGCGATAGTTTCATTCATGTCAGCCGGCTGACCCATGTGGTTGAGGTTGACTATCCCCTGCCTGAGAGTGTGCAAGGCAATATGACCCCGGCCAATGTTCGTATTGGCGAGATTATTGCCGAGATGATCCCCGATGGTGCGACATTGCAGATGGGCATCGGCGGCATACCTGATGCTGTGTTGGATAAGCTGCATAACCACCGGGACCTGGGCATCCATACCGAATTGTTCTCGGATGGCGTCGTTTCTCTTTACGAGCAAGGTATTATCACTTGCAGCAAGAAGACCTTGCATCCGGGAAAAATGATTGCCGGATTCCTCTTTGGTTCGCAGCGACTCTATGACTTTGTTGATAACAACGCCATCGTCGAATTGCACCCGACAGATTATGTCAACGACCCCTTCCGGATTGCGCAGAACGATAACATGGTCGCTATCAACTCGGCTTTACAGGTCGACCTAACCGGTCAAGTCTGTGCCGACTCGATCGGACACATGTTTTATAGTGGCGTCGGCGGTCAGGTAGACTTTATCCGCGGCTCGTCCCGCTCCAAGGGCGGGCTGCCGATCGTTGCGCTACCTTCTACGGCTAAGGACGATACTATCAGCCGCATATCTCCGCTACTGGCGGAAGGCTCCGGTGTGACCACCTCTCGTAACGATGTGCACTACATTGTGACTGAATATGGCGTCGCTTCTCTCTATGGCAAGACTATCCGACAGAGAGCTTGCGAGCTGATAAACATAGCCCATCCCAAATTTCGTGATGAGTTGACCCAGGCCGCCCGTAAATTGGGCTATCTGTGACCCCAACTGTTTCTCCTTCTTCTCTTCAGTGATGACAATCGCCCCCGACCACGTAATGGTCGGGGGCGATTGTCGTATAGAAGGAGATGGAGAGATGTCTGTCGCCGTGGGATAATCAGCGACAGGTCTGTAGGATAAGGCTCTAGGCTTTCTTCAAGGTTGATTCGGATTTATCTTTCTCTTTCCGGCCGGTCCAACTCGGCCGCAGGTAGATGAACCAGTAGGCCAGGCCCACCATTAGCGCGCCGCCGATGATATTCCCGATAGTGACCGGCAGTAAATTGACGACAAAGAAGTTGCCCCAGGTGATTGTTCCATAGTCGGCCGGCGTTTTGCCGATAGCGGTCCAAAAAGAATCCGGGGCGCCGGCTTTAATAAACAGAGCTACCGGGATGAAGTACATGTTGGCGATGCTGTGCTCGAACCCCGCGGCCACGAAAGCGCTGATCGGAAAGATGATCGCCGCGATCTTATCGATCGTCGACCGTGCGCCCATACAAAGCCACACGGCCAGGCAGACCAGAGCGTTACAGAAGATGCCCAGGACGAGAGCGGGGACGAAGGCAAGCCCTGTCTTGGCGCCGGCGATATTTAGAGCGTTCAGGCCGACTGCGCCGTTGCTGAACATAAATTGACCGCTCAAGTACATGCCGAAAGCCGTCAGGATCGCTCCCACAAAATTGCCCAGATAGACGATGATCCAGTTGCGTAGCAGCAGGGTTGTGCTGACTTTGCCGCCGGCCCAGGCCATAACGATCAGGTTATTGCCGGTGAAGAGTTCTGCGCCGGCTACGACCACCAGGATGAGGCCCAGGCAGAATGAAACACCGCCGAGCAGTTTGGTGACGCCGAAAGTTAGCTCGCCGGCCGCCCCCGTAGTGACGGTGGTCATGAACACCGCACCCATGGCGATAAATGCGCCGGCTAATACGGCTAAAGCAAACATGCGATATGGCCCGAGGTTCGCTTTGGCCACGCCAACGTTCTCGGCTTTTTTGGCCATTTCGGCTGGTATCAGAGCATCAAGCGACGGCACGGGTGGATTCTGATTCATGTGAAAACTCCTTGTCAGTCAATTGAGTCAATAATTCGATGTTGACCGCGCACACCTTGTATTCAGGGATTTTGGCGATTGGGTCGACTGCATCGATCGTTAATAAGTTTACGGCCGCCTCAGCATAGTGGAAGGTCATGAATACCATGCCGGGAGACGAACGGCGGGTGATTCTGGCCGCGGCTACGACACTGCCACGGCGGGAGAAGACGCGCACCAGGTCACCGGTGGAGATGCCCAGTCGAGCGGCATCGGCCGGGTGGATTTCAGCCTCTGCTTCCGGCGCGATCGTGTCCAGACCTGGCGAGCGCCGTGTCATAGTGCCGCCATGCCAGTGGTATAGAATACGGCCCGTCGACAGAAGGAATGGGTATTCCTCATCCGGCAGCTCAGCTGGCGGCCGGTAATCCAGCACCTTGAATAACCCTAACCCTCGTGTGAACTTGCCTATGTGTAGCACCGGAGTGCCCAGGTGCTCGGGTGTTGGACAAGGCCATTGAAGCCCGCCATGTTCCAGGCGTTCGTGGCTCATACCCGCATATGATGGTGTCAGCGTAGCCATCTCCTTGAAAATGTCGGCCGCTCCATCATAGTGCCAATTCGCGCCGAGCCGGTTGGCCAAATCGAGAATGATCGCCCAATCGGCCCGAGCCTCGCCCGGCGGATCCAGTGCCGGCCGGATTAGCTGGACTCGCCTTTCCGTGTTGGTATAGGTTCCTGCCTTTTCAGCGAACCCTGCCGCCGGCAGTATTACGTCAGCGTGTTCGCCGGTTTCGTTCAGGAAAATATCCTGGCACACCAGGAAGTCCAGATTGTCGAACGCGTCCTTCACATGGCTCAGGTTAGGATCAGACAGCATCGGATTTTCGCCCATGACGAAGACCGCTTTGACGCGTCCTTCCAGAATGCCCTGGGTTATCTCTGTTACGGTCAGGCCGGGCTTGGGCGAGAGTTCATCATATTCCACGCCCCAGCCGGACGCGAATTTGGCACGGGCTATTTCATCGGCGACCGGTTGATAGCCGGGGTAGACGTTGGGCAATCCACCCATATCGCAAGCGCCCTGGACGTTATTCTGGCCGCGCAGAGGATTCAGGCCAGTAGACGGCCGCCCGATTTGCCCAGCCAGGAGCGCCAGATTGGAACAGGCCATCACGTTCTCAGTTCCGGTCGTATGCTGCGTAATACCCATTGCCCAAAAGATCATCGCGTTGCTCGCGTGTGCATACAGATAGGCTGAGTCGACGATTTGCTGCGCGGGCACGCCGGAAATAGCCTCCGCCCGTTCCGGTGTCCACTCCTTGACCGATTCGGCAAACTTCTCGAACCCCTCTGTGCGTTCTTCGATGAAACTGAGGTTGGCCAGACTGTCCCGAATGATGACATGGGCGATGGCGTTCAGGACAGCCACATCCGTGCCTGGCCGCTGTCGTAGATGCATAAAGGCAAAGTCAGCCAACTCGATCTCGCGCGGATCCAGCAGGATCAGTTTTGCCCTATACTTCCGCACCGCCTTCTTCATTTCCAGGCTGATGACGGGATGTGCCTCGGTCGTATTCGAGCCGATGACGAACAGTACGTCAGCGTGTTTGATGTTGACGATCGAATCCGTCATCGCTCCAGAACCTAGTGTCGTGGCCAGACCGGCCACGCTACTGCTGTGTCAGAGACGGGCGCAATGATCGACGTTGTTCGTCCCGATCACTGCGCGAGCTAGCTTCTGGAGCAGATAATTCTCTTCATTCGTACATTTGGCTGAAGTCAGAAAGGCGATGCTATTAGGGCCATGTTCGTCGCGAATTGCGCGGAAGCGTTGTGCTACGAGGTCTAACGCGCTCTCCCATGTCGTATATGTCGACTTGTCGAATGGTTGCCGGCGATCCTTTCGCACCATCGGTTGCGTCAACCTGTCAGGCGCATGGGTAAAATCAAAGCCAAATCGCCCTTTCACGCACAAGTTGCCGTGATTGACCTGGTTATCAAAACGTCCGCTGACTCGGTAGATCAAGTTATCCTTGACGTGCAGGTCGATCTGGCAACCTACGCCACAGTATGGGCAGGTTGTCTGTATGGTCCGATCCGGGTTTATCATATATCTCTTCCTGGGAATAATAGACTAGGAGCCGGTGGATAATTGCGAACCTGTTATGACATCAATCATAGGGGGCAGAGTGATGTTTACTAAGTGATTAATTTCACAATTGCGAATGACGAATGTCACATCATTCTATGACAATTGACACTTAGCATCAGTTTGGCCGCCTGCTAAGATAAAACCAACGACACAAGATCCCGGCTTCTGACATAGTTCGATATCCAGGCCGGGGCGAGGATGGGCCGAATGGCAGCCAAGAAATGGGTCATCGTTGCTTCGAAGCATTGCCAATTGATAGACAAGGATGTTGAGTTAACGGAGCAGCGTGTCTACCCAACTCATGATTTTTTGCTGACGCAAGGGACAGAACACCAGGTTCATGTCTGCTCTTGTTCGGCCGCTGTCGAATGTAATATGGTTGGCGTGCCCTGTCGATGGGCTTATACCAACCCCGACGCCGCTCGCTTCTAGATCGTTCTCCTACGATCTTCTTCCACCTCAGTCAGCTTTCTGACTGCATTACCTCCGACAAAAGAGGTCCTGAAGAAATTCAGGACCTCTTTTGCTTGATCAACCACCCGTAGAACGGGACACCGGAATTGGTTAACGGAATATAGGAGAATAGGATTTCACGACCTGGATATAGTTGGCGCGCTCAAATGCTGCCGGTGCGGCCACGTTAACCTGACTCAAACTGCCGTGAAGCTCCTGAATCGATATATACTCGCGCTCTTCAAGCCACAACCGCATTTCCGCCAGAATTTCACTGAAGCGGCCGATCCCGTTCAGCAGGATCTCTGACGTCATCATGGCTACGTTGGCCCCGGCAGCGATGGCTTTCAACGCGTCTTGCGCGTTATGCACACCCGTCGTTAACGCCAGGTCAGCGGCTACGCGGCCATAGAGGATGGCGATCCAGCGCAGGGGGAGCCGCATCTCGTCCGAGTGGCTCAAGACGAGATTGGGCACTACTTCCAGATTTTCCAGATCGAGGTCCGGCTGGTAGAAGCGGTTGAATAGTACCAGCCCTTTCGCTCCGGCCTCGGTTAAACGATGCATCATGTTAGCCATGGAGCTGAAGTAAGGGCTGAGCTTGACCGCGATCGGTATATCGACGGACGCTCGGATATCGTGTACCAGATCGATGTATATTTGCTCCACCTCGGCGCTGGATAGCGAGATGCTCGTGGGCAGGTAATAGATGTTTAACTCTATTGCATCCGCGCCGGCCCCTTCCATCTCCTTCGCATAACGAATCCAGCCACCGGAAGACACTCCGTTCAGGCTGGCGATGATAGGGATGTTCACCGCCTGCTTGGCCCGAAAGATATGCTCCAGATAGGCGTCGGGGCCAACGCCTCGATAGGAAGGCGCTTCGGGGAAGTAAGTTAGAGCCTCGGCATAGCTCTCCGTGCCATCGCTTAGATAGCGATCGAGCGCTTGGCTTTCCTGGTTGATTTCTTCCTCAAACAGGGAATTGAGTACGACGGCCGCGGCTCCTGCATCTTCCAACCGTCGTATATTACCTAGCTCGCGAGCCAGCGGTGACGGCGAGGCCACCAAGGGGTTCTTCAATTCAAGACCCAGGTAAGTTGTTCGTAGGTCCATTCTGCGTTCTCCTGATTGATGATCCACAGATATCATGGGCTTATACGAGTCCATGATATCTGTGGGTTCGCGCTTTCTTAGTCCCCGGTCATCGTCCGCTCGGGCTTTTCGTCGAGCTTCTCATGGCTGGTTGCCATCTTGCGGTAGGTTTCCCAACGCTGGGCAATGTCCAACTTGGCCAATTCGAGCAGACGCTCGGCCGCTTCGGGATTGCTCTGCTGCAACATGTGATAGCGGCCCTCGCGGTAGATATATTGTTCCAGTGGGATGCTGGGTGCCTTGGAATCGAGCTGGAACGGATTCCGGCCGGTCTTGGGTTCGTGACCATTTGGCTCAGCCATTTCTGTTATGGCCAGGTCGGGGTTATACCGGAATAGCGTCCAATGTCCTGAATCGACCGCCGCTTGTTGCTGCTCCAGGCCATACTTCATATCGTAGCCATGAGCGATGCAATGGCTGTAGGCGATGACGAGCGACGGGCCGTCATAAGCCTCTGCTTCCAGTATCGCCTGTACCGTTTGTCGATCATTGGCCCCGAAGGCGACGCGAGCGACGTAGACGTTGCCGTATGACATCGCCAGCAGCCCCAAATCCTTCTTCGGCAATGGCTTGCCGGCGGCCGCGAATTTGGCTACCGCGGCACGCGGCGTAGCTTTCGACATCTGGCCACCGGTATTGGAGTATACTTCGGTATCCAGCACCAGGATGTTGACGTTGCGGCCCGAAGCCATCACGTGATCAAGCCCACCATAACCGATGTCGTAAGCCCAGCCGTCGCCACCGACGATCCACACGCTTTTCTTGACCAGAACGTCTGCTTTGCTCATGAGATCCGACAAGGCCGGTTTCACTGCTTCGATGGTCTGGTCGTCGCTGGCCAACAATGCCTGGATACGTTCGCGCAATAGTTGGACTCGCCGCCGCTGGTTCAGGATGTCCATCTCCGTGATCTGATCACTGTAGAGGATTTCATCCGACAATTCGACGCCGATCACTTCGCGCAGGGCGCGTAGGGTGTTCGTTGCCGCGTCTATACGCTGGTCGAGCGCGACGCGCATACCAAGCCCGAATTCGGCGTTGTCCTCAAATAGGGAATTGGACCAGGCCGGCCCGCGCCCCTCGCGATTTTTCGACCACGGCGTCGTTGGCAAGTTGCCGCCATAGATTGACGAGCACCCGGTTGCATTGGCGACCAGCATCCGATCGCCGAATAGTTGGGTGATGAGCTTCAGATAGGGCGTTTCACCGCACCCGGCACAAGCCCCGGAGAACTCAAAGAGCGGCTCGAGCAGCTGGTTGTATTTGACCTGATTGAACGGCACTTCGGTACGATCCACGTTCGGCAGCGTCTGGAAGAACTCCCAGTTCTTGCTTTCCCGGTCGCGCACTTCCGGCGTGTAGTCGATCATGTTGATAGCCTTGTACTTGGGCTGCTTCTTGTTTTTGACCGGGCAGACTTCGTAGCAGAGCGTACATCCGGTGCAATCTTCGGGCGATATCTGCAATGTATAGGACATGCCCTTATATTCTTTGTAGCGAGCCGGTGTGCTCATGAAATCGGCCGGTGCGTCGTCCAGATTGGCCGGATCGTAGACCTTCATGCGGATGACCGCGTGGGGGCAGACCAGGGCGCACTTGCCACACTGGATACAGATTTCAGGATCCCACAACGGCACTTCCGTAGAGATGTTCCGCTTTTCCCACTGGGTTGTGCCCGTGGGATAAGTGCCGTCGACAGGCAAAGCGCTGACCGGTAGCAAATCACCCAGGCCGGCCATCATTGTCGCCGTCACCGTTTGAACGAATTCCGGCGCGCGTGATGAGACGATATCCGGACGGGTGAACGTGCTGGTCACCTTCGCCGGGATCGTCACTTCGTGTAGATGCGATAGCGAGGCATCGACGGCCTCGAAATTCTGCTGGACGACTGTCTCTCCGCGCTTGCCGTATGTTTTCTCAATGGCCGTTTTGATCTCAGCAATAGCCTTCTCGCGCGACAGCAAGGGTACAGAAGTGGCGCGCTCGATCAGGGCGAAGAAGCAGGTCTGCATGACCGTGTTAATCCGTCGGCCCATGTTGGTTTTTTCGGCAACGGAATAGGCGTCCACAACAAAGAAGCGCAGGCTTTTCTCGATGATCGCTTTCTGTGTCTCCTGTGGCAGATGGTCCCACACCTCATCCGGCCTATAAGGGCTATTCAACAGGAACGTCGCTCCTGGTTGCGCTAACTTGAGCATGTCAAATCGTTCGAGAAACCCGAATTGATGACAAGCTACAAAATTAGCGTTGGAGATCAGATACGTTGAATGGATTGGTCGCGGGCCGAAGCGTAGATGGGAGATGGTGACGGACCCTGACTTCTTTGAATCGAGAACGAAGTAACCTTGGGCGTAGTTAGGCGTGTTCTCGCCGATGATCTTGATTGAATTCTTGTTTGCGCCCACCGTGCCGTCGGAACCAAGACCAAAGAAGACGGCGCGCACCACGTCATCAGGCTCAGTCGAGAACGTCTCATCATAAGGTAAGCTTGTGTGAGTGACGTCGTCGTTGATGCCGATGGTAAAATGATTTTTCATGGTGGCTTTGGCCAGTTCGTTATAAACAGCCAGGACCATCGCCGGGGTGAATTCCTTGGAGGACAAGCCATAGCGACCGCCGATCACGCGCGGCATGACGTCAAACGGCGCGCTGCCGTCCGCTACCTGCTCCACCAGCGCCGACACAACATCGAGATAGAGCGGCTCGCCGGCGGCTCCCGGCTCTTTTGTACGATCCAGTACAGCGATGTTGCGCGTGGTTGCTGGTAAGGCGTTGACGAACGCGGCCGAATCGAACGGGCGGTAGAGTCGCACCTTGACCAGACCGACCTTCTCGCCTCGCTCGACCAGGTAGTTCACCGTCTCCTCAACCGTTTCCGCTCCGGAACCCATCAGAACGATCACGCGCTCTGCATCGGGCGCGCCGGCGTAATCGAACAGGTGATATTGCCGTCCGGTTAGCGCAGCCAGTTCGTCCATCGTCTCCTGTACCAGGCCGGGGCAGGCCTGATAGAATGGGTTGACGGTTTCACGCGCCTGGAAATAAACGTCGGGGTTCTGGGCCGTACCACGCATCACCGGCAGGTCGGGCGTCAAGCCGCGATCTCGATGGGCTTTTACCAGATCGTCATTGATCATCGCTCGCATCGTTGCTTCGCTGATGGGTGTGATTTTGTTGATTTCGTGTGAGGTACGGAACCCATCGAAGAAGTGGATGAACGGCACGCGTGTCTTTAGTGTGGCCGCATGGGCTACCAGAGCGAAGTCCATCGCCTCTTGAACAGAGTTGGAGCATAAGAAGGCAAACCCTGTGTTGCGGGCCGCCATCACATCGCTGTGATCGCCAAAGATCGATAGTCCCTGCGCTGCCAACGAGCGCGCTGCGACATGGAAGGTCGTCGAGGTCAGCTCTCCGGCGATCTTGTACATATTGGGGATCATCAACAGGAGCCCCTGTGAGGCCGTAAATGTCGTCGTGAGCGCCCCTGTTTGTAACGCGCCATGTACAGCGCCGGCTGCGCCGCCTTCGGACTGCATCTCAATAACCAGCGGCACGGCTCCCCAGATATTGGTGTCGCCGTGGGCAGAGTATTGATCGGCCAACTCACCCATGCCTGACGAAGGGGTGATCGGGTAGATGGCAATCACCTCATTGACTTTGTGCGCGACGCTCGCAGTTGCCTCATTTGCGTCGATGGTGATCATATTTGTCGTCATAGTGTACCTTCTCCCTGAAATTCAAGGCCCTGGAGCGCCTATGGTTTAATCCACACTCCAGGGCCATTGTCAATTCAGTGGACTACTTGCCTTTCTTGTCGTTCAAAGCGGCATGGGCGGCCGCCAGCCGGGCGATTGGAACCCGGAACGGAGAGCAAGATACATAATTCAAGCCAATCTGGTGGCAGAAAGCGATGGTCTTGGGATCGCCGCCGTGCTCACCACAGATGCCGATCTCCAGGTCGGGCCGGGTCTGGCGGCCGAGTTCGACCCCCATCTTCATCAGTTTTCCAACGCCGTCGATATCCAATGTGCCGAAGGGGTTCTCTTCCAGGATATTACGTTGCTGATACTCGACCAGGAATCCGGATTCGGCGTCATCGCGCGAGATGCCGAAGACGGTTTGCGTCAGATCGTTCGTGCCAAAGGAGAAGAACTGGGCGATCGTCGCGATCTCATCGGCTGTCAGTGCTGCGCGAGGAATCTCGATCATAGTACCAAACTTGTATGAGACTTCGATTCCCTGCTCCTCCATCACTTCCTTGGCCACGGCTTCGAGATCAACCTGCTGGACTTTTAGCTCGTTGATGTGGAATGTGAGCGGGATCATCACCTCGGGATGGACATCGATGCCATCCTTCTGGCATTGGCAAGCCGCCTCGAAGATCGCGCGAACCTGCATCTTGGTCAGCTCAGGGATGAGGATGCCCAGTCGGACGCCGCGCGTGCCCAGCATCGGGTTCTGTTCACGCAGCGCCTCGACGCGATCCAGGTAAGACTGTTTGACCTGAATCTCGGCCAGGGCTTCGTCAATCTCGCTGAGCGTATGGAAGTGCTGCAACTGCACCTTGAGATCGGCCAGCCGTTTCGTCAGTTCTTCGTAGGACGGCAGGAACTCGTGCAACGGAGGGTCGATCAAACGGATGATGACAGAATGGCCATCCATTGCCCGGAACAGGCCGTCGAAATCGCCGCGCTGGTGGGGCAGAAGCTTATCAAGCGCTTCGTTTCGCTCCGTGATATTTTTGGCCATGATCATCTGCTGTACGATGGGCAGTCGAGATTGCTCGAAGAACATGTGCTCGGTGCGGCAAAGGCCGATTCCCTCTGCACCGTATTCACGGGCGCGACGTGCGTCTGACGGGTAGTCGGCGTTCGCCCAGACACCCAGAGTACGAATATCATCCGCCCAGCTCAGGAGTTTGAGCAGGCACGGATTCTTAATGTCAGGGACAACAGTCGGGACTTGCCCTAGATAGACGATGCCTTGTGTACCGTCGAGGGAGATCCACTCGCCTTCCTTGACGACCAGATCTTCTCCGATAGTCATCTGACGCGTCTCCAGATCGATATCCAGCTCTGTAACGCCAACCACGGCCGGCTTGCCGAATTGACGGGCCACCAGGGCAGCGTGGCTTGTGCGGCCACCGCGGCTGGTCAGGATACCCTGGGCCGCCAGCATGCCATGAACGTCGTCCGGTTTTGTCTCTGGACGAACCATAATGACCTGACGTCCCTCGTCTTTAACCCAATGTTCGGCGATGTCGGCGTCGAAGGCCACCATACCCACGGCCGCGCCGGGGGAAACGTTTAAGCCACTGGCGATCTTGTGCGCGGACTTCAGGGCTGCCGTATCAAGTTGCGGATGCAGGAAAAAGTCGACCTGGGCCGGCTTCACGCGCCAGACTGCCTCTTCCTTGTTGATAAGCCCTTCTTCCACCATATCGACGGCGATTTTGACTTCCGCCTGAGCGGTGCGCTTGCCGTCGCGAGTCTGAAGCAGCCACAATTTACCATCCTCGATGGTAAACTCCATATCCTGCATATTACGGTAGTGCTTCTCGAGTTTCTTGGCTATACCCAGGAACTCGTCATACGCCTTCGGCATGATCTCTTGCAACTCATGCAGGGGTTGAGTCGTCCGAATACCGGCGACCACGTCTTCGCCCTGTGCATTCACCAGGAAATCGCCCTCGGGTTCGTTTTCGCCGGTGGAAGCGTTACGCGACATGGCGACGCCGGTGGCGGAGTTATCCCCGATATTGCCGTAGACCATCGTCTGAATATTGACGGCCGTGCCTAAATCGTGCGGGATATGGGCTGCATTGCGATAATCGATGGCTCGGCGACCGTTCCATGACTTGAACACCGCTTCTGTCGCCAATTGCAATTGATGATAAGGATCAGTTGGGAAATCGCTACGGGTGAAGGTGCGATAGATCTCCTTGAAACGGCGGGTGATAACTTCCCAATCCTCGGCTTGTAGCTCCGAGTCGGAAGTTACTCCGGCTTTCTTGCGTCGTGCAGTGATGACCGCTTCAAACGCTTCATCCGGAACGCCCATCACGACGCTGCCGAACATCTGGACCAAGCGGCGATAGAGGTCGAACACGAAGCGGCGGTCGCCGGTCAGGCGTACCATCGTTTCGGCGATCTCATCATTCAGACCGATATTGAGCACGGTATCCATCATGCCCGGCATCGAGAATTTCGCGCCGGATCGGCAAGAGACGAGCAGAGGGTTTTCCGTGCCGCCGAATTTCTTGCCGGTCATATTTTCGATCTTGTGAATAGCATCAAGCTCTTGCTCCCACATACCCTCCGGGAAGCCACTGGATTCCAGGTAGGTATTGCAGGCCTCGGTTGTAACGGTGAAGCCTGGCGGTACGGGAATTCCCAGACGCGTCATATCGCCCAGGTTTGCGCCCTTGCCGCCCAATAGCGCGCGGGCTTCATCCCAACCCCCAACAGCTTCTTCGGCCAGATGAACTTCGTCGAACATATAGACCCACTTGGTGGCACCTTGGGGTTTATGGCCGTTGCTCACGACTTTTTGCTCTTTTACGGGTGGAGTTAAAACGTTTTCCGACATGAGAATAATCTCCTTCAGGCAGTTTTACCGCTGGACGGGGAAATGATTCGTTCTCTAGCCTTTGAATCTGGGGCGGCCCGCCACACGGTAGTAAATTTCCGGTGTTAATCGGTATTTAGTTTAAGGAATCTGGCTCTGAAGGGTTAGTGACAGATTACACCAGTAATGCTGATGAAAGTCATGCTAACCATTCTATAGGGGAAAATAGATGTTTTTTGGAAACGGCTTGTCAACGTGGCGTATACTGAGTAAGCTGTAATAATGGCCAAGCTTGATGATATTCGCCGGCGTAGCAAACCCGTCGAGCGATGGTGGAAACCTGCGACTGATGAAACCAAGGCTGCCTGTGGTTATGAACCTCGTGAAGGATTTCCTTGTCCCTCGTGCCTGCTCGGAGAACTGCAATATAACGGCCTCTTCCAATTGATTTGTGATAATTGTGGTCGCGTCGCCGATGCCGGCGTCTTCACCTGATAGGGAACCGGACGGCCGTGCGCCTGTCAAACTACCAACCCCGCACTCTTTTGTGATAGTCGCCCTGATTGGCTATACTTATTCTATATGTCGCAAATGTTGAGGCTTCTCATCGTTGACGATCACGAAGTTGTCCGGCTCGGAATGCGTGCCTTGCTGGAGCGCCACCCCACCTTTACCGTAGTTGGTGAAGCGTCGACGCAGGAAGAAGCTGTTGCCATGGCTGAGGAACTCCAGCCTGATATTGTGTTGATGGATATCCGGCTAGCCGGCGGTAGCGGCATTGAAGCTTGCCAGCAGATCAAAGAGCGGTTCCCCCAGATCAAAGTCATCATGCTCACTTCCTTTGCTGAAGATGAGTTGTTGTTCGCCGCTATCCGCGCTGGCGCGACAGGCTACTTGCTCAAGCAGATCGCCGGCGGTGACGTTATCCGTGCTATCGAAGGCGCGGCGCGCGGCGAGTCCATGCTCGATCCCTCGCTTACGCAGCGCGTCTTCTTTGAAGTTCGCCGGTCTATCAAGAAAGAGGAAGCCGTTGCCTTCCAGGACCTGACCAGTCAGGAGCGTCAGGTGCTTCTCCTTATTGCCGACGGACGTACAAATCGAGAGATCGCTTCAGATCTGTTCCTTAGCGAAGGGACTGTGCGCAATTACGTCAGCAGCATCCTTTCCAAACTCGGCGTATCCAATCGGGCGGAGGCGGCCGCCTACGCCATCAAACACCATTTGTCGGATCATATCTAGACCCCACGGGGACGATTGTGCCTGACCTCGTTAAGACCAAGTCACCCGTTGGATATGACGCTCAGAAAGCACTAGAGACGCTTAATCGAGCGGCGCTGGCCATCGCTAGCGAACTCGACGTTGATAAGGTCTTGCAACTTATTGCCGATTCCGCACGTGAGCTGGTTGGAGCGGACTACGCAGCCCTGGCTGTCGGAGATTGGCGCGGCATCGGGTCGAGTAGCGTTCATCAATTTATTACGAGCGGGATGAGTCGCGAGCAGATCCTCAGGATCGATCATTGGCCGCATGGTTATGGCCTGCTGGGCGCGTTGATCCACGAACAAAAACCGATTCGCATTCGTCGTATCCAGGACGACCCGCGGTCGGTTGGTTTCCCCAAAGGCCATCCAATGATGGAGAGCTTTTTGGGCGTACCGATCACTGGTGCAGGGGAGACGCTTGGCAACCTGTATCTAACCGATAAGAGAGGTGCTGAAGAATTCAGCGCGGCTGATCAAAAGCTTATTGAAATGTTGGCCGCCCATGCTGCGGTCGCGATTCAGAATGCTCGTCTCTATTCTCAAGTCGAACGGCTGGCCATCCTGGAAGAAAGAACGCGCATCGGCATGGATCTTCACGATGGCGTTATTCAATCGATCTACGCCGTAGGGCTAACCCTCGAATCTACACGACTTGCTCTTTTGCCCGATAATAATGAAGAGGTTTCGGCGCTGCTTAATACCGCTATTGAAGGCCTCAATGATGCTATCCGCGACATCCGTAATTTCATCCTCGATCTGCGCCCTCGGCGTTTCGCAGGAGATGTCCTTCAAGGACTGGCCCAACTCGTACGCGAGTTTCAGGCCAATACGATGGTGCCGGTATCGATCCATGTCCCCGAGCGGCTGGAGACCTTGTCCATGCCTCTAGGTCGCGCCATATTCCTGACCACCCAGGAGGCGTTAGCTAATGTAGCTCGCCATGCGCGTGCCGGAGAAGTTAATGTTAGCCTGAATTGTATCGCCGATCGTGTTACTTTGACTGTGCAAGATGATGGTCGGGGCTTTGATACTTCCAACGAATCCCAGCGAGTCGGCCACGGTCTGGCCAATATGCAGGCTCGCGCTGAAAGCTTGCATGGCACGTTTGATGTTAAATCCGCTCCTGGGCAAGGCACGACTGTTATCCTCGATCTTCCGCTTTAGATTAAATACCTCTGTCCCAGAGAATTCGCCCCTTTCGGCTTCATCCTTTCATCAGTGATAGATGTCACGCGGATCAATGACTTTTGTCATTGAGTTCATCGTGTCCGAAGGACTATACTGCCTGCAATAATGCGTGCCGCGGACCTGTTTCGTTCTGCACCAAGTTGACGGGATGAACAGTCTTTAATCGGATTGGTGAGACACGAAAATGGTCAGGCGGCTGAAGGTGTATCGATATGTTGCAGACGCACCTGGAAATGGGTAGGAATGTGAGTTTGGACGACGCGCCGAAAATAAGAATTCTCATCGTCGAAAAACATGCCGCGGTGCGTCGCGCTCTTAGCGACCGATTGAGCGTCACGCCGCATTTCGAGATTATCGCCAGCGTTGAGGAGCCGGCCGCCGCCCTGTCTTATCTTGATGCCAAGAACGGCCAGGAGGGGTGCCCCAAGGCTCCGATCGTTGTTCTTTTTGGTCTGCAAAACGGAACGGACGAGCAACTGTTCAAGACCATCGATCTCGTCGAGCAAATGGTTTATCTCTCAGCGGCCGTTATTGTTTTGGCGCCTTTTGCCGATGAAGTAGAACGGCTACTTCTCCACCAGGCCGGCGTGAAATGCTACCTGCTGAAATATATAGATTCCGCCAGGCTTATTCGAGAGATTGAGGCCGCTGCGACTCGCGGCCCCAAACCTATTTCGGCGATGTCGTAGCCGGATCGTCTGCCTTCTTCCTCGTTCCGTCCGGTCGAATGACCAGGACCGGCACGGCGGCTGACTGAAGCACACGCATCGCCACACTGCCAAACAGGAAGCGCCCCAAGCCCCCACGACCGTGCGTACACATCACGATTACATCGGCGTTGGTCCCATTTGTGGCGCTGATGATCTCTGCGGCTACGTCATCTGACTCAGCTACCTGATAGTGCACCCGATAATTCTGCTGGCGCAGCGACCCCTTTTGCGATTGAAGGTAATCAATCGCTTCCTTGTAGAGGTCATCACGCATCTTGATCATAAAATTGGCTGATTCGGGCGACAATGCCCCTTCACCCACTCGTGGCGGCAATACGACTCGCAACAATGTGATGTCGCTATCAAACTGCGCAGCTAACTCCAGAGCATAGGGAATGGCTGCCTCGGCAAATCCGGAACCATCTAGAGGAACTAAAATATGTTTGAACACAGCTGATCTTTCCTATTCATAGCGAGCGTAAGGCTCGCTCGTTTCGTCCTGTGCCTGTATCCAATGGCGTACAACCAGACGAAAAATATCGGACTCGGTAATGATGCCGACGAGTTGGCCGTCGTGATCCAGCACTGGTAATCCACCGATCATGTGCTTCAGCAATAATTGTGCGGCCGCTCCGATCGTGTCGTCCGGTGAGGTTGTCACTGGGTTAGGCGTCATGATTTCGCGAACGGTCAGCCGCGACAGGATGTAACTAAGCTCCCAAATATCCAGGCCGCTGGTTGATGCTGCCCTTGCGCCTCGTACATCGCCATAAGTCACGATGCCGACCAATTTGCCGTCCTCGACGACAGGCAATCGCCGGATGGTCCGGTCGACCATAAGCTGCCCGGCCTCGAGCACGGTCGTGTCGGGCGAGATATAGATTACATCTCGTGTCATCCAGTCTCTAACAAGTTCGAGCCTCACTTTGTAAACCTCCTTGAGCCTCCTTGCTGGGAGAAGAGTCCTATAGATTATGGCTCGCGACCGTTTTCCGCGTCAGCTCGGCGCTGTCATGGTCCACGGTTGATCGGCGACGCCAACTATATTACTGCTGGCCGCTTAGGATCGAGTTAAAGATCTGTGCGAAAACGGAAAGAGGTTGCGCGCCGTTTACTTCCTGATTATTCACAAAGAATGTCGGGGTACCGGTCACTCCGACGCTTCGCGCGGCGTCCCGGTTCTGGTTCACAACATTGAGATATCGACCGTCTTTCATGCAACTGTTGAACTGATCGAGGTTTAGCCCCGCGGTTTCGGCCGCCTGTCGGTAACCATCGGCCGAGAGCCGGAAGGTTGGCGGTTCGATGGTATACATGGCACTAGCATATTCGAAAAAACCGCCTTGTTCGTTGGCGCATAAACCTGAGGCGGCCGATGGAACAGTTGTTGCACTGAGGGCATAAGGTAAGACTACCCATTTCACATCACCTGTGTCGACAAATTGTTCCTTTAATGGCCGAGCCGTGTTGTTGTGGAAGTCCTGGCAATGTATACATCCAAAATCCGGGACCTCTACCATGGTGATGGGCGCATCGGTTTTCCCGATGAAGACGCAGCGGTCTTTATTTTCCTGACAATATTCCGCGAGTGTTTGTACGACGCGAGCCTCCGTCGGGCGCAGCGCTAAAAAGAGCAGGCCTCCAAGGGCCAGTACACCGACGGCAATCAATCCACCGATGATCAGCCAGTTTGTCTCTCGTTGTTGCTGCTGCTTTCGGTGTTGTGGGGCTTTCTTTGCCATTACTCTCCTATAAAAATGATGGTATTGATATTAATTCTGAGTGTATCTTTCACAAAGTCAACAGGCAAACCTTCTTAGACAGGATTGAAAAACCAATGAATGTCACTGATCAATGGTGACATTTTCCATCATGACAAAGGCGAAAAATCAATTAAACTTAAGTTAAGAGATCTGCCGGCGACCCAGACCGCTCCGGCCTGAGGAGATAGAAATGCTGACCGTCAATGACCTCATGACCATCATCCCGAATACCGTGACCCCGCAATCGACGTTGCGACAGGTCATCGAGGTGATGAAGACCCAATCATGCCGCCAGTTACCCGTTCTCGAGAATGGCAAGCTTGTGGGGATTATCACTGACCGCGACGTGCGGCTGGTGATGAACTCTCCGTTGATATTGCATGGCCGTTGGCAAGATGAGGAGATACTCGATAACATCACAGCCGAGAATTGTATGACCCCCGACCCGGTGGTCGTTTCGCCCGATACGCCTGCTTATCAAGCCGCCGCCATGCTGAGTAGCTATAAGTTTGGCGCTTTGCCCGTAGTCGATAATGGCACCCTGGTTGGGATTATTACCGTGACCGATTTTTTGAATCATTTTGCGATGCAGCAGCCTGCTATGATTGATCATAACGACTAGAGCATCGCGAGGAGGCCCTAATGGTACCGTTCCATAATATCCTGGTTCCGCTGGATGGTTCTGAGCTTGCCGAAAAAGCGCTGGGGCCGGCTATTCAACTTGCCTCTGCCATGGCGCAACAAGCCGAGGTCGGAGACGCTCGCGTAAAACTAACCTTGCTGCGAGTATCAGCGCCATTGACGCTCATGGCGGCCGATCCCATACTGTTCGACGAGATGATCCGAATGAGCATCGATGAAGCTCAGGCATATCTTAAGGCGACAGCTCAAACGATTTCTGAGGAGTCGATTGTTGTTGAGACCAAAGTCGTGTCCGGTTCCCCGGCTGACGCCGTTGTATATTACGTGGAAGAGAACGGGGTCGATCTTGTCATCATGTCCAGCCATGGCCGCACGGGCAGCAGTCGTTGGGTCTATGGCAGTGTCGCCGAAAAAGTGATGCATCACGCCCCTTGCGCCACAGCCATTATCCGCGCGCACGTGTCGGTCAACATGTTCCAGAATCATAAGATATTGGTGCCGCTCGACGGCTCTGAACTGGCCGAGCGCGCGCTGGATTCGGCGATGGCGATCGCGGCGGCTGTGAAATCTGATGTTCTCTTGCTGCGCGTCGTGGCGGGGCGCGAACCATTGCCTGAAGCCATTGGCCCAGCCGGAGACGGCATGGCGGCCGCTCTGAACGAGGCAAACGCACTGGAACGCGCCGAGGCTGAGACTTATTTACAGCGTATCTATGCCAGCCGCGATAATCAGCACCTGTTTTTTGATGTTCAGAACACGGACGGTGACATTGCCGATGCGATTGTGTCTTATGCTGATGCGCAGAATATCGATCTGATCGTCATTTCCAGCCATGGTCGCTCCGGCATCGGTCGTTGGCTCCACGGTAGCGTGGCCGAGAAAGTACTTCGTGGCGCTAATTGTGCCACGATGATCATTCGTCGACGCCAGGATTGAACGACTGCGGACGCTTTGTTGGCTGTGCGTGGATAATGCGACTCATCTAACCGCTAGATCATGTCGATGGCATTCGCACGGAGTATCCTGGTGTGAGTCGCGATCAAATTGAGCCGGGCAATTCACGCTCGCGAGCCGCGAACGCCCGACTTTGTATGGCTGTTGACGTGTAATACAGTCGCTAGATTTGCTTGGGAATCTGTATTTGTGACAGCCCTATTCACCCCTTGAGTGATGTATGGAAAACCCGCAACCGCTATCCTCCGATCTGCTTTACCGTCGCTTTGATCCTGCTCAGCTCCCTTTTGAAACCACTGAAGAGCTTGAAGACGGACTCGAAATTATCGGTCAACAACGGGCTATCGATTCTATTCGCTTCGGCATCGGTATCGATCATCGGGGGTATAACCTGTTCGCTCTCGGACCAAATGGTATCGGCCGCCGGACAACGGTGAGGCGCTTCCTGAACCAGCGAGCGGCCTCTGAATCAACTCCAGATGACTGGTGTTACGTGTTCAACTTTGACCAACCTCATAAGCCGCATGCTCTGCGTTTGCCGCCTGGCAAAGCCAACGAATTCCGCGCTGATATGAAGAACCTGGCCGAAGAGCTAATCACTGTTTTGCCGGCTACTTTTGCCGGAGACGAATATCAGTTGCAAAAGAGAGCGCTTGAGGAAGAGTTGCGCGGCACTCAGACCGAGGTGTTTGAGAAACTTCGCGAGGAAGCCAAGGCGCATAATATCGCCCTTATCCAGACGCCGGGTGGATTTGCCTTTGCTCCGTTAAAAGAAGGGGGCGAAGTTATTACCCCCGATGAATTCATGCGCCTCGATCAGGAAGCTCAGAAGAAAATCGAAACGGAGGTCGGGCAGTTACAGGAATCCCTGCAGCGGATCATGGAGCAAATGCCTAATCTCCATCGCGAAATGCAGAAACGGCTTCGTGAACTGGACGAACGGGTTGTCGAATTCACGGTTACCCCTCTCCTCGACGAATTACGCGCAAAGTATGAGACCCTGGAACCTATCATCAACTATATCGATGCCGTTCAAAAGGATATTATCCAGAACTTCGATGCCTTCATGCAAGACGATGAGGCGGCCGGCCGCCAGCTGATTGGTGCAGCCCTGGGCATCGCTTCGGCTGAGCGCAGGGTCTCTCTCTCCCGCTACGAAGTCAATGTGGTCGTCGATAACGGCCAAACTACTGGCGCACCGGTCGTTTTTCTCGACCAACCACGTTACCAGAATCTGGTTGGCCGTATTGAGCATGTCGCTCAAATGGGCGCGCTCGTCACCGATTTTACGCTGATCAAATCCGGCGCGCTCCACGAGGCCAATGGCGGCTATCTGTTGATCGATGCTCTTAAACTACTCTCTGAACCGTTTGCTTGGGACGCTTTGAAGCAAGCTCTACGAAAAGAAGAAATTAGCATCGAGTCTATGGGCCAGGTCTACAGCATGATTAGTACTGTATCCCTTGAACCGGCGCCGATCCCGCTCGATGTGAAAGTAATCCTGATCGGCGAGCGTCTTTTATACTACTTGCTGAGTAGTCACGATCCCGAATTCAACGAGTTGTTCAAAGTATCAGCCGACTTTGAAGAAGATATGGATCGCGATCCCGATAGTGCTCTAGCCTATGCTCGGGTCGTCGCCGAAGTCGCAAGAACCGAGAAACTTCGTCCCTTCAGGCGCGATGCTGTTGGACGAGTCATTGAGCAAGGGTCGCGGATGGCCGAAGATGCGCATAAGCTCTCGACTCATATGCAAAGCCTCACTGACATCCTGCGAGAAGCCGATTATTGGGCAGGGGAGGCGGGGCGAGTTGTCGTGACTCGCGATGATGTGCAACAAGCTTTGGATACGCAAAGATATCGCTCAGGGCGCGTCGCCGATCGTATCCAGGAATCCATCATTCGCGGGCAGGTATTTATTGACACGAGTGGTGCGGTTGCCGGTCAGGTGAATGGACTATCGGTCTACACCATGGGTAGCCATAGCTTTGGCCGCCCGTCGCGTATCACAGCGCGGGTCCGGATGGGTGATGGCAAGGTCGTTGATATCGAGCGGGAAGTTGATATGGGCGGCCCTATTCACTCCAAGGGCGTGCTTATCCTGTCTGGTTTCCTGGGTCAGCGATACGCCGCCGACAAACCTCTATCTCTTTCGGCAACGCTTGTGTTCGAGCAGTCCTATGGCGGTATCGAAGGAGATAGCGCTTCTTCGGCCGAACTTTACGCATTGTTGTCGGCCTTGTCTCAAGTTCCTATCAAGCAGAGCTTTGCCGTCACCGGTTCAGTCAATCAGCGGGGCCAAATTCAACCTATCGGTGGCGTCAACGAGAAGATCGAAGGCTTTTTCGATGTTTGTCGCGCCCGGGGATTAACCGGTGAGCAGGGCGTGCTGATACCCTCTGCTAATGTCGATAACCTGATGCTTCGCGAAGATATCGTCGAAGCCGTGGCTAATGATCGTTTCAAGATATACCCGGTTTCGACGGTCGATGAAGGGCTATCTATTTTGACTGGTATTCCTGCTGGTGACTTTGATGAATCGGGCCAATATCCACCGGATAGCGTTAATGGTCGAGTGATCACCCGTTTGGCCGAGTTTGCTGAGAAGCAACGTGCCTTTAACGAGCCATCACGTGCTGAGGTCACCGAATCCAATGATGATGAGAACGGCGACGCAGATAATGTAAGTGAAGAAGATGAACAGCCCTCTGCTGAATGATGACCCCATCGTGGAGCCTGAGAATACTTTACCTGTGCTGGGTCAGCCGGCTGAAGCGGCCGAGGAGATCGTCGACCGGCCCATTCGGCGGATCCTGATCGCTCTCGACGCCTCTACGAATAGCCAGGCCGCGCTGGAGGCCGCTGTCAACTTGGCTGAAATGTTGCGGTCTGAAGTGCTGGGTTTGTTTGTCGAGGATATTAACCTGTTCCGTCTGGCTGAACTTCCGTTCGTTCGCGAGATTCGTTTCGCTGAACGAGATACACGTCGGTTGGAGCAAGAGGCGTTGTTGCGCAGATTGCACGCCCGCGCAGCTCTCCTGCGCCGTGAACTGGAGGAGATGGCCGCTGAACGCAAGCTGACTTACTCGTTTCGCGTCATTCGTGGCCCTGTCAACCGAGAACTTCTGGCCGCGGCTCTTGAGACTGATATGGTTGTCCTCGGCCGCCTGGGCCACGCGGTCGGCCGCCATGCTCATCTTGGCTCCACCGCTCAGGCAATTGTGAACCAGGCGACCTCGGCCGTGTTGCTTGTCAAGACGGATGTCGAGCCTGGCCCGGTCATCGCCCTTTATGACGGTTCCGAGAACGGCCGTCGGGCGCTGCTTCTGGCGGCCGAGCTGGCTGATCGTGTTGGCGATTTGCGCGTCCTTGTGTGGGCGTCGGACGAACAGACTGCCTATACTCGCCGCCAATATGCGATCCAACTTTTGGAACGCGCAGATATTCAGCTGCAATTTCAGCATCTCTCCGGCGATGATCCTCAGCGGGTGATTGAGTGGGTGGACCGTCAGAAAGGTAGCCTGCTTATGCTTGCTGGGGGCGCTCGAAATCTCCCCGAGGATATCGTCCAGAAGTTGATCGACGAAGCGCAACAGCACATCCTCTTCCTCAGGTAATCCCGAAAATTTGTGCTAAAATCCGATCGGGCCTGTGCTTTTGATGGATTGGTTAGCCAGGCTCCGCGATTTGAAATGGCTTATACACCGAGCGAACGCATCAGCGAGATACTGCATAATTTACCGACGAAGCCCGGGGTCTATCTGCATAAGGATGCGGAAGGCACCGTTATTTACGTTGGTAAAGCGATTAACTTGCGCAACCGTGTGCGTTCCTACTTTCGCAATCAAGTCGATTCCATCAAGACGCAGCGCCTGCGGCGGCAGATAGCTGATATCGAAGTCATCACCACTGAATCTGAACTGGAAGCGCTGTTGCTTGAGATGACCCTCATCAAGCAATATCGGCCGCAGTTTAATGTGCGGATGAAGGATGACAAACGTTATCCTTATATCAAGGTTCATTGGGCGGATCCATTTCCCAAAGTGACGGTCACCCGTCGCATGGTCCGCGACGGATCGCGCTATTTTGGGCCTTACACTTCTGCCTGGGCCGTTCAGCAAACGCTGGATCTCTTGCGTAAAGTGTTTCCTTACCTGACCTGTAATCGCATCATCACCGGTAAGGATGAACGTGCCTGTCTTTACTACGACCTCAAATTATGTAGCGCTCCTTGCATCGGTGCGATCAACCAGGAACAGTACCGCGCCACGATTCAGCAACTGATGGATTTCCTCGACGGCAAATCTGATTACATTGTCCGCGATATCGAAAGCAAGATGGAGCGGGCCGCTGCCGAGCTTCAATTCGAGAAGGCTGCTGGTTACCGCGACCAACTCAAGGCTATCGAACGGATCACCTCTCGTCAGAAGGTCATCGGTTCCAGCGATACCGATCAAGATGTAATCGCCTTTGCCAGGGAAAACGGCGATGCTTGTGCCCAGATATTTTTCATTCGCCATGGCAAACTAATCGGCCGCGAGTATTTTATGCTCGATAATACTGAGGGCGAGAGCGACGCCGAGGTTCTCCAGGAATTTATCACTCAGTTCTATGACGATGCCGCCTATGTTCCCAAAGAGGTTTTGCTGCCTAATGAGATTGAGGAAGTAAATGTTATCGAGGAATGGTTGCGGCAGAAGCGGAGCACCAAGGTGACTGTCCATGTCCCGCGCCGTGGCAAGAAGCGCGATCTGGTTCAGATGGCGGTAGAGAATGCCCATGATACGCTAGCCACCATGCGCCAGCAATGGGCAGCCGACCGGTCGAAACATGTTGAAGCCATCACTGAATTGCAGGATGCGCTCAAGTTACCGACGCCGCCCGCCCGCATTGAGTGTTATGACATCAGCCACACGCAAGGTACGCAAACCGTCGGTTCGATGGTTGTTTTCGTCCAGGGCGCGCCGCGAAAAAGTGACTATCGTCGTTTCAACGTCCAAACTGTCGATAACGATGATTATGGCGCGATGCGTGAGGTACTGACTCGGCGTTTCCAACGTTACCGCGATACGCTGGCAGGGGAGTTACACGATCTTAGCCAGGTCAAGGCTCGCTCTGATCGGCCGACGGCTTGGGCTATCTTGCCTGATTTGCTCTTGATAGATGGCGGTAAAGGTCAATTGCAGGTGGGATTGGAGGTATTACGCGAGTTTGACCTGGAGGGCGAGGTTCCCATTGCATCGCTGGCTAAACAGGAAGAAGAAGTCTTCCTGCCTAACCAATCTCGCTCGGTGTATTTACCGCGCCATTCCGAAGCGCTCTATCTCGTTCAACGCGCTCGCGACGAAGCCCACCGTTTTGCCAATGAAGGCCATCGCACACGCCGCGCCAAAGTTGGGGTAGCTTCTATTCTCGATGAGGTGCCCGGTGTCGGGCCTAAGCGTCGCCAGGCGCTACTGAAGCATTTCGGTTCGTTGGAGGCGATTCGCGAGGCGTCTCTCGAGGCGATCACTGCCGTCCCCGGCATTACTGTTGAGGTAGCCGAATCAATCAAGGCTCACCTTGAATAGATAGATTCGGTCTTGTTATTCCAAAGCTGTCAAACGATCGGCGCAGAGGAGTAACGCCAGCGCTGAGGGGCCGTCAGTGATCGATCCCGCTCGGGCCATCTCCAGGGCTTGCCCGATGGGGAATTGATGAACCTCCATCACTTCAGCCGCCTCATGGTGTGTCGCGCCCAACGCCACTCCGGTCGCCAAAAAGATATGGCCTGCTTCATTACATATCCCGTTTGCGAGGTAGAAGCGGCCGATGTAGTCTAGATTTCTCGCGCTCCCGCCAGCTTCTTCCAGCAACTCTTCGTGTGCCGCTTCCTCAGCAGTTTGTCCCGGCTTCAGACTTCCTGCAGGTACTTCCCAACACCACTCGTCGATGGTGTACCGATACTGGCGCACCATGACGATTTGTCCGTCGGTTGTAACAGGTACGATCCAGACCGCGTCAGGCTTCTCGATGACATGATAGACGCCGTTTCTCCCGCCAGGCATCGCGATATCATCCTGCCTCACCTGGTACCATGGACAGGACCAGACCACGCGGCTGGACAGAGTTTGGAAGGGACGATCTATAGTAACCATGTTTGTTTCCTTCTCGACATCGACGTTCGAACGGCCTTCCTAATCCTGGCTCTCGCTGCTATTGGCTGGCGCCAGGCTGAGGATCGTCTGCCCCGGCCTGGGGTGAGGCTGGATGTCCGCGGTAAACAGGGTAAGGCGATTGCCCTGCATGATTAGGCCTAGCGGGATAGCTCCTTGATTTTCTGCCAGATATTCCTCGTATGTGAAAGAGTTGGTCAACGGGGTACCCTTTACCGATGCCCCGCCGGCGATCTGTTCTTCCAGGAAATCATAAGTTGTCTGCGTCCCAAATAGAATGCGACCGCGCAAGTGCGAGGGGGTCTTATAGGATTCGCCTCCGGCTGACGGTAGTTGATACACTTCTGACCGGCCGAATATTTCCGGGTAACGCAACACCGCCAGCGTGTTTACCTCATCGTTGCTGGTCATGGCCACCATCCGTCCGATGCCGCCGAGATCAACCCCCTCCAGCGTATCTTCCAAAAGGGCGTTGCCATGGTGGGCTTGCAAGCCTGCCAGACGGCTCTCGGCGACACTCCGATAGTTACTATCCAGCAGCAACGCCCGAATTCCATGCTTCTCTAATTGCTCAGCTAATTCGCGTGAGAAAAGACTTGCCCCGACGAAGAGCACCCCTTGCGGTTCGTGTTCCGCCAATCCCAGGCGTCGCGCCACTGGCCCGGCAGTCAGCCCGTAAAAAATGACGGTGATGACGATGACAAGGAACACGATCGGCACCAGCAATTCCGCTCCCTCCAAGCCGGCGGCCGATAACTGAAATGCGAAGACGGATGCTACCGAGGCGGCCACGATACCGCGAGGGGCCATCCACATCAGGAACAGGCGCTCCGACCGGTTCAACGGCGATCCCCATGTCGATAACAACACGCTAAGAGGCCGGGCAATTACGATTAGAATGACGACAAATATCACCGCTCCCCAGCCGATCAACAGGAGATCGCTGATGTTGATCCGGCCGGCCAGCAAGATGAACAAGAGGCCGACGAGCAGTATTTGCAGGTTTTCCTTGAATTCCACGATGTGACGAATGGGAACCCATGGCTGGTTAGCCATCACCACGCCCATGACGGTGACGGCCAATAATCCCCCCTCAGGTGCGAGTAGATCGGACAGCGCGAACATCATGAACATCAGCAATAGAGTGACACTATTCTGCAGATGGTCGGGGACCAGATAGCGCCGCAACAATGCGATGAGTGTTCCTGCGCCGAGAAAACCGAAGAACAGGCCGATGGCCAGGCTACGTAGCACACCGAGCAAGATGAAAACCGGCACGTTGCCGACCTCGCCCAAACGAATGCTCTCAAAGACCAGCACAGCCAAAACGGCTCCAACGGGATCGATCAAGATCCCTTCCCACTTGAGAATAGCTCCGGCGCGACCTTTTGGGCGGATCTGTCGCAGCAATGGCCCTACTACTGTTGGTCCTGTCACGATAAGGACTGCTCCGACGAGGATCGCCATCGGCCATTGCAACCCGATGACGAAGCGTGCTGCCAGGGTAGCGACGATCCATGTAGCCACCGCCCCCACGGTGATGAGACGGCCGATGACCGGCCCGCTGACCGGCAATTCCTTTAGTTTCAGCGTCAGCCCGCCCTCAAACAGGATGACGCCGACGGCTAGGGAAACGATGGGAAAAGAGCTTCACCCAGGAGTTCGTCTGGATGAATAATGCCCAATACCGGACCGAGCAGGAAGCCGAATAAAAGTAACAACAGAATCGAGGGCAATCGCAATCGCCAGGCGAGCCATTGCGCCCCGATGCCAAATATGGCCACGGCGGCCAACTGCACGAGGACGTTTTCCAAACGCTACTCCTTGTGGATATTGCCCAGATCGGCCGCGTTGTTGCGGTATTGTGGGACTGGATTTGTTATTGAATTGCCGGCTATGCCGTTCCGCGCTATCAGGGACGAGCGTTGGCATAGATGGCGTAAGTGCCCATCCAGCCATCTTGCGCCAATACATGGCCCTGCATGGCCGCCAGCGCCTCATCGCCGGTGAAGGCTCCGGATAGATTCAGCGACGCTACATCCAGCGCGTAAAGCGTGAAATAGTAGCGGTGAACTCGCTCATCGTTCCAGGGAGGAAAAGGCCCATCGTAACCACCGTAATTGCCTTCCATGTTCGGGTCGCCGGCGAACCAGCTGGTGTAGCTGTTGATTCCGCGTACCCCATATGGAGTTTTGCCGACCTCTTTCCCCTTCGGGGTTACGCCATCGCTGTCGATGCCGGCCGGTAACTCATTGATGTCGGCCGGGATATCGACCAGCACCCAGTGATAAAAGTCGGCGCGAGGCAGATCATAGGGCACTGTCCTGCCGGGTTGGTTAACGTCATCGCCTACTGTTGGCGCATCTGCGTCGTGACAGATCAGCGCGAACGACTTCGTCTCTTTGGGTGCGTCCGTCCACCTTATGTGCGGGCTACGATTTGGCGCAAACGTCGCCTGGCCAGACCCGTTCGGGATCCCCATCGCGAACTTGGTTGGGATGGGGCCATCATTATCGAATGACAGAATTGTGAGTTTCATGCCGTATCTCCCTTTTAAGTGATGGTTTGTCCGATTGTCCTGCCAAATGGGTGGTTTCGCAAATCTGCCGGCAGGAATCAGATAATATTCCGCCCCATTGCTTGGCCGATACGTTCGGCTTCTTCCCTAAATTGGGCCATAGTCACTAACGGAAGAGCCTGATCGCCGTCCGATAGGGCCTCGGCTGGATTGTGATGGAATTCCACCAGTAAGCCGTCGGCTCCGGCGGCTATTGCGGCTCGTGCTCCGGCCATGACCAGGTCGGCACGGCCGGTAGCGTGGCTTGGATCGGCCATAATAGGAAATGAGGTCGTCTGCTTGATGAGCGCGATAGCGTTTACGTCCAGCGTGTTGCGGGTGGCCGTCTCGAACGTGCGGATACCGCGCTCGCACAGGATGATACGATCGTTCCCGCGACTGATGACGTGTTCGGCCGCTTTGAGCCATTCATCGATAGTTGACATAAATCCGCGTTTCAACAGGATCGGTTTGTCAGCCTCTCCGACCGCCCACAACAAAGGGTAATGCTGCATGTTCCGGCTGCCGATCTGGATAATGTCGGTGAATTCTATGACCTCGGATAGATTCTCAACACCTAGCGCTTCAGTAATGACCAGCAAACCAAATTCATCGGCGACGGTGCGCAAAATCTCCAACCCTTCGCGCCCTAGCCCTTGGAAGGAGTGGGGGGATGTACGTGGTTTGTAGGCGCCACCCCGCAACACACGTCCACCTAATCGAGCGATCTCAGCCGCGACAAGTCGTGTTTGCTCGTAATTTTCCACAGAGCATGGCCCAGCCATGAGTGTGATAGTTGGCCCGCCCACCATGACACCCTGCCCGATGGTCACCGCTTGGGTATGAGCCGTATGGGGCAATTCCTTTGCCCATTCCATTGTTTTTTGGATCATCTCGTTTTCCTGCTTTTTATTACCTGATCCCGCGATACTTTGCTATAACCTGCCGCATGGTATCTACATCGAATCCGCCTAATCGATTGACCGTGTGGATCCATGCCATGCGGCCACGCACGCTGCCTTTGGCTGTGGCTTGCATTATCATGGGCACATGCCTGGCTGCGGCTGATGGTTTGTTCAGTTGGCTCGTCGCTTTATTTTGCATATTAACGGCCATCCTGTTGCAAATCCTATCCAATCTTGCCAACGATTATGGTGACTCGCTCCATGGTGCAGACCGTGCTGAGCGCCAGGGGCCGAAGCGCGCCGTCCAGAGTGGACTAGTCACGCTTTCCGCCATGCGTCGGGCTATCGCAGTGACCGTCTTGCTGACGATTGTCTCTGGCCTCGCTTTGTTGTGGTTCGCGTTTGGCGCCGCCGCTTTCTCGTCCACGATTGCCTTTGTCCTGCTTGGCGCGGCCGCTATTGGAGCGGCCATCACTTATACAGCTGGAAAGCTACCCTACGGCTACGTCGGCCTCGGTGATCTTTTTGTGTTGATCTTTTTCGGCTGGGTCGGCGTTATTGGTAGCTATTTCGTCCAGACCGTTCGGTTCTCCTGGTTATTGTTTCTTCCTGCGACGGCTTGTGGCTTGTTGGCCGTGGCCGTCCTCAACGTCAATAACATTCGCGACCTCGAATCCGACCGCCTGGCCGGTAAACATTCTGTTCCCGTTAGATTGGGACTGGAGCGCGCTCGTGTTTATCATTGGTTCTTGTTGGTCGCCGCTATCGTTTTTGCTGCGGTGTATGTCTTGATCGATTACGTTTCGCTCTGGCAATTCCTGTTTCTCCTGGCCACGCCCTTGCTTATCCGTAACGGTCTGGTGATTAGCCGCACTACAGATCTGCCTTCACTGAATCCCTGGCTTAAGCAAATGTCATTGGCCTCGCTGGCCTTTGTTGCTCTGTTCGGCCTGGGCCAGATTATCGCCGCTGTCGGCTAATCGCTTTCTTAGGAAACCCAGCGTTAACTCAATATATTGATCCGCCCTCTCCAGATGGACCGTATGGCCCGACCCAGCTATGATATGTAGCGTTGTGTTGGGGAGGACCGCCGCCATACGTTGATTGATCGCTACGAATTTCTGGTCTAGTTCGCCTGCTATTAGAAGCGTGGAGATATTGATCCCGCTCAATTGTTCCCACAACGAGGGTTGTGCGCCTGTTCCCATGCCGCGCAGGCTGTTGGCTAGGCCTTGTGTTGAATTGGACAGCCGAATAGTTCGTAATGCCGATCGCGTTTTGGCCGGGAGTTGTTCCTGAGAGGCAAACAAAGGTAACTTCTCCCATCTGGCTGCGAACGATTCGATGCCTTCGACCTCGATCTGGTTGGCCAATGCTTCATCCTGTTGTCGCCTTGCCGCTTTCTCTGTCGTGCCTTGCAATCCTGGTGAGGCGCTCTCGAGAATGAGTGAGCGGACCCACTGAGGATAATTCACAGCTATATAGAGAGCCAGCCGGCCACCCATCGAATAACCCAGCCAATGAGCTGGAAGCGCGTTGCGTTGCTCCAATAGCATCCCGAGATCGGCCGCCAGACTTGGCATACTATATGGCCCCACGTGGGTAGGGGAGTCGCTGCGACCATGCCCAATCAGGTCGATGGCCAGGACTCGATACGTGCTGGACAGGCTCTCGATGACATTCGTTATATGCCAGTTAGCCGAACTTCCAGTGAACCCGTGGAGTAGCACGATCGGTTCGCCTGTTCCAACGTCCTCGATGTAGTAGCCCCGGTCGTTGACCTGATGGATGCTCATTCGGATGCCAGCCTTCGTGTTAGCGCTTCGGCTGCGGCCCGCCGATTTATTTTGCCCGATCCCGTTTGTGGCAATTGGTCGACGAGGTATATAGCACGGGGTTGTTTATAACCCGCCAGACGTTCCCGACTGAAAGCCAATAGATCGTCTTCATCGAATCTCTCAGGGGCGTGGGGCACGATGATGGCTGTTACTTGCTGCCCCCAGTCGGGATGCGGTAATCCGACAACACAGACCTGGCTCACACCAGGATATTCCCGTAGCACGCGTTCCAACTCAGCCGGGTATACATTCTCGCCGCCACTTACGATCAGATCGCTGCGCCGATCCAGCACCCAAAGATCGCCATCGTCGTCCAGATAGCCAATATCACCCGTATGCAGCCGGCCGTTGACGATTTTCTCCGAGGTCGCCGCCGGATCGTTATAGTAGCCGGCCATAACCATTGGGCCTTCGACGACGATCTCGCCCGGTATATTATGCGGTATGTCGTGCCCCTCATCGTCGAGGATCGAGATCGTTGCGAAGGCAAGCGGCTTACCGGCGCTGCCTGGCTTGCCAACGACGCGCTCAGGCTCCATTGTTGCTACCTGGGAGGTCGTCTCTGTCAAACCATATGTGACGGCTATCGGTAGTCCGGCCGCGGCCGACTCGACTAAAAGCTGAGGCGAGGCGGCTGCCCCGCCCAGCAGGATCAATCGCAAGGAGGGCGCTCCTGCCTGCGTCAGCCCCGCTTGCAACAGACGGCTAAGCATCGTCGGCACCAGCGATATTAGTGTGGCGGCTTCTGTCTGCAGGCTATTCATGACGGCCTCTACGCTGAAGCCGTTGTGCAGAACGACGGCCGTCCCATAGAGGCATGATCGGAACAGGATCGACAGACCGCCAACGTGGTAGAGGGGTAGGCACAACAGCCATCGATCGTCCGGATGCACACCCAGACGCATTGCAGAACCGGAGGCGCTCCAGTAATGATTCGCATAACGAATCATTACACCTTTCGGAAAGCCAGTTGTCCCCGATGTAAACACGATCGCTTGCCGAGACGCCAGGTCGCCGGTCGCTTTTGTCTTGAATTCGGTTGGATATCCGGCCAGGACTTTTTCCAGTTCGCTTGCTCGGTGGGGTAGAGTCAGTGTTGGGATATAGCCTCTCGTGGCCAGGCCGGCGGCCTCCTTCAAATCGGAAGCGCAGAGGACAACTGAACAATCGGAGCGCTCTATTTGCCAGGCCAGTTCTTGCGGGGTTAGGCGCGTATTGAGGGGGACGAGGATGGCCCCTATCCGCGCGAGGGCAAAAACACAGGCAACGGCCGCCAATGAATTAGGCGCCAACATACCAACATGATCGCCTGAGTCGACGTTTGTTTCGCGCATGAAATGGCACAGGCGTGACACCAGTCCGTCCAATTGGCTGAACGAATACGAACGGCCGTCGACGAGCAGCGCCGCTGTGTCGGGCGAGAGCGATGCTCTTTTGTTCAGCCAATCGGTCGTTAATCTGAACCGGTCCATGATGCGCTAATGCTTGCCCACCGCACAATGGATTAGGGCCGCCAGGGATACTTCTGGAAATCGGGCTTTCTTTTCTCTACGAAAGCTTCTTTGCCTTCACGACCTTCATCAGTCATGTAGTAGAGCATCGTGGCATCGCCGGCCAGCACCTGCAACCCGGTTTGCCCGTCGAGATCAGCGTTGAAACCGGCCTTCAGGAAGCGGATAGCAATGGGGCTTTTGGCCAGAATTTCCTGTGCCCAGATGATGCCCTCGGCCTCGAGTTGTTCGACCGGCACGATCTTGTTCACTAGGCCCATCTCCTTGGCCTCGTCCGCGTTGTATTGCCGGCAGAGATACCAGATCTCCCGCGCCTTCTTTTGCCCGACGATCTCAGCCAGGTAATTGGAGCCGAAGCCGCCGTCGAAGCTGCCAACTTTTGGCCCTGTCTGGCCGAAGATAGCGTTGTCGGCGGCGATGGTCAGATCGCTAATGACGTGCAGCACATGGCCGCCGCCGACTGCATAGCCGGCTACAAGGGCGATGACCGGCTTGGGCATAGTACGTATGATGCGCTGTAGCTCAAGCACGTTCAATCTGGCCACGCCGTCAGCGCCTACATAACCGGCATAGCCGCGTACGCGCTGGTCGCCGCCGGAGCAGAAGGCGTACTTGCCGTCCTTGGCCGGGCCATTGCCTGTTAGCAGGATGACGCCAACTGTCTGGTCCATCCAAGCATCGCGAAATGCGTCGATCATTTCATCGATAGTTAATGGCGTGAAGGCATTGCGTGATTCCGGGCGGTTGAATGCGATCCGCGCCATTCCGTCAGCCTTGTGATAGGTTATCTCTGAATACTCTTTTACGACTTGCCAGTCAGTCATGCTCTCTTACTCCTCGTTAAAATAGTGTCATTTGTTTATCGCGATGGATGTCGCCGGAGATTTGTCCTGTTAAAACCCTGCGGCGATGGTTGCCGCCACGTCACGCATATGTTGGTAATCGGCCGCGCTGTTCGTTTTCACTTCGATCACCATTGGCCCTGCCGAACCGTTCAGCGCCTCGCCTAGCGCGTCGACCAGGGTCGCTTCATCGTTGGCAGCCCGATAGGTCAAGCCGTACATCGCGGCTGCGTGTTCGAACTGTAATCCGTGCGGCATCAGGAAAAGATCGGTAAAGGGCGGGTCGTGTTTGACGATGGGTAACCGGTAGAAGATGCTGCCGCCATCGTTGTTCAGCACGACGAAAGTGATATTTCGGATGCCCAATAACTTCGCAGCCAGCAGCCCGTTCATGTCGTGGTAAAAGGTGATGTCGCCCAGGATAGCCACGACATGATGGTGTCGAGCCGACGCGGCTAATCCCAGAGCCGTCGATACGTTGCCATCGATCCCGCTGGCCCCACGATTGCCGTATAGGGTAATTTGCCTTGCATCGGGGCGATCAAAGGTGTCGACGTGCCGAACGGCCATGCTATTTCCTGCGAACAACGCGTAGCCATCGGGCAGCGCCGATAGCACTTGCCGGGTGGCCGAGCCGTCAAAGAAAGGCGTTTCTTTCACGGCCGCATCCATTCGCGTCCATCCGGTGCGCTCGACCGCAAGCCATCGTTCCAGCCATGTCGCATCCGGCCGCCAATCGCCATGTTCCAGTTCATCGGCCAGCGCTGTGCAGAACAGCGCCGGATCGGCCTGTATCATCTCGGTCGTGAGATGTAGATCGTCAGACCATTCGCCGTCCTCTCGAATATGGATGACTTTGATATCGTTTGGTGTGGACGTTGCTTTCTCCAGGAAGGCCGCCAGCGCGTTGGAGGTGGGCACAGCGCCGAATCGCAAGATCGCGTCAGGCCGGCCGATAGAATTGCCGGCTGCGCTCAACCATGAGTGATAACCTCCGAGCGCGTAATCAGACGCCCCTCCATGCCTTACATTCGATAGCGCGTCGGCCAGGATAGGATACCCACTGCGTTCCGCCAAGGCACGGACAGCCGCCGGAAAATTACCTGCCGGACATTCTGGGCCGCAAATGATGAGGCCTCGCGGATTGGCCCGGATGGTCGCGGCCACTAAACCAATCTGGTCTGAACTCGCTGCCATTCGCCCCCGGATGATCTGTGTGAAAGGCTGAGTGTCCCGGTTCGGCGCAGATGCCTGGCTTGAGGCCTTGTTCGTAACGGAAGATCCGCCCGGCTCTAACGGCTTTCGGAAAGGGAAGTTGAGATGCACTGGTCCCTTGACCTGGCCATCGGCGGCGGCGTATGCGCGAGCGGCCAACGTGCGTAAATGACGCAATACCACATCTGGCGCATCCTTTTGCGGGGTAGGGGCCTCGACCGACCATCGTACATGGTCACCATACATCTTGATTTGATCGATGGTCTGATTGGCCCCGCTGCCACGCAGTTCGTCTGGGCGATCGGCTGTTAGTATGAGTAGCGGCACATGGGCGTAATAAGCTTCAATGATGGCCGGGTGAAAATTAGCCGCGGCTGTGCCGGACGTGCATACAAGAGCTACCGGTCGTCGGGTGGCTTGGGCCAGCCCTAGAGCGAAAAATCCGGCGCTTCGTTCGTCGAGGTGCCGATAGATCTTTACGCCTTGCTGAGCAGCGAAGGCCAGGGTGAGCGGTGTCGAGCGGGAACCGGGGGCGATGCATACAGCTTTCAAGCCATTGGCCACCAATTCCTCGACAAAGATCGACATCCAGTGAGTATTCGGGTTTGATGTCAGATCCATTTCAGGCGATCTCCTCAACGCCCAGCGCGCCCAGCATAGGCCGGAACTTGAGAGCTGTTTCCGCCCACTCGGCGGCGGGTTCAGAATCACCAACAATACCAGCCCCGGCATAGAGCCAGGCCCGGGTGTGCTGCGTCACGGCCGAACGGATCGCCACTGCAAAGGCTCCATCGCCCTGTGCATCCAGCCATCCGATAGGGGCGGCATACCACCCGCGCGGAACCGGCTCATTCTTGCGTAGAAATGCCATCGCCTCATTTGTCGGAACGCCGCCCATCGCCGGCGTTGGATGTAATCGCCGTACCAGGGTCAAAAGATCGGCCTGATCGTTTGTGGCTCGCCCGCTAATCGGCGTCAGTAAATGTTGTATATTTCGTAACGATAAGACCACTGGCTCTCTAGCCATGTTCAGATTATCAACCAGACCATCCAGGCTTGTCAGAATAGCTTGCACCACAAGCTGATGCTCATGTCGATTTTTCGCGGAGTTTAACAACGCCTCTGCCAGCGCGGCATCTTCGCTTGCGTCACGGCCGCGAGCTATCGAGCCGGCCAGAGCCATTGTCGTCACTTGTTCACTATCCTTCCTGACAAGCAACTCCGGTGTGGCTCCAAAGAAGGCGTGATGAGGATACGGTTCAAATAGAAAGCGGAAGCAATCTTTATACCGTTCGTTAAGGTGAGCTAACGTGGCTGCCCCATCGATCGTTTCATCTGACTGCACTTCGCACACGCGAGAGAGAACGACTTTTTCCAATGGGCCGCGATGGATAGCCTCTGTAGCGCGATAAATAATTGCGGCCCATGACTCCGGAGACATAGGGTAGCGTATTTCGGGCCGGCTAATGAGCCTGGCGTGCCTGGTGGATATAGCTGTCATCTGTATCGTCAGCGCTTCCCGCATTCCCTCAAAGCTCTCTTCCAGATTTTCATCTTCCTCTATGAACGCGTTGATCGTTATATAATGGCGGCCGCCGGTACGAACGATCTGATAGTGAGGCAAGATGAATTGCGCGGGGCTGAACATAGACCAGGTATTGTCGGGGATGAAATCATCCTGGAAGGCGAACCCACCAAATAGCCGCGGTCGGGCGGGATGGTTGGCCAGTGCTCCGGAATGATCGTTTGTCATGCGGATGAGCGCTCCGTCGAATAGCATGCGTGCTTGCCGCGCGATCTCATCGAAGCGATAACCCGCCGGTGTCGCCGCGAGAGTTTCATCCAGAATAGGGGGGACGGTCAGTTCTGTGGCGCTACCGATTCCGATAATGGTTAACTCGTCGTCATCCGGGCCGGCCGGTTCAGACCAGAAAAAACGTTCCCGACCGTAGGCTCCATCCAGAAACTGTATAACATCCGGATTAGGGATGGCCGCGATGAGACTCAATAACCGGCGCGAGACGAGGCGTTCTGGCTTGGCCTCGTCCCAGTCAAGAGCCTGCTTTGTGCCGCTATGTGCTTCCGTTAATGGCAGCGTGGAGTCGCTATGCTTTGCTTTCATCATCGGCCGTCGACGCGTTCGCGTCATTTAGTGCGTTCCAGCCTTGACTCCATTGGGGTATCATAGCCGACGCTGCGTAGTAGCAGGGGAACCAACCCATTCATGATTCTCGCTGATTCAGGCTCACCTGTCGTGACCCATCGGATGACAAGACCATAGATCGCTCCCATCCAGGCGTGCGCCACAACCTCGGTGTCCGTTGCGGAGATATCACCCACTTCGATGGCTTCATCCAGATAGGACTGGATGAGGCGGGCAAATCTGTCGTTGACCTCTGAGCGTTTGTTCTCGAATATGGTCCCCAGACCGACGGCTTGAATAAGCAGGATCTTGGCCGGGCGTCGATAGCGATCAAATGTCTCCAGGACAGTCTCCAGAGCTACTTGTACCCGATTCATACCTCCGGGCTGATCCTCTATGGCGTCTTGTACGCGCCGCTCTAGTAAGTCGGCAAATTGGTCGACCAGCGCCAAAAACAAGCGCTCCTTGTTGGCAAAATGAAAATAGATCGCTCCCTTGGATGTATCTGATTCATCGACGATATCATCCAGTCGCGTGTCATGGTAGCCCTTTCGTGAAAAAGCCGAGAGGGCCGCATCGAGAATCCGTGCCTTTGTTGATTCGGGATCGCGAGCCGAAGTCGCCTTATCTTCATGACTCATAGTTGCTTTCTGATGACACCTTATCCAGCTTATTGATCCTTTCTCTTAATTTGAGCCCTGATCGTTTGTCTGATTAGATCGGTTCATTCATTCTAAACTGACCGGTCAGTCTATTAGCTTACAACAAAAAAAGCCGCTCGTCGATCTTGGACTGCGACTACATAGCGGCTGCCTATCTTGCACAGGGTCTTCAGCGTTTCATCCAGTGGTTAACATAGTTAGTAGGGTTCGGCGTTCAGCAATTGGCGAATTCGATCGAGCAGGATTTCCGGCTGATCGTCCTGGATGGCATGGCCACAATGCGAGACGAATTCGTAGCGACAATTTGGAATCCGCTCTGCCAATCGCCGGAAATCTTCCGGGGTGTTACCTACTTCTCCGTCGCCATTTAATAGTATCACCGGGCACTCGATCTGGTCGGCTGTCGCCAGGGAGATATTGCCGCCCGCCGCGTGGATCGCCTGCGCGGCTGATACCCAGCCTTCGACCATCGACGCCAATTGCTCTTCACCGTGTCGCTCGATGATTCTTTGCCGCCACGCCTCCCGCTCTGGCCCCCAGTTTGAGATTGGTAGCCAGCCTTTGACCGCCCCCAGCTCTTCGTCCGAGATGACGCCACACACGCCCCAGGAGCAAACGCCTCGTACCAGGTCAGGCCGCGCCGCTGCCAGTAGCAACGAAACCTCAGCGCCGTCGCTGAATCCCAACACTATCACAGGCCTACAGCCGATTTGATCCAGCAAGGTCGCCACGTCAGCGGCGTCACGTTGGTAAAAATCCGGCGGGAAATCCCGGTTCGGCGGCCGGCTGGCCCCGTAGCCTCTCAGGTCGGGCGCAATGATACGGTAATTGCCCTGGAACTCATCGATCAACAGTCCCATATCCGTTGTGGCGGTGCCTGTGAATCCGTGGATCAACAGGAGTACAGGCCCCTCACCTCCGTCCAGGTAGGATAGAGCGACACCATCTCCGATAGGTTGGGATTTCCGTTCCATCAGGGTACCCCTCGTTTACATGCGGAAGGTGCCATACCCGGCCGGCGGCAGGGGGGCATGGCCGGTCACGGCAAAAGCCAACCCTAGAGCGGTGCGTGTTTTCGCCGGATCCAGAATGCCGTCATCCCACAGGCGAGCTGTTGCGAAGTAGGGATCACTCTCGTGGCGGTACTGTTCCAGAATCGGCCGCTTGAAGTTGGCCTCGGCGATGATTCGTTCACTCTCGGTTGGATCATCCAGCTGGTGAAACACCTGTTTCTTGCCAACCATCCAGAGTGTGTCGGCCGCTGAGTCCCCGCTCATCACGCTGATCCGGCTGTTAGGCCACGAGAACAGGAAGCGTGGATCATAAGCCCGGCCACTCATGCCGTAATTGCCCGCCCCATGGCTGACACCGTGGAGCAACGTGATACGAGGGACATTAACGTTGCTGACGGCCATAACCATCTTCGCCCCGTGTTTGGCGATACCCTCGTTCTCATACTGCTTGCCGACCATAAATCCGGCGATATTCTGCATGAAGAGCAACGGTGTGCCCCGCTGGCCGCAAAGCTGGATGAAGTGGGTCGCTTTCAGCGCCGATTCACTAAATAGCAGCCCGTTATTAGCTACGATTCCGACCGGTATGCCCATGATATGAGCGAAGCCACACACGATTGTTGGCCCAAAACGTGCCTTAAACTCGCTCAATTGTGAACCATCGACCAGCCGGGCGATTACTTCGCGTACGTCGTATGTCTGGCGCGGATCGGCCGGGATGATGCCATATAGTTCGTCGGCCGGATATAGCGGCTCATCCGGTGCTTGGGTTGCCAGAGGAATGGTGTAAGGGTGCATCGCTTGCCCTGGTTGCAGATGGCTAACAATTTCGCGCACCTTGTCCAATGCCTCCGGCTCGCTCTCGGCCAGATGATCAGCCACGCCGCTGATCCGTGTGTGAACGTCGCCACCCCCCAATTCCTCGGCCGAGACCTCTTCTCCGGTAGCGGCCCGCACGAGGGGAGGGCCGGCCAGGAAAATCGTGCCGTTGCCCTTCACGATGACCGTTTCATCGGCCATCGCCGGGATATAAGCCCCACCCGCCGTGCACGAGCCTAGTACCGCGGCGATCTGAGTGATGCCTTTGGCCGACATCCGGGCGATATTGTAGAAGATGCGGCCGAAATGCTCTCGATCGGGGAAAACATCCGCTTGCAAATGGAGAAATGCGCCTCCGGAATCAACAAGGTAGATGGTCGTCAGGTGATTTTCTTCAGCAATCGTCTGGGCACGTATATGTTTCTTGACTGTTTCCGGGAAATACGTACCGCCTTTGACCGTCGGATCGTTAGCGATGATCATGCAATCGACGCCGGAAATACGACCGATTCCTGTTACGATTCCTGCCCCCGGCGCTTCGCCCTCGTACATATCCCATGCCGCCAGAGAAGAGAGCTCCAGGAACGGGCTGTCCGGATCGAGGAGCGCCTCGATCCGCTCCCGTGCCAAAAGTTTGCCGCGCTGGCGTTGCAGGTCGACCACTCGTGCCGGTCGCTCGGTCGCGACTTGTCGCTGTCGTTCGGCCAATCGCTCGGCCAACGCCTTGTTTACTGCATAATTCTCTTTGTAATCCGCGCTATTGGGGTTTACCTGGCTGCCGAGTTCCGCCATGAAATTATCCTCTATCGTCAGCGCACGTTGATTACGAGCTTGCCGATCACGTCCCCGTCTTTTAGACGTTTTAGTGCGGTCAAGCTTTCTTCCATCGGATAAACAGTGTCAATGATGGGGCTTAGCTTCCCGGCGAAGACCAACCCCATCACCGTTTCGAAATCGGCGCTACTGCCCATCGTACTGCCGATGATGGTTAGGTGCTTGCCGAAGATCAGGCGATTGTCCAACTCAAAGCGTGGCCCGCTAGAGTTACCGACGGTCAGCAAGCGGCCGCCTCGGCGCAGAGCGCGTAACGAATGGTTAAAAGTTGCCATGCCTACGTTATCGACTACGACGTCTACCCCGCGCCGTCCGGTCAGCTTGAACACCTCTCGGCTCCAGTCGACCTCGTGCCGGTTCAAGGTGATATCTGCACCCAGCTCAGCTGCCTTGGCCAGCTTTTCTGCTGATGAACCGACAACGAAGATGGGGCCTGCGCCAGCCAGCCGAGCGATCTGGATCGAGGCCGTATTCACACCGCCGCCCGCCCCGACGATTAGCACCGATTCTCCCGCTCGTAGCTGCCCTCTGGTGATGAGCGAGTGCCAGGCCGTGACGTAGACCAGCGATGTGGCAGCGGCCATCTCGTAAGAAATATGTTCCGGCAAGACCAGCAGATTGCGCTCCGGCACAATCAGATATTCGGTCAGGAAGCCGTCGATATGTTCGCCGATGATGGCGAAATCGTCGCACATATTATCGAAGCCGCGCCTGGCGTTGAGATCGTTTGGATTGTTGCAGATCGTTGGGTTGACGGCGACACGATCACCAACGCGGAAGCGACTGACGTTCTCGCCAATAGCGGCGACGATGCCTGATCCGTCACTGCCCATGATATGAGGCAGTTTAAGCTTTAGGCCTGGCCAGCCCTCCAGCATCCATAGATCGAGACGATTGAGCGCGGCCGCGTGTACAGCTAGCAGAACTTCTCCAGGGCCGGGCATTGGCTCCGGGAAATCCATTATTTTGACGTGTTCCAACCCGCCGTGTTGATCGAAGGCCAAAGCTTTCATATCAACCGTCCAGTGTTTCGTCTAGATTGTCTACGTAATAATCGAGAGCATCGGCATAGGACAGGATATCTTCATCTGCTGTCGTTTTCAGGAGAAGGGACAACAGGATGCTGACCGCCTGAGCAGCCTCGCCGTTACTATATTGAGCCAGGGCCAAAAAGACGCGCGTGCTGTTGCGTTCCGGGTATTCCTCAACCGCTTGTTCCAATATTGAGACGGCCTCTTCTGCATCGCCCAGAACCCGCAGCGAACTGCCGAGGCAGATGAGACATTCCTGCAGATCGTCGCCCTCAAGTCCGGCTGCGATGGCTTGCCGATAATAAGGGACGGCCATTTCCTCTTCACCCAATACGTCGTAAGAGCCGCCAACTTCAAAGAGGACGAGCGGATGATCGGGATACTTCTCCATGAGTTCCAGCAACAAGGCCTGAGACGCCTCGAGATCATCGTTTCGCCGTAAGCTTCGCGCCTCTTCAATAATGGCCATAAGATCGGGTTTATTATCTGGTTGGTCATCTATCATTGGATTTTCGTCCGTGGGTTTCCTAGTCGTTGATGCTCTGAATGATAGACTTCGTGCCTTGTTTGGGCAAGAGTTACTGTTTGTTTTGGATTCGATGGGTGGGTACACTCTGAACTGAAGATTTATAGAGATTGTGTTGGGGAGTGATTCCGGATAGCCCGGTGAGCGTTGGGTGAAGACTATCTGGCGCCCTGATTTTTGCACGATGAGGATTATAAAGGAACCTGTTCCCGGTATATTGGTGGTTGATCAAGAGTTGGTCGCATTGCGATTGGATTCAACCGACCCCGTGCGCCTTGTATACCTCTCCTATGCCCTTGTGACTCGGGGGCCAGAACACCAGATATTACCCTCTGTTTTATTAGATGATTGGGGAATGGAGATCGGCCGCCTGGATCTCTACCGCTGGATCGAGGAGAATGGCCAGATGTTCCCTCGCGCTGAAGTATTTGGCACCGATCCCTTCGGCGTCAAGACGCAATATTTCTTGCGTGACCTGGAATTATCGGCCAAATATCCACTGTATGCCTTTGCTGAGAGAAACGCAGCGTCGGCTTCGGCCGCCCGCGTCAATGTAATACTGATCCCTGACGATCTGACCGACGAACCCCAACGTATCACCCGTCCCTCTGATATTAAACCGCCTCTTCGAAAGGCAGATGTTGAATGGTGGCGGGTGGGTTTGCGGCAGGATACACTCGACTTCCTTCGCCCTTCCTCTTAAATAGAGTATCGTTGTAGATAGAATCAATCATGTTCACAGGCTCCGTTCTTTTTCTCACCGCGTCGATATGATAGACAAACCAGTTGTATACCCGGCATCTATACGCTCCACCATCCAGGCCCGCTTCCCGAATGGTCAGGTTATTGAAGGCCTGCGAGGGACCGAGATCGAGCGCTTTGTCCTGGCGGCCGGCTTGCGCCAGGATAAACATATTGTGGCCGTACTGATGAACGGCCGGCTGCGTGAACTATCTTTCCCTCTACAAGAGGATGCCGATCTGGTGCCTGTCACCACCAGCGACAACGATGGATCGCGCATTTATCGGCGCTCATTAAGCTTTCTAATGATTGCGGCTGCAGCTGAAGTCCTCCCGGGGCAGCTGATCACGATTCATCATTCGATGCCTTTTGGGGGCTACTATTGCGAGCGGAATGATGGCCAGCGTCTTACGGATGAAGAGCTTGTGGCTCTTAGACAGCGAATGCGTGAGTTGGTCGAAGCCGATCTGCCTATTGGCAATGTCCGCTTGCCGCTTGACGAGGCCCTCACGTTGTTTCGCGAGCAGGGTGATTTTGAGAAAGCCGATCTTTTTGCCTATCGACGCAAGGGATATCTGACCCTGTACGAACTTAATGGCGTTCGCGACTACTTCCACGGGTTCATGGTTCCCCGAACCTCTTATCTGAATTTATTTGACTTGTGTCATTATAACAGCGGTTTCATCCTCCATTTCCCTCGCCGCAGCTGGCCTAATGTCTTGCAGCCTTTTGAAGACGAACCACGCCTGGCCGAGATCTTCCAGACCTACAAGGATTGGTTGACCATTATGGGGGTTGAAAATGTGACCGCGCTCAATAAAGCGATTGCCAACGGTCGCACCCGCGAGGTCATTCTGGTGGCTGAGGCGCTCCACGAGCGCCAGCTTGCCAGCATCGCTCGTGAGATAGCCAACCGGCAGCCTGCGATCAAGCTTGTAGCCGTTTCCGGCCCTACATCGGCTGGCAAGACGACGTTTGCCAAACGGCTGGCCTTGCAGGTGATGGCTCAGGGAATTTATCCCGTTATCATTAGCCTGGATGATTATTTCGTCAACCGTGAGGACACGCCGCGCGATGAGCAGGGCAATTTCGACTTCGAGACTATCGAGGCGGTGGATATCGATCTCTTTCAGAGCGACATGCGTCGCCTCATGGCCGGAGACGAAGTCGTCATGCCCAGCTTCAACTTCAAGACCGGCCGCCGCGAGGAAGGTGTCCCGCTCCGAATCGGTCAAGATCATATCATCCTGGTCGAAGGCATCCATGGCCTCAATCCTCGCCTGACTGCCCAGTTGCCGCCGTCGTCTGTTTATCGCATATTCATTTCGGCCTTCACGCAACTGAACCTGGACAAGCATAATCGCGTTCCCACGACTGATACGAGATTGCTTCGTCGCATCGTGCGCGACGCCTCCCATCGTGGCTATAGCGCGGCCCAGACGATCAGTCGCTGGGATAGCGTCCGTCGCGGTGAGAAGAATCATATTTTCCCGTTCCAGAATAGCGCCGACGTTTTCTTCAACTCGGCTCTTGTCTATGAGCTTTCTGCACTCAAGCTGCTGGCTGAACCGCTTCTGCTCCAGGTTGAGGCGGGCACGCCCGAACGACTGGAAGCCAACCGCCTAATGGCGTTCCTCCAATGGTTTGAGCCGTTGAAACAAGCGGACCTGTCGATCGTCGCCAATGATTCGATCCTCCGCGAGTTTATCGGCGAATCGGTGCTTGAAACATTTCACCCAAGCCACTGGTATGCAACCAGTCAGGGCCGATAACGTATACTCTCTTGAAGGAGTCATTATCGATATGCGGATAATTTTGTATTTAGGGAAAGGGGGAGTCGGCAAAACGACTGTTGCCGCTGCCACCGCACTCCGTAGCGCGCAATTAGGGTATAAGACGCTGGTTGCCAGCACCGACATCGCCCATAGCTTGGCGGATTCATTGGACGTGCCCTTGACGGCTATGCCTACTCAAGTAGCCGAAAATCTGTGGGCACAAGAGATCAGCGTCGTCGCCGATGTTCACAACTATTGGGGAACCATTCAATCTTTTGTATCTAACATGATCAGTGGCCCCGGCATATCCAATGTCGTAGCCGATGAACTCTCGGCGTTTCCCGGCATGGATGAGATCGTCAGCTTATTACATATTAATAAGCAGGCCAAAGAACGTGAATTTGAGCGGGTTATTATCGATGCCGCTCCTACGGGGGAGACGATCCGGTTGCTGACAATGCCTGATACCTTTCGCTGGTATGCCGGTCATCTCAACAAGCTGGAGTCGGCGATCCTCATGCGTGCTCTCAAGCCATTCGCGAGCAAACTTTTGCAGGGGCCTTCGGAAGTGATGGACGCCGTCAATAAGCTCGACGCAGCCACGGCCGAATTGCGGACCACCCTTAGCGATCCCGAAATCAGCAGCTATCGAGTTGTCCTGCAACCGGAGAAAATGGTGATGCGCGAGGCCGAGCGGGCCGTTAGCTATTTGGGCCTGTTCAACTATCCTGTTGATAGCGTCATCATCAATCGTATCTTGCCTGAATCGGCCGAGGACAGCGAATTCTATCGTAGTCGCCGGGCTATCCAGGCCAAATATATCGAGATGATCGAGAATAATTTTCGGCCGCTACCGATCTGGTATGCCCCTTATTATTCTCATGAGGTTGTTGGTCTGGCCGCTCTTGAGCAGCTGGCTCTGGATTGTTTTGGTGAGACCGATCCCGCCGGTATCTTTTATCGGGGTATTGTCCAGGAAGTTGTCGACGCCGGCGATGGCAGCTACATGTTGCGGTTGCCCATTCCCTTTATCAGTGCTGATGATGTGCGGTTGCGCAAGCGCGGCGATGAGTTGTTCATTACGATTGGCAACTTCAAGCGCGAAATGATTCTGCCCGCTGTGTTGGCGAAGCGTCGGGCCGGTGGCGGTCGCCTGAA
>JACFOH010000003.1:58260-75303 GCA_019454405.1 Promineifilum sp.
AATGTGAAAGCCACCGCTTGTTCGGGCGCGAGTCCCGCTCCGCCAAATAACAATGGCGCCAGGTTTTCACGCACACCCAAGCCGCCGATGGACGGGACTAGGATCGCCAGCGCCAGAATCGGTACGATGATGAGGTAATAACTAAACGGAACATTGAACCCCAACGCCAGCCCAGTTGCTGCCCACCACCCTACCTGCATCATGTTGAACACGGCCGATACCAGCAAAGCGCCCACCAGCGCCCGCCAGCTGCACATACGAATAGAGTGAGCCAGCCGATCCAGGAAGCCATTCCCGGCCGCACGGATGCCTTTTGGAACGAAACGTATGAGGAAATGAAAGAGCCGGCCGTCAGCCAAAATGATCCCCGCGGTTAAGCCGAGGATGCAGATCGTTGCGATCGCTATGGCCATATTATTCGGGAACCCGACCGGTCGGAATGGCAGCACGACCAGGGCCATCAGGAACATGGCCATCAGCCCTGAGAGCCGGTCTACCACTACGGTGCCGACGGCCACGCCGCTATCGACATCCTGGGCCGCCTCTGCTGCGCGTACTACGTCCCCGCCTACCCCCGACGGCAGGAAAGCGTTAAAGAAACTACCTACCAGATATAGCTCGACCAGGCGACTGAAGCGAATGGAGGAACCTACCCCGTGCAAGACGATATGCCAGCGATATGCTCGCAATGGCAGGCTGAGCGCAATTAGCACTGCCCCGAGCGCCATCCAGCCTGGGCGGATGCCTCCGATGATCGTCCATATCGCGCCCACATCAAGCTTTCTCAGAACCAGATACAGGCCGGCTATCGTGACCGATATCTTGAGCAGCGTCATGAACCGCCGTCGATATGGATTTTCTTGTGGGGATTGGTGATTAAGATCTTGTTCGGGCAATGTCATCAATCACCAATTGTAGATGATCCGATGTGAATCGGCATTTGTCCCATATATTTACCGGATGACACACCTTTGTTGTGATGGTTTATAATCGCCCTGTTATGCCTGTGAATATGTCGTGGCGACAGCGGCTTATGAGACATGGAAACCCGGGGCGCGTTTGGCTGGCGGTTGCTGCCCTGCTCCTCTACTTTTTCCTGGCGATCAGCAGCCTAGCCGGCGATAGCCCGACCATGGACGAGCAAAACCATATCGCCCGGGGCCTGGCTTTCCTGCGCACGGGCGATCCTCGTTTGAGCCTGGAGCATCCTCCTCTGATCAATGTTCTCAGCGCGCTACCACTTCTTACCATGCCCGAATTGCGCTTGCCGGTCGATCACCCCAGCTGGGAGCGACGTGAAGGTTGGTACGAATTCGCCGACCTCTTTCTTTGGCAATACAACCATGATGTCGAGCGAATACTCTTTCTGGCGCGATTACCGATCGTCTTCTTGTCGATCGCCCTGGCCTTGGCCGGCTTTCAATTCGCACGGCGTTTATGGGGAAAAGCCGCAGCATTGCCTGCCCTGGTTCTGTTGCTCTTCGAGCCTAACTTGATGGCTCATGGCCGCTACGCCACGACGGATTTAGGCGGAACGTTTTTCGCCTTCATGGGGACATTTATGCTCTGGCGGCTCTGGCAGTCGCCATGCCGTTGGCACTGGCTACGCTGGATGGCTGCCGCGCTGTGTATGGGGCTGGCGTTTGGCAGCAAGCTGTCGACCTTGGGGTTCGTTTTTGTCTGGATTGTCTTGGCGCTGCTCCCTCTTTATCCTGATCCTCCCGGTCGCTACTTGCGAGCGTCCGCTGTTCGGCTGGCACAATTATTCACCGCCGGCATGCTCTCTTTGCTTGTCGTCTGGATCATCTTCGGTATGCAGTGGGGGCCGCTCGACTTTATGTCTGACCTGCTGCGGCCGCTCAATGGTTTGTCCGCCCCTATGCCCACCTTCTGGGCCGGTTTGGAACAAATCACGCTGTTGAGTCATGGCGGCCGAGCTTTGGCATTTCTTTTTGGCCGGTTCTCTGAAGGTGGCTGGTGGTACTATTTTCCCGCTGCTTTCGCTGTCAAGACGTCCGTTATCTTGATCGCCTTGATAGGCTTGGCTTCATTCACACTGCTTCGTCAACCGCGAACCCGACAACGGGCATCTTTTTTACTCATCGCTGCTATCGGTTTTTACGCATTCGCCATGCAAAGCGCGCTCAATATCGGCTATCGTCATGTTCTGCCGGCATTGCCTTACTTGCTCCTTCTTGCTAGTGGATTGGCTGTCGTCCGGTGGCGATCTGTCCGATGGTCCCCGGTCGCCCCGCCGCGTTTGTTAGCTGTTGGGCTGACCCTTGTCGTCCTGGTCGCCCTGTGGATCCATCCCCATTATCTGAGCTATTTTAATTTGGCCGCTGGCGGCCCGGCCCATGGCTATCGTTTGCTGACCGACAGTAATGTCGACTGGGGGCAGGATCTGCTCCGCTTACGGGCCTGGATGGATGACCAGGGCGTTGTATCCGTCAAGCTCGGCTGGTTCGGTTCGGCCGACCCGGATTATTATGGCATCGCCAATGAGCCGTTACCTGGCCTCGGCCGCGAGCGATATTTCCGCCTCTGGTGGGACCCGCCTTTCGATCCGGTTTCTCCCGAACCAGGAATCTACGCCATCAGCGCATCGAGCCTTTGGGAGCCACCCCTGCGGCCGGAAGAAAAGATCATCTATGCCTGGTTCCGCGAGCGCGAGCCGGACGCTCGCGTCGGATACTCTATATTGATCTATGATGTTCGTTAAGTGACGAGAATAGGCCGACCCCATGGTGAAGGCCGATACACTGTATAAGTGAAGCTAGCATTAGACTAAGCACAGGCGGCTCCTGGTGGAGGGTTCGTAGGTTGACCGGGTTTAGCCGGATCAGTATCATAAGCGTTGCTCTGCTTGACAACGATAGCCCGATGCCCAAAGCAAAGGAGAAATAATGGGATACGATATGACTCCAAAAGATAAGTCGTCGAAACGATATATTGGCAAAAAGGTTATTACGGGGATAACCGTTGTGTTGGCCCTTGTAGCCGTTTTGACCTTTGTTCAATTAAGCTCGGCCGCCCAGGGGGAGGGTATCAGTACCCCCTCGGCCGGTCCGGTTGTAGACGGGCCTGACTTCTCGAACGTCTCGCCCACAGACGAAGAGCTGTTGGCCATGCCGCCCTCGATTGAGCAGTATATTGCGGCCCATACGCTTCCGAGGGGTATTTTAGCCGATGCTGATTTGTCGGGATCGAGCAAGACGGCTTCGCTCGATCAGGTGTTGCCCGATGGCATCTTCTCGTACACGATCGACGTCGTCAACAGTGGCGATATCGCTACCTCGGTGGAAGTCACTGATGCACTCCCGGCTGAGGTATCCTGGATTAACCATGAATGCCCTGTATCCGGGACATCTACCTGCCAATTCGATGCGGGCGTCGTGACATGGAGAGGCACTGCTCCTGCCGGGGAAACCGTTTCATTATCCATCGTGGTGAAAATGAAAAGCGATGCCGTGCCCGGCACGACGGTTACCAATACCGCCAAGATCGTCGATGCGGATGCCCATGAAACCGAGGTATCGGTGGAAGTGGTGGTTAGGGATAATACCCATCAAATTTCGCCTATCCAGTTCCTTCCGTTCACCATTCTGGACTTTGCTTCCGTTCGGGCGGCCATCGGTGTGCCCAATAGTAATAACACTTGGCGATTATCATGGGTGGCCGGCGCTGCGACCGTAACCGGCTACGAGTACGAGGAGGCTGATAACCCGGCGTTCGCTCAGGCGACCTCATTTACCGTCGGGTTAGTGGATTTCGTCGATATCACTCGTCAGCCCTCGCCCTCAAATGTGTATTACTATCGAGTTCGTCCTTTTAACGGTAGCATGGTCGGCCCGTGGTCGAATGTTGTTTCGGTTGTGGGGGGATACTACGATGACTTTGAGGATCCCAGCACCGGCTGGGCTGTCCGCCGCGGGACACACCGGGAAGATGTGAATGGTTTTTATGAGAACGGCAAGTATGTGACAATGGTCACCAGCCGATGGGATTGGCTCGTAGCCAGCCCGTTGCGGCCTGCGCCGCGTGTGCCCTATGTGATCGATTTCGAGGCCCGTACTGTTAGCCAGGGATACGCCCATTCGGCCGGCGGGGTGTTCGGCGGCGACTGGGACGGTCAGACATGCCCGCCGGAAAACACTGGCTCTGAGGCATGGGCGCGTCACAGTGATTGCTTTAATCATTTCTACAATACCAACGGTATCTATAACGACACGGATCAGAGCAACGTAACGATTGGATTGCTGTTCGAGCGCGTGGATCAACTGAAATGGCGGCCGAACGATGGCGGCAGCCCGCTGAAACGAGTGGGTGATATCCCGACCAGCGTGCGTGTTTATCGCAACATCGATCCTAAAGGCTGGAACCATTATCGAATCGAGGTACGTGCCGACGGCATTCGTGTCTATGCCGCGAAACGAGGTGCGGAACCTCGGCTCCAGTATGAGTATGAAGATACGCGCTGGATTACCAGCCCGTATTTCGGTTTCTTTACATCGACGGACATCATCGAGAACTCGACCTGGCGATTTGACTATATCCAGGTAATGCCGCTCGACGAATAAAAACCGGTGTAAGCAGCGAACACAAGCGGCCGGCAGACACTGTGAGAATGTCCGCCGGCCGTTTTCTTTTAAACGCTCACTGCCATGCGCATGTGGGCGTGCCAATGCTTCCGCCCCGTCTCCGAAGGCATGGTAGAGTAGGATAATTCGGTTTTACCGTAATTAACAGGAGTTTTTCATGGGTTTTCATGGTGGCGGATGGTTCGCTTATTTAAGTCATGATGAACAACAAGACCGCCCGGTAGTAACGCGCAATTTATTGATCCGGGCGTGGAGTTTTGCTCGCCCGTATACGGGTAAGGTATTGCTCTTGTTGCTCGGTATTATCCTGACGACAGGGGTTTCACTCGTTTCGCCTCTTCTTATGCGTTCGCTCATTGACGATGCGATTCCTAACAAGAATATGCACCTTCTCAATCTGTTAGCCCTGGGCCTGATTCTCATTCCGGTGGTTAATGGATTGCTTGGCGTTTGGCAGCGTGACCTCAGCGCCATCATCGGCGAGAGCGTGACCTTTGATCTGCGCAATGCCCTTTACGCTCATTTCCAGCGGATGTCCTTGCGATTCTTTACCCAATCGCGAACCGGCGAATTAATGTCGCGCCTCAATAACGACGTCGTTGGCGCGCAGCAAGCTGTGAGCGGAACGCTGGTTTCAATCGTCTCCAATATCGCTCAAGTAGTGGGCACGCTGGCGATTATGATCGCTCTGGAATGGCGCCTCACGCTGCTTGGGTTGATCGTTGTTCCGTTGTTCTATTTGCCGGCGCGCCGGATCGGTCGCATCCTGCGCGACTTACGCCGGAGATCGATGATTCTCAACGCAGAAATGAACGCTACGATGAACGAGACCCTCAACGTCAGCGGGGCATTATTGGTCAAGCTATTCGGTCGCGAAGAGCGGGAACTGGCCCGCTTTCGTCATGATAGCGCCGCTGTGCGTGACCTCGGCGTTCGTTCAGCGGTGGTCGGCCGCTGGTTCTTCATGACCCTGGGCATCATCGGGGCGGTAGGCACGGCTCTGGTTTACTGGGTCGGCGGCCGTCTCACGATCCAGGGAGTCTTTACGGTCGGTACTATCGTCGCTTTTGGCGCATACCTGACACAACTTTACGGCCCGCTTATGTCGCTGACGAACTCGCCGGTCGAATTTGCCCAAAGCATGGTGAGCTTCGAGCGTGTTTTTGAGGTTCTGGATATCCCGGTCGAGATCGCTGACAAACCCGATGCCAAACCTCTTGTGGATGTTCGCGGTAGTCTGACTTTTGAGAATGTCACCTTTGATTACACGGAACTGCCCCAAGGGGCACAGGGCGGCCTGTCTGAGGTGGTGCGCTACTCCTGGCGCGATAGTGAAACGTTGGTCCGGCGCGGGCGTCAAACAGAGGATAGTGGTGAGTCTGAGGAATCCCGTGCAACGCCTGAAGAAAACGGCCTTGATATGGCGAACGAGGTAAGCGTAGAGGGGTTGCCGGTCACTCAGCGGGTAGCCCTCCAGGATATCAGTTTCCATATTGAGCCGGGCCAACTGGCGGCGCTTGTCGGACCCAGCGGCGCGGGCAAGACGACGGCCACCTACCTGATTCCGCGCCTCTATGATCCGACCAGCGGCCGCGTGCTCATCGATAACCATGACCTGCGCGACGTTACTTTGAATTCATTAGCCGATAACATCGGTATGGTAACGCAGGAGACCTATCTCTTCTATGATACGGTTCGCGCCAACTTGCTGTACGCCCGGCCGGATGCCACTGAAGAGGAGATGATCGCCGCGGCCAAGGCGGCCAATATCCATGACTTTATCGTTTCCTTACCCGATGCGTACGACACGGTCGTTGGCGAGCGTGGCTATCGCCTGAGCGGTGGCGAAAGACAACGTGTCGCTATTGCCCGCGTCATCCTGAAGGATCCTCGTATCCTCGTCCTTGATGAAGCGACATCCCATTTGGACTCATTATCCGAGGCGCTTATCCAGGATGCTTTGCAACACGTTATGGAAGGACGTACGAGTCTGGTCATCGCCCATCGCCTCTCGACTATCCTGGCGGCGGACGTGATCCTTGTTCTGGATCAGGGCCGTCTTGTAGAGCAGGGGACTCACGAAGAACTGGTTGCCGCGGGTGGATTATATGCTTCGCTCAGCGAAACTCAGTTTGGCCATCAGCGCGAGGTGGGACAGGGTTGAGGTTATTTTCCGGTGACCAGTGGCACGAAACTGTACCTGACGACGGGAACTTCGAAGAATGCGGCTGAGACAGCGCCCCAATCGCCTGCCTGATTCCGCCCTTGCACGAACAGCATGTGGCGCCCCACCTCAAGGCCTTCCGGAACGATCGATCCGGCAACTTCTTCGACTTTGTTATCGAATACGCCGTCCGTTGCTTCAAGTTGGATGCTGACCGCATCATCTTCCCAAGGGGGAATATCGATGGTGGCGATTGCCTCGATGATCGGGCGGTCGCCATTGCTTGAGTCATCGATCGTCGCCGTAACGACAGCCAACGGGGAATTTTGGGATATCCCCAGTGACGAGACTACTGGACCCCGGACGATCTCATAGGGTGCTCGGGCGATCTTGGCAGCATAGAGCAGCGCCGGTTTATTCTCGGGCCATTGTGTAGATTCGACCGTTTCGAATGGCGGCTGGAAGCCGGCGAGATAGTCGCCGATCTCGAAGGTGAATGCCGGGATCCCCAGCTCTCCGTAGGCCCAATCGTCTGTTGCGCCACTTGTTGGATAGAGGCAAGGGCCGGCCTGACAGGACTGATAGCCGTTGAACGTGGCCAGCTTGTCGCCGATGGCTTTTAACCCCGCCACATTGGGTGCAGGCCAGTCCCGATCGCCCCACGGCCACAGGACCAGGTTGCTGTAGCTATGTAGTGTGATGAGGATTCCCGTTGTGTCGTCCGGAGCAGCGTCGCTTAACTCCGGGCCTCGCTGATCGGGGATCAGCGCGCTGATCAAACTTTCCAGCGCCTGTGTTTCACTCTCGGAAGCGGCCGATTTCCCGTGAAAGGTGGCGTCGCATGGCTCGTCGCTCGCACCGATCGGGCCCCAGCCAAAACTGTGATTCCGATTCAGATCGATGCCAAAATGGGTGTTGGGTGTTGGCGGCCATTGCGTACAGTCGGGAATGCCGTCGTTATTGCTGTCATTATTGGCGTTCTTTCGATGGAGGAATGGGCGCCCCTCGTGCTGCCTGTCGCCTAATTCCACTACCCAATGCCCGTCCGGGTTCGTCGTTGGGACCACCCAGATTTCATGATAGTCGACCAGCCAGGTTATATCCGGGTCGTTGCCATAGTCGTTTAGCAACAGCTCCAGAAATCGCATGGCGATCTCCGGCGTAGTGATCTCGCGCGCGTGGATATTGGCCATTAAGAAGAAGACCGGTTTGCTGCCCATGACAACTTCGTTACCGTCGACAACTGAGCTTCCCGGCACTTGTTCATTCGTCACTCGCATTGCCAACAGGGGGAAGCCTGGTAATGTTTCGTCACCGGTTACGGCGCAGCTTCCCTGGAGCAGGCAGTGGCTCTGACCATACTGAACCAGCTCCGATAGGTCAGGGGCGGCGAGGTTCATGGTTTGCAGATCGGCGTATAGTTCTTCGACGGTGCGATAGCCGCCGTAGAAATTAGTGAAAAGCTTCTCGCGGTTGTTGAATCGTGCCCCGATTTCCTGATCGGTCTCGACATGCCACCCTGAATCCAGGAGCGTTAGATAACCGATGTAATCCACTGCGGCCAGGACGTAATGCTCCTGTTGGTTGTTGTATTCCCATACATCATAAGCTGATAGCTGGTTTAGATCGCTGACTTTATCGTAATAGATGCGGACGATGAGTACGGCATCAGGGTTCATCTCTGCCGACCATTCTGCCGCAGCCGGCGATCCTGCCCAAAATATGCTGCCGAGCAGCAAGAACGCCAGAACGATGGCGAGGTGAATACCACGCTGCCCATGCGAGTCGCGGTTCATGGGCATATCAGCCTTGTTGGCGTTTACGTTCGATTCGTGGCGCGAAAACCGCTGTGAGGATAAGCAGGATGAAAATCACGAAAATCGCGATACCGACCGGTTCCATCGATTGTACCTCCTTGAAAACTATGCCTCGTGTGATTGATGGCTCACGCGAACCGTACGCCCTCATTATAACTGGATTAACCATTTTATCATCATTGCACCTGTTAAATGGTTATGGTAGACTTGTCAAGCAATCAAATCAAAGTCCATTAGACGAAGGGGGTGAATACTCTGCCGAAGGTAACATTACGATCTGACGAATCACAGGAGCAATTGTTGCGCCGCTTCAGCCGTGAGGTGGTCAAGAGTCGCCTGCTGACCGATGTACGTCGCAAGCGCTGGTTCGTGTCCAAGAGCGAATTGAATCGCATCGCCAGGAAAAAGGCCGCTCGCCGCACCCGCAAGACACAGAAAGAACAGCAGCAAGGCGTGTGATCGCTGGTTGATACCCCCTAAAATCATGTTCGAACATAAGCCTCTGGATTTTCCCAGGGGCTTTTTCTTTCCCTTATGTTATGATATCGGCTAGAGGATTCAGCTATGTATCTCGCCGAATTTCTACAATCGTACCTGGCCATTATTCTGGGCGTTGCCGGTGGTATCCTGCTGGTTTTGTGGTTGGCCGTTGTCATTTGGGCCTTTCGTGATATTCGGGCGCGGTCCCGATCCGGTTTGGCGGCCTTTTTCACTGTGTTGGTCGTTGCCTTGCTGCCGGCTATCGGTTTGGTGATCTATCTGTTACTGAGGCCGCGGCAGACCTTGCTCGATGCCTACGATCGCGCATTGGAGCAAGAAGCTTTGCTGCAACAGATCGAAGACAAGCCGGTTTGCCCCACCTGCGCGCGACCGACTCAACCAAACTGGTACTTGTGTCCTCATTGCCATACGCATTTGCGTCAGCCGTGTCCGGTCTGCAACTCACCTCTCGAACTGCACTGGGACATCTGTCCCTATTGTGGATACCTGTTTGAACCGGAGGCCGGGGCCGACGGCGATAGCTCCCAAATGGATGCCACCACCGTGCCCGCTCCGACTGAAGAGGAAAACTAGCCCCGACCCTCACCGGTAGGGCCGGCGGGGGTCGGTACGGGTCAGGCTATCGGGCTTGAGCGCCGCCTTCTGACACTTGGAGAGCAGCGCTTTCTAGCGGAATTGCGGTAAATACTTCGCGAATTCTTTGAGGTAATCGTCGAGAATCGCCCGCGCACGGCCGATATCGTTGATCATGGGATCGAGTGTCAGCGCTTGTAACGCTATATCCCGATCGCCCGTAACGGCCGCATCGACGACCAGTTCCACCAGGGCCGCTTCACGCCGGCATAACTCGGCAATAGGGGCCGGCAATGCGCCGATCTGTGCCGGTCGGATGCCGAACGAGCCTACGACGGCCGGCAGTTCAACAATGGTCTCATCAGGCAGGTTCGAGATGGCTCCCTGGTTAGGTACATTGACCGTTTCATCGATGTACGCATCATCGCCTCCCAAGGCTGCAATCAACTCGGTCGCCCCCTCGCTGGGCGCATCACGCATCCCGTCAACCGACATATCTCCTGAAGCCATCGCCGCCATGATCGACTGCAACGCCTCGCGCACGCTTTCATTGCCGCCCCAATCGTAGAGGGGTAGTTGGTACGTCTCCCATGGCCTGGCCGCCGGATCATAAAGCCATGGAAGGTATTCCGATAGATGGGTGTCACCAGCGATAGGCAGGCGGCCGAATAGCCGGAACATGTCAAGCGCCAACGGTTCAAGCGTGCCCGGCACGCCACCTGGCCTTCCTGCCGATTGAGCAGCGGCCCTCAGCGCCGGATAGAGGTCTTCACCGGTTTCTCGATCATGGATGTCGATCAGCCAGATAAAATGGTTAAGCCCCGCCGATGTGATAGCAAAGCGTTCCCGACCGGCTTGCGATAGTGTATGGATAACTGCGACATTGGCCGGGTCGGAATGCAGCACAACATTATCCGGTACATCGATGCCATACTTCTTTCCCAGTAGCGCGGCCACCAATGCGTAGCCGACATTGATCTGATGGCACTTGCCCACGACCTTGATGTTCGTATATTTGCGGATGGCTCGCACGAGGCGCGGCAGCGGGTTACTGAAGAGAATGACCCACGCCTCAGGGCATAGCTCTTCCATGTCCTTTGCTATCGCTATATGGCCGGGAACCTGGCGGAATGTGTGCATCATGCCGCCCGGCCCGCCGTTTTCACTGTAAGGTTGGCGTAACCCATGCCGCACGGGGATTTCCCAATCCAGTCGCCACAGCTCTTCCCGCGGCGGTACCTCGATAGAGACGACGACGTGGGTCGCACCGGGCAAAGCCTCTTGCCGATCGCTGGTTGCGGAGATCGTCATATCTGCGCCCCAGGCGTCGCTCATTCGTGTCGCCACACGTGCCGCGTTGGTGACAGCTTGCTCGTCCAGATCGACCAATGCTAGCTCGCTGCCACGTAGCGCTTGATTTCTGACGATGGTGGCCAACGTTGTCGGCCCGAAACTGGCGCTGCCCGCGCCGATGATAACGATTTTCCGTTTGCTCATATCGTCCTTTCCATTTTACGAATCGGAATCTGGCTATTATACTTAACCGGTCACAACTCGTTTAGTTATTGTCACGAACCATCGATGATCCTGCGGAGGGAACATGTCTCAAGAGAACAATTTGCACGGGGAAGTCTACTATCCGGCTCCTGAGGTTAAGGCTCATGCTATTATACCGGATTACGACAAAGTTTACGCCGAAGCTGAGGCTGATCTATCTGGCTTTTGGGGGCGCATAGCCGCTGCAAATTTCGAATGGTACAAGCCTTGGGATTCTGTTCTTGATGACAGCAATGCCCCCTTCTATAAATGGTTTGATGGGGCACAGGTTAATATCGTTCATAATGCTCTGGACCGCCATCTACGGACTGAAGTCCGTAACAAAGCCGCGCTTATCTTTGAGGGCGAACCCGGCGACTCACGCACTTATACGTACCAGCAACTCAATCATGAGGTATCGAAATTTGCCGGCGTTTTACATTCACAAGGGGTCAGCCGCGGCGACCGGGTGACTATTTACATGGGCCGCATCCCTGAACTGGCCATCGCTATGCTGGCTTGTGCGAAAATTGGGGCGATTCACTCTGTTGTCTATGGCGGCTTCTCCACCGAAGCCCTCTATGATCGGATCATGGACAGTAGCTCAAAGGTCCTGGTTACGTGTGACGGGGCCTGGTTACGTGGCCAGACTGTAGAATTGAAAAAGATAGTTAATGAGGCTCTGGAGAAATCTAATCCGATCCAGAGCGTCATCGTTGTTAAGCGAACCGGACAACCTGTCGAGATGATACCCGATCGCGATCGCTGGTATCATGAATTAATGGCCCTGCCCATTGCCGATCCCAAGACGCCGACGGAGCACATGAATGCCGAAGATCCGCTCTATATGCTCTATACCTCGGGTACCACCGGGCGTCCTAAGGCCATCCTCCACACTCATGGCGGCTACATGGTTGGCACGGCTATCACGCTCAAATGGGTGTTTGACATCAAACCACACGATATTTACTGGTGCGCGGCCGATCCCGGCTGGGTTACTGGACATAGCTATATTGTCTATGCTCCTCTTGTTCTAGGCGCAACCAGTTTCATGTACGAGGGTGCGCCCACCCACCCGAACCCCGATCGTTGGTGGTCGCTGGTGGAGAAGTACGGTATCACGATTCTCTACACGGCTCCGACAGCTATTCGCGGACTTATGCGCTTTGGCGATAGCTGGCCCGAGCTTCATGACCTGTCTACGCTGCGCCTGTTAGGTTCGGTTGGCGAGCCAATTAACCCGGAGGCCTGGCGATGGTACTATACTGTTATCGGCAAAGAGCGCTGCCCTATCATGGACACATGGTGGCAGACCGAAACAGGTATGTTCATGATCACGCCTTTGCCGGTCACACCTCTTAAGCCTGGCTCGGGGACGAAGCCGTTCCCAGGCATTAAGGTGGATGTTGTTAATGAAGAGGGTGAACCAGTCGCCCCCAATGAAGAAGGCTATTTGGTCATTCAGTCGCCATGGCCCGCTATGTTACGCACGATCTTTGGCGATCCCGACCGCTATGTGCAGCAGTATTGGAGCCGCTACGACGAGCAAGGTTGGTATTTGCCCGGTGATAGCGCTCGCAAAGATGAGGACGGCTATATCTGGGTCATCGGCCGCATCGATGACGTCATCAAGGTCTCCGGCTACCGGCTGGGAACAGCCGAGGTTGAGAGCGCATTAGTTAGTCACCCGTCGGTCGCGGAGGCGGCCGTCATCGGAGTTCCTGATCAATTGCGTGGTCATGTGATTAAAGCTTATTGTATTCTGCGTCAGGGGTTCGCGCCTTCGGAGAAATTGGGCCGTGAATTGATCGACCATGTCGGCCATGAAATGGGACCAATCGCAAAACCGGCGTCGGTTGAGTTCGTGGATGCGTTGCCCAAAACTCGTTCGGGCAAGATCATGCGCCGCATCCTGAAGGCGCGTGCCTTGGGCCAGGATGAAGGCGATACATCTGCCCTGGAAAGATGAACCGGCGGAAGCTGATGGGAATTCCCTGACGTGTTGCGATACGCTCGCGTTTTTCGAGAGCATCCAGAGCTGTATGATCGATGAACGATCTCCTCAAAATTTATGAGGTAGGGCCTCGAGATGGCTTGCAAAACGAAGCCGCTCGCCTGACGGCCGCTCAAAAAGAGCGGCTGATCGATGGACTGGTTGATGCCGGCCTACGCCACATCGAAGTCACCAGTTTCGTTCGTCCTCAGAACGTTCCTCAATTGGCTGACGCTGACGAGGTGATGGCTGAAGTCGTCGAGCGCTATGACGACCATGGGATCGAGCTTGTGGGTTTGGTATTCAACGAACGTGGCTATGATCGCGCCCGGGCCCAAGGCTGCCGGTCAATGGCTTTTGGCGCGGCCGTTAGCGAGACCTTCAGCTTGCGTAATACCCATAACACTTCGCGTCAAGCCCTGGACACCGCGCGCTTCCTCGTCGACCGCGCCCGACATGATGGCATCCGCACTCGCTTCTATGTCATGACCGCCTGGGTGTGCCCTTTTGAGGGCATCATATCGCCCCACAAGACGTTGGCCGTTGTGCAGGAGATCGCTGATTGGGGCGTTGATGAGATCGCCATCGCCGATACTATTGGTCACGCTGATCCACTGTCTGTCGGCCGTCTTATTGACCTAATCGCCCGCCGCATCGAGATCGAGCGGCTGGCGGTCCACCTGCATGACACACAGGCACTTGGCCTGGCTAATGCGACAACAGCTTTCCAGGCCGGTATCCGTATCTTTGATTCCAGCGTCGGCGGGCTGGGGGGATGTCCTTTCGCGCCCGGCGCAGCCGGTAACCTGGCCACTGAAGACCTGGTTTTTCTGGCCTTTAAGATCGGCCTCGGCACAGGGGTTGACTTCGCCCGCTTGTGGCAGGTGGTATACGAGCTGGAGCGGATCATCGGCAGGCCAATTGGTGGCCGCATTCGCCAATGGTGGGAGAGCAACCAGGATCATGAACCATGGATCGACTTCAATTGACGAAGCCTTGCAATGCCTCCATGAATCGGTCGACCTCTTCCGCTATGTTATAGCAATGGAACGACACCCGGATATACGCGTCTGTTCCCGCGTCGAGATGCTTGCACACCACGACGCGATTTTGCTCAAGATAACTGACCAACCGATCTGTTGTCTCGCTGTCGTAGCGCGAGCGAAATGTCAAGATTGGGCCGGCAGCGTCCAGCGGTGTGATGATCTCATAGCCTTCGCGCTTTAGAGCCTCTCCCGTGTACCGAGTCAACGCCGTCGTATGGGCGTCGATGTTGTCCGGCCCCAATTCAGCAATGAGCTTTAGACTGGGAGCAATACTCAATAGACCGGCTACATTGGGTGTCCCGCTGGCGAATCGACCCGCACCCGGCTGCATCGTCAAATCGTAAGCCAGCCAGTGTATATAATCAACTGTGGAGTTGCCGTGGACTAGCCGCGGTCGCGTCGCTTCCGCCACAGCTTCGCGCACGTAGAGGAATCCGGTCCCGGGCAGAGCCATTAATGACTTCATCCCTCCAGTTGCCAGGACATCGATGTTCATTGCCTGAACGTCGAACGTCATGTGGCCGATGGCCTGGATGGCATCGACAATGAACAAGATATTGTTCTGGCGACAGAATCGTCCGATCTCCGTCAGATCAGCCCGGTGTCCGGTGAAGAATTGCACCGCGCTGACGGCTACAGCGCGCGTGTGGCCGTCGGCATACTGCTCGACACGCGCCAAGGTCAGTCCACCATTGTCAGACGGAACCCGACGCGCCTCCACCCCGTCGCGCGCCAGACTCATCCATGGATAAGCGTTGGAAGGAAATTCAAGATCGCAGAATAAAATATTGTCACCCGGTTGCCATTCCACAGCCTGAGCAATGGCGTTAAGGGCTGCGCTCGTCGATGTCGCCGCTACGATCTCGCCAGGGGATGCGGCGTTGATGTGGCGAGCGATCGCTGCATAGAGCGCTTCGAAGGCAGGTGAAGCGTATTTACCAAAGAAATCAGTTGGATTATTGGATAGTCGTTCGATTGCTTGTTGAGTTTCCCGCTTGGTACGTTGCGGAAGAGGGGCAATGCCTGCATGATTCAAATAAGCGAGTTCGGCCGAATGAGGGAACTCGTCATGGCGCAATTGTTCAATATCATACATGGTTCACTTGTCCAGAGCGATGGCTTTGACAAAATTATAGTCAACTTATTGATTATCCGGTACTGAAACGTGCCGGCTATCTTATTCAAAATGATCCTATCTCCTGAACTGCTTCTTTCTGCCTACGCCCAGGGTGTTTTCCCTATGGCTCATGAGGATGGTCAGATCTATTGGTATTCTCCCGACCCCCGTGCCATCCTGCCGCTCGACGGCTTACATGTGTCCCGATCATTGATGCGTCTGATTCGATCCAATGAATATGAGGTTCGGTTTAATACCGCTTTCCCCGAGGTGATTCTTGCTTGTGCCGCATCTGGCCCCGGCCGTGAGGAAACGTGGATCAGCGACGAGATCGTCGAGGCTTATATATGGCTTCATGAGCTGGGTTTCGCGCATAGCGTCGAAACATGGCGCGAGGGCGAACTGGTAGGTGGCCTCTATGGCGTCGGTTTGCGTGGTTTATTCGCCGGTGAGAGTATGTTCAGTCGCCGGGTCAACGCCAGCAAGGTCGCTCTCTACTATCTCGTCGAGCGCTTGCGTCAACGCCACTTCTCGCTACTGGATACTCAGTTTTTGACACCCCACCTTGAGCGCCTTGGCGCGATTGAAATATCAAAACAGCGATATCTAGCTCTTTTATATGAGGCGATGGCTATAGATGCTCGTTTTGACTAGATGTAACGATGACTGATACTCCTTTAGCTTTTCGGCCTGAATTGATAGCCAAGACCTGCACCAGACGTGGCCGATAATTAGGCTATACTATGCTGGTATTGTTTTGCTTCGCTAAGGTTAATTCCCCGGAGGGATAGTCATGAGCGTGTCTCAACCACTCGACCAGAGTGAAGTTCGATTGTTCAGCGGTCGTTCCAATCCATCCTTAGCTGCCGCCATCGCCGAAAATTTAGGAATTGAGCTTGAGAAAACCCATTTCTCGCGGTTTAGTAACGACAACCTCTTTGTTCAGTTGGGCGCCAGTGTCCGTGGCCGGTCTGTTTATATCGTTCAATCCCTTGTGCCGCCGGTGAGTGACCATCTTATGGAGTTGCTCATGATGCTCGACATCGCCAAGAGCGCTGCTGCCAAAGAGATCCATGCCGTTATTCCTTATTTTTCCTACGCTCGATCTGATAAGAAGGATGCCCCTCGCATCTCGATTACCGCCCGTCTTGTGGCCGATTTACTGTGTACCGCCGGCGCAACGCGCATCATGACGATGACGCTTCACTCACCGCAGGTCCATGGCTTTTTCAGCGTTCCGGCCGATCCCTTGACGGCGCGCGGCCTTTTTGCCGATCATTTCCGGGCCAAACACTTCAGCCCATCGGATACCGTTGTTGTCGCTCCCGACATGGGTAGCGCCAAGTCAACGGCACGCTTCGCCAAGATGCTTGGCATGAGGCTGGCCACTGCGAACAAGACCCGTATCTCTGACACTCAAGTAGAGTATGAAGGCTTGATCGGACGGCAGGTGTCAGGCTTTAAGCGCGCCATTATCCATGATGATGAGATCGCCACCGGCGGTACCATCATCGAGCTTACCCGGCTGTTACTTGAGCGCGGCCTTGAGGAAGTCTACGTTGTTTGCACTCACGGAGTGTTTCTTCACGGTGGCCTGGAGCGCCTGGAGGCCGTCCCGGAGATTAAGGAGATCGTAACGACTGACACCGTTCCTCAATCACCAGCGCCTGGTTCCAAACTGGCGATTTTGTCTAC